>LFSN01000107.1 GCA_001513125.1 Clostridia bacterium DTU030
GCGTTTTGCCACAGTCCTTGACAGAACTGCCGGGAGATGTTATCATATGTATCCGGAAGAAAGAAATACTGGTGAGTAGACTGGATGACCGCAAGGGCAGGTGCCGAAAGGCCGCCCTTGAGGAAAGTCCGAGCTCCGCAGGGCAGGGTGCTGGGTAACGCCCAGTGGGGGTAACCCCAAGGATAGTGCCACAGAAACATACCGCCTGGTCTCTGTTGTCAAACAGGGTCCCGGTAAGGGTGGAATGGTGAGGTAAGAGCTCACCAGCGGTTAGGCGACTAACCGGCTCGGTAAACCCCACCTGGAGCAAGACCGAATAGGAGGGGGATGAAGTTGCCCGCTGATCCCTCGGGTAAGGTCGCTGGAGGTACCAGGTAACTGGTATCCTAGATAGATGGTCATCTTCGACAGGACTCGGCTTACAGGTCTACTCGCCAAAATAAATAGCATGGGGCTGTAGCTCAGCTGGGAGAGCGCCTGAATGGCATTCAGGAGGTCAGGGGTTCGACTCCCCTCAGCTCCACCAAAAGGCAAAGCCCGAACCTTTTACGATGGCAGAAAGGTTCGGGTTTGTTTTTATCTACAATAATGCTTTAAGACATTGAAGTTGTTATTGCATTTTCACTTTAGGTTACAAAGTGAGCTGGGAATTTTCCCCTGCACTCTCGACCAACAGACGCTTTCGCAAATGGCTCTCCAAATCCTTTTATCTTAACCAATAATTCGCTAAATTCCAACTGCTCTCCTTCCATCTGTATTAGATGGGATTTTTTTGGATTGGGTTAATTAGCCTGGCGGCGAGCCACTTTCGGGCTTGCCTAACAGAACGATACTGGCTATTTTTGCTAGGCCTTTTGGGGAGGGTCTGATTGCCGGTTTGTTGAACCCGTTATTTGTAAAGAGAGTAAAAGCAAGATGGTCACCAAGAAGAGATACACGGAGTGAAGAGGCTCCTCGTGCAGGAAGTAAGAAAGGCACTAGGGAACCAATTTTTCTCTCTTGCGTCTGACTATAGCAAAGGAAGATTGAGGGGATATATTATGGCCTATTGGGGTAAGGTTTTGCTGGTTGATGATGATCCAAATGTACTGGAATTGGTTAAGCTATATGGGGAAAGGGAAGGGTTTGAGGTCATTGGCATAGATCACGGCGACCTGGCCCTGCCTGCCTTTGACCGGGAGAATCCCGATGTGGTGATCCTCGATATCATGCTGCCCGGCAAGGATGGCCTCACCCTGTGCCGGGAGCTCAGGGCGATACGCATGGTCCCCATCATCATGCTGACGGCTAAGGGGGAAGAAGCAGACCGGGTTCTGGGGCTGGAAATGGGGGCCGATGACTATGTGGCCAAACCCTTCAGCCCCCGGGAACTGGTGGCCCGGATCAAGGCGGTCCTCCGCCGGAGCCAGGCCATGGACCCGGACAAGGAATGGCGGCTGAAATACCCCGGCTTGGAAATCCAGGCCGATATAAGGACCCTTTTGGTGGCGGGTATGAAAACGGAAGTAACCCCCCGGGAGTTCGATCTCCTCTATTTCCTCGCCCAGAATCCCCGCCGGGTCTTCACCCGGGAGGAACTGCTGGCGGCCGTTTGGGGCTACGACTATTTCGGCGATCAGCGGACGGTAGACGTGCATATCCGCAGGCTGCGGAAAAAGCTAGAGCCCTTAAAGCACGAGTACCTGACCACGGTGTGGGGGGTAGGATACCAGTTTACACCTCCTCTTGAAGGAGGAGAAAAGAGGTCGTGAAAAAAAATGTCCGGTCCGGTGGGGATGTTTATAGGCTGTTTCTGGATAGCACCCGCCGGTTTTTCTCTAAAGTAACGGGACTGATCCAGGAACAGTTCAACAAGAATATATATACCCGGATCCTCTTTACCAACGTGACGGCCTTTGTCGTTGCCCTCCTGGCCATGTCCTTTTTGGCCGGCCTTATGGTGCGCCAGGTAACCTATGCCCAGGCGGAACAGGAGTTACTGCGCAAGGCTAAACGGGTAAACTATGCTCTCCTCCAGCAGGTGAACCCGGCCGGGGAGGCCGGTGGTGAAGACCAGAAGAGGCAGGAATTGCTGAAGTTTTTGGCCGATACCTTTGATGCCCGGATCACCATCTTTGACCTGGAGGGGACCATCCTGGGCACCTCGGCGGAGCAGGAAGTAGTGCCGGGGAGCAAGGTCGAGGAAAGATTTGTAAAAACCATCGCTGCTGGCGAGACGGCCGCGACCCGGTCGGTGGACCGGGAAACGGGTCAACTGGTCTTCAATGCCCTCGTTCCCATGGGGAAGGAAGATGAGGCTATAGGATTTGGCATTCTGCTGGAGGCAAAACCGGCCAGCCTCGACCTGGCCCTGAGCAAAACCCGCCTCTACCTGGTTGTGGGCGGGATGATCATCCTGGTTGTTATCATTATCCTTTCCGTTTACCTGGCCATGCACATCTCCCGCCCCATTTCCCGCCTGGCGACCACCGTGGCGGAGATCAGCCGGGGCGGCGATGTCAGCATTGAAGAGGATCCCCTGGATGAAATCAACACCCTGGCCGGGCAGCTGAAAAAATTGGCCCTGAGGCACCAGCTGATCCTGGCTGAAAGCCGCCGGACCGAAGAAGAGAGGGCCCGCCTCTTTGCCGAGATCTCCCACGAGCTGAGGACCCCCCTGACAACGGTCCAGGGCTTTGTCGAGGCCATCCGGGACGGCATTGTCCAGGACACCCCTTTGCGGGAGCGGTATTTAGACACCATTTACACCCAAACCCTGCACATGGCCAGGCTGGTTGACGATCTACTGGCCTTGAGCCGCCTGGAAAGCGGCAATTTCACCGTGGAAAAAGTGCCCCTGGATCTGGTGGCCCTGGCCCAGGGTGTGGCTGTGTCCATGGAGGCGGCGGCCCGGGAGAGGGGGACCTCTATTCTCTTTGAGAAGAAGGCCGACAGGGCCAGGGTGCTGGGCGACGCCGATCGGATGGAGCAGATTATCAGGAACCTGCTGAAAAATGCCATTGCTGCTACTGAAAAGGGCACCATCAGGGTGAGGGTGGCAGCCCGGCAGGGGGAAGAAGCAGTATTGACTATAGAGGACAACGGCATAGGTATAGCCCCGGAAGATCTCCCCCATATCTGGGAGCGCTTCTACCAGGCCAGGAATCGGCCCGATGCCAAGGGAAGCGGTTTGGGCCTGGTGATTGTGAAGAAACTAGTCCAGCTCCAGGGGGGCAAGATAGATGTGGCGAGCCGGTTGGGGGAAGGGACCACCTTCACAATTACCTTTCCCCTCCTGGACCAGTCGGGGTAGAGAACAATCTAGGCATAATTGTACAACCACCAGCTTTAGCGGCGGCTGGTGGTTTTTTCTTTGTAACAATTGTTAACAATTCAGCAATAAATCCTTGTTTTTTCGCAAAGGGCAGGTAATAATTCTCAGCTATAATTAAGCAAAAGCAGAAGAGAGAGCAAGACAGCAATTTTTCCCTGCAGTTGAGGAGGAGAGACCAAATGAAGGCGACGAGTACTGTCCGCAGAATCGATAATCTGGGTCGCATCGTAATTCCCAAGGAGGTTCGGAGGACCTTGCGGATTAGGGATGGAGATCCCCTGGAGATTTTTGTGGCCCGGGAAGGTGAAGTGGTCCTAAAGAAATATTCCCATATTAAGGAATTGGAAGATTTAGCCCAGGAATATGCCGAGGCCCTGGCGGCGGTCCTTGGGCACATTGCCCTTATCTCCGACCGGGAGAAAATAGTGGCCGTCGCCGGGGGACCGAGGAAATACTTTTTACAGAAGCGCATCGGCCCCCCTGTTATCGAGGCGATGGAGGAAAGGAGGGCGTTCCTCCTTTCCTGGCCTGACCGGAAGGCAGGCTACAGGATCTTCCGGGAAGAGGAGGGAGAGTGCCGCTATTCCCAGCTGGCCATCGCCCCCATTACAAGCGATAGTGAGCCCATGGGGGCAGTTATTCTGGTTTCCGGGCGGCCGGGGGTAGAGTTTGGCGAACTGGAGGTAAAATCGGCCCTCACCGCCGCTTCCATTCTGGCAAAACAGATGTAGCATTGACAGCAGTTGGAAGGGCGTTGACCGGGTGCCGGCAGGCCAGCGGCCGGGCGTAGGAAAAAGAACAATAAACTATTTTGGGCAGAACCCCCTGGTGTAAAGGAAGTTACACCAGGGGGTGTTCTTTCACGGGGGTCTGTGAGGGTGTTCTTCTTAGCAGGCATCGGCCCCTTCTTACTCCTTATACTGGGAACCGACCACCGCAAGGATTTATAAAAAAATTATTAAACTATTGACAGCAGGGGAAAATAGGTGTACGATTAGAACACATATACCCCGTGGGGGTAGAAGGGAGGTAAGATGGGCCATGGCAACGACAGAAAAATACGATGTAACAGGGATGACCTGTGCGGCCTGTTCTATTGCAGTGGAGCGCAGTGTAAAAAAGGTACCGGGAGTGGAAGAGGTCAGCGTCAATCTACTGACCAACAGCATGCAGGTGACCTACGATGAAGGGCAGGTTTCTGCCGCCGATATAATAGCGGCGGTAACCGATGCCGGATACGGAGCGGCATTGAAGGCTGAACCGGGAGCAAAAGGAGCGGCAAAGGCCGAGGCGGCTGAAAACCCCCTCCTCGAGGAAGCTGAAGAGCTGAAGGAGCGGCTGATAGCCTCCCTCCTCTTTATGCTGCCCTTGATGTATGTCTCCATGGGGGAAATGTTCAATTTGCCCCTGCCGGCCTTTGTAACGGGCAGGGAAAACGCTGTTTCCTTTGCCTTTCTACAGTTTTTACTGACCATACCCGTTATCTTTGTCAACCGCAAGTTTTTTACCGTGGGCTTTAGGACCCTTTTCAAGGGACAGCCCAATATGGATTCCCTCATTGCCATCGGCTCCGGGGCCGCCCTGATCTATGGCATCATTGCCATTTTCCGCATGAGTCATGGTTTGGGGGCCGGCGACTGGGCCCTGGTTGAGAGATACTACCACGATCTCTATTTTGAATCGGCAGCCATGATCCTCACCCTCATTACCGTAGGGAAATTCCTGGAGGCCCGGTCCAAGGGGAAGACCTCCGAGGCGATAAAGAGATTGATGGACCTGGCGCCAAAGATGGCCCGGGTGGTGAGAAACGGTGAGGAAGAACTGATTCCGGTGGAATTGGTGGAGGTGGGGGATATAATCAGCATCAAGCCGGGGGATTCCCTGCCTGTAGATGGGGTAATCATCGAGGGGCACTCCTTCGTCGATGAGTCTGCCTTAACCGGTGAGAGCATTCCGGTGGAAAAGCAGGTGGGAGACCGGGTGAGCACGGCCACCATTAACCAGGGAGGGGCCTTTAAGTTCAGGGCGACCCACGTCGGCGCCGATACCACCCTGGCCAAGATAATTGCCCTGGTGGAAGACGCCAGTGCCACCAAGGCGCCCATTGCCCGGCTGGCGGATAAAATCAGTGCCGTCTTCGTCCCCATAGTGATTGCCATTGCGGTGCTGGCAACGGCGGCCTGGCTCCTTGCCGGGGCCAGCTTTGAATTTGCCCTCTCCATGGGCATAACGGTGCTGGTTATTTCCTGCCCCTGTGCCCTGGGCCTGGCGACCCCCGTTGCCATTATGGTTGGTACCGGGAGAGGAGCAGAAAAGGGCATCCTGGTAAAGTCCGCCGAGGCTTTGGAGATCTTGCACCAGGTGCATACCGTTGTCCTGGACAAGACGGGAACCCTGACGGAAGGCAAACCCCGGGTAACGGATCTGGTCCTGGCCGAAGCCGGTACGGAGGAGGAATTCCTGGCCGTTGCCCAGGCCCTGGAGAAGAATTCCGAGCACCCCCTGGCCAAGGCCATTATGGCCTATGCCGGGGAGAGGAATATCCCGGAAAGGGAAATAACGGGTTTTAAAGCCGTCGCCGGCAAGGGAGTAGAAGGTTATATAGACGGTGTCTTATATGCGGCGGGGAATGAGAAATACATCAGTGAAAAGGGTGTTGACACCGGAACTGCGGCCCAATGGGCGGAGCGCTTTTCCCGGGAGGGGAAAACTCCCCTCTACTTTGCCCGGGGCCAGTCCCTCCTGGGAATCATTGCGGTGGCCGATGTCCCTAAACCCACCAGCCGCCAGGCCGTGGAAAGGTTTAAAGAAATGGGCATTAGGGTAGTGATGCTGACGGGGGATAACAAGAGGACGGCGGAAGCTGTCCGTGCCCAGCTGGGCATAGATGAAGTTATCGCTGAAGTACTGCCCCAGGAAAAGGAGGAAAAGATCCGGGAGCTGCAGCAGGGGGAACGGAGGGTGGCCATGATCGGTGATGGGATCAACGATGCCCCGGCCCTGGCCAGGGCCGATGTGGGGATCGCCATCGGCGCCGGCACCGATGTGGCCATCGAGGCAGCCGATATAGTTTTGGTCAAGAATGATCTGATGGATGCTGTGGGGGCAATAGAGCTGTCCCGGGCAACGATTAGAAACATCAAGCAGAACCTTTTCTGGGCCTTTTTCTACAACAGCTTGGGGATCCCCCTGGCTGCGGGTCTCTTCTACCCTGCCTTTGGCATCAGGCTGGTGCCCATGATGGGGGCAGCGGCCATGAGCCTGAGTTCCTTCTTCGTCGTTGCCAACTCCTTGCGCCTGCGCCGCTTTCAGCCATCGGCGGTCAAGGTAGCCCCTGCTGTTGAAGGGGAGAGGAAAGAAGGTATAGAGCCAGGGTTAAAACCGGCACAAATCTACAATAATAAGGGAGGGCTTAGGATGGAAAAGGTAATGAAAATTGAGGGAATGTCCTGCAACCACTGTAAGATGCGGGTGGAAAAGGCTTTGAACGCCCTGGAGGGGGTTCAGGCCGAGGTAAATCTGGAGGAGAATGCTG
Source organism: Clostridia bacterium DTU030 (assembly GCA_001513125.1). GTDB lineage: Bacteria > Bacillota > DTU030 > DTU030 > DTU030 > DTU030. Next base: position 6,849 of record LFSN01000107.1, read on the forward strand.
CCCGGGTGTCATTGGCCAGGGACGTGGCCGATGAAGTATTAAAACAGGCGGTTGAAGAAGCAGGTTACGAAGTTGTCGCCATTGAGAAGGCCTAAGATGAGGGCAGATAAGGAAGCTGTATTGAGAAAACTGCGGACCGTGCAGGGGCAGATCGCCGGCCTTATCAAGATGGTGGAAGAGGACCGCTACTGCATTGACATCTCCAACCAGATTCTGGCCTCCATAGGGATCTTGAAAAATATCAATAAAGAAGTCCTGGACGCCCACTTGAAACACTGTGTCATGGAGGCCTTCGCTTCCGCTGACCAGGAGGCCAAGGAGCAGAAGGTTGCCGAGATAATCAAGGTAATAGATAAGCTTGCCTGAAACTATTGAATGTCTCGAGGGTAGCCCGCCAATAACTCCGGTTAATTTGAAACTTTTTCCCTCAATCGGCGTCTATACAAGTAAACTTACAATTTTAGGGAGGGATACCCTTGAAGCAAAAATTCAGTAGGGTTAGTTTTGTGGTGCTCCTCTTGCTGACAGTTGCCATGGTGGCTCCTGTCCAGGCCCAGGCTGCTGAAGCAGTCAAAACCATTACCACTTACGGCGAAGCCCAGCTTGCGGCAGCGCCGGATCAGGCCACTGTTACCTTTGGTGTCGATACAGAGGCCGCGACAGCCCAGGAAGCCCTGCGGGCCAATGCAGAAAAGATGAACCGGGTCATCGCCGCCTTAAAAAAACAGGGCCTCCCTGAAGGGAACATCCGCACTTCGGGCTTCAGCCTCTATCCCAACTACGAATATGTCCGGGAAGGAAACCGGGATGTGCGCCGCCTGGTGGGCTACCGGGTCAACAACGGTGTCTGGGTTGTCACCACCGATCTGGAAAAGCTGGGCCAGCTGATTGACAATACGGTAGCGGCGGGGGCCAATGTAGTCTCGGGGATTTCCTTCAGCATACAAGATACAGAAAGGCTGGAGGGGGAAGCCCTGGCCCTGGCGGTAAAACATGCCCGCAGCAAGGCGGAAGTTCTGGCCGGGGCTGCCGGGGGCAGGATCACCGGGATCGTCACTATTGGGGAAGGCGGCGGCGTAGGTTTTGAGCCCCTGCGGGTGGAAAAGGCGGCCCTGGATGCAGCCGCTGGCAGCACGCCCATTGAACCTGGCCAAATCCAGCTCACCAGCAGGGTTCAGGTGACCTTTAGCTTTGAATAGCTTACATTGTTTGCAGGCCAACCGGGCCTGCATTTTTTATGTGCTGCCTTTGGCTTCCTTGCCCGGGGAGGCCGGCCGGATATGCCCTTGTGGGAGTTCTTTAAATCGGCAGAAGGTTGATGTTAGAATGACTTTGTTAAAACATTGACATAATGATAAAACTATTATAGAATGGAGAGGACAGTGCGCTGTTATATTCCAGTAAGATATCATCTTGTGAAAGGTGGAACAAAATTTGCGCAAAGGATTTACTAAACTACTATCAGTACTCCTCGTAGTAGGTATGGTCCTTTCTTTGACAGCATGTGGAACAGAAGAAACCCAGACAGGCAGCAGTTACGATGTTGTAGTCGTTGGCGCAGGTGGTGCCGGTCTTTGTGCAGCTATAGAAGCCAAGGTTCATGGGGCAGAAAATGTGCTCTTAATTGAGAAGATGCCCTTTGCTGGTGGAAATACCCTGCTTTCCTGGGCTGAGCTTGCTTGTGCTGGCAACTGGCTGCAGATTGAACAGGGCATCGAAGACAGTAATGAACAATTTGCCAAGGAAATGTGGGAAGGTGGAGGAAAGGTAGCCCGCAAGGAAATGGTTGACATTGTTGTCAACAATGCCCTCGATGCCGCCCTGTGGTTGAGGGACGAAATTGGGGTTGTATACCAGGACTACCTCGTCCACGAAGGTGGCCACAGTGTGCCCCGTGCCGTTGAGCCTGTGGATTTAGGGCCGGGCATGATTTATCCCTTGCTTGATAAGGCAGAAGAACTTGGTGTAGAAATTCTCTATGACACAAAGGCAGAAGAATTGCTGGTAAATGATGAGGGTAGGGTTATTGGTGTTCAAGCAACCAACCAAGAGGGGGAAGAAGTTACTTTCTTTGCAGAAAAGGGTGTAGTCTTGGCCACCGGTGGCTTTGGCGCCAATGTGGAAATGCGGCAAAAATACAACACCCGGTGGGAAACCCTCGACGAAAGTGTCCAGACCACCAACTCCCCCGCTGCCACAGGGGACGGAATTGTAATGGCAGAAAAAATTGGTGCCCAGCTGGAAAACATGGAGCATATCCAACTTTATCCCTTCAATAACCCCATGACAGGGGTGTTTTACGGGATTGAAGCTCCCAGCTGGAGCGGCGAAGGTATAGTCTATGTAAACCAGGATGGTAAGAGGTTTGTCAATGAAGTCGGCATGCGGGACGAACGGGCCGAAGGTATCCTTGCCCAGGGTGGTGTGGCCTACGCCATTTACAACCAGGAGGTGGCCGACAGGCTCAATCTCGAGGAAATTTATGCCGATGAATATGCACAGTGTCTGGCCGATGGCGTCTTCTACAAGGCAGATACTCTGGAAGAAATTGCCGAATACTTCGATATCAACGCAGAAAATTTAGTAGAGACCATGGAAAAGTATAATGAATATATGAAGGCTGGCCACGACCCGGAATTTGGCCGCAAAACCAGTATGGTTCCCATGGAAGAGGGCCCCTGGTTTATTCTGAAGGGTGTTGTATCGGTTCACCACACCATGGGCGGTGTCATGATTGACACAGAGGCCCGGGTTATCAATACCGAAGGGGAAATCATCGAAGGCTTGTATGCTGCTGGTGAAGTGACGGGCAGTGTCCACGGCAACAACCGGGTAGGTACATGTGCCATTTCCGATATCGTTGTCTTTGGAAGAATTGCCGGTAAAAATGCTGCCCAGGGCATATAATGCAGCAGGCTGGCTTTCCAAAACGCCCGTAACTGGTTAAGAACAGCGCCATTGTCAACACCCCCCTTGTGGGCCTAGAAAAGGGCCCACAAGGGGTTTTTCTGTTAAACGGAACCCAGTCCTGCCCCTCCCCTTCCCAGGAAGCTGTCAAATGCTGCCAAAGATCTTCTTCGAGGCAGGTTTTTTCCCATGGACGGAGAATAGACTATTTCATGGGATTTTCTTCCCAGTTCCAGAGGAGAAAACTGGTCCTGCCCCCCTGGGGCGCTACCAAAGGAGGAGGAGACCATGACCAGGATTTGGCTCCCGGCGCTGATCTTGGTTTTCATCCTTTCCCTACCCGTGCAGGCTAGTTCCCAAGAGGTGAAGGTAATCCTTGATGGAAAGGAACTTGGCCTGGAACCCCCCGCCCGGGTTGAAAAAGGGCATGTCCTTGTCCCCGTGGCCTCTTTTCTGGCGGCCCTGGGTGGTGAGGTTGTTTGTGAGGGGGAAGGGGGAGAAGTTATTGGCCGCTGGGAGGATATAGAACTGGTTATTCCCCTGGGTTGTACCGAAATAATTGTCAATGGCGAGGAAAGGGAGCTCGCTGTTCCGGCAAAATCTGTTGCCGGTTGTATCTATATTCCCCTGCGCCAGCTGGCCGATGTCCTGGGGGGGAACCTGACCTGGAATTGTGCTTCCGGAACCCTTTTCTGGGACACGGCCTGCCAGGAGGAGCCCGCGGAGAAGGAAAAGATCAGCATCAATTCTGCTTCGGCCCAAAAATTGCAGGAAGCGACGGGGATAGACGAGGGCCTGGCCCGGGCCATAGTTGAGTACCGGGAATTAAAGGGCCCCTTCTGGCGGATTGAAGACTTGCTCCAGGTACCCGGCATCGATGAACGGGTCTTAGCCACCCTGAAGGATAAGGTGACGGTGGCCTATGAAGAAAGGGGGCTGGCATCCTGGTACGGTGCCAGGTTCCAGGGCCGGCGTACGGCCAGCGGGGAGATATTTAATCAGGAGGAACTGACGGCAGCCCATCGCCAACTGCCCTTTGGTACCTATGTCAGGGTTTATTGTCCTTCTACAGGCAAGGAGGCTGTAGTGCGGATCAATGACCGGGGACCCCACATTTCCGGTCGGATAATAGATCTTTCCCGGGGGGCGGCCGATGCCATCGGTTTGCGGCCCTACGGCGTGGCAGAGGTGATAGTGGAGGTAATGGGGAAGCAGGCAGATTAAGACGGCTTCCCTTTTCTCTTTTGGCTATTTGGGGATGTCATGCCTTAAACCCTAATCCGGTAAAAAGAAAGGAAACTGGAAGGGAGGGAAGGGTTTCAGATTGTCCCTGTTCCGGAGGAATGACGATAATTTCGGCTGTATATACTAGCAAAAAGGGGCGGAGCCGAGATAAAGGATACTGGAAGGGTGTGAAAGAGGGAGCTGGTTAAAATTCACCGGGAAAGAAAGGGGGCAATATCATGTCAGAACTGATTACGGGAAGGGAAAAGAGGCTGGAAATCCTGAAGGGGATCATTAAGGATCTCCATGCCGGAGGGGATCTGGAGGAGCTGAAGGAAAGGTTTGCCCGCCTGCTCCGGGACGTAAGTCCTACCGAAATTGCCGAGATGGAACAGCGCCTGATCGAGGAAGGCATGCCCGAGGAAGAGGTAAAGAGATTGTGCGACGTCCACGTGGCTGTTTTCAAGGATGCCCTCGATGAGAGGGTGGATCCCGATTCTATTCCCGGCCATCCGGTACATACCTTCCGCCTGGAAAACGAAGCTCTGCGGCAGGTTGTGGCCGAAATGGAGGCCCTCCTGGCCGGCCTGGAAGGGGAAAAGGGAGTCGACTGGGGCAAGCTGGAAAGGACTTTGAAGAGGCTCCAGGAGGTAGAAAACCACTACCTGCGCAAGGAATTCCAGCTCTTTCCCTACCTGGAAAAGCATGGCATAACGGGGCCGCCCAAGGTCATGTGGGCAACCCACGATGATATCAGGGCCCTCTTCAAGAAGGTGCACAATGCCCTGGTGGCCAGGGACAGGGATACGGTGCTGGCCGAGGGGAAGCTGCTCCTGGAAGCCATGTCCGATATGTTTTACAAAGAAGAAAAAATCCTCTTCCCTATGGCCCTGGAAACCCTTTCCGAGGGGGAATGGGCGGAAATAAGGGAGGGGGAATTGAGCATCGGCTATTCCCTGGTAACTCCGGGAGACGACTGGCAGCCCTCCCCTGAAGTTCTGGAAGAGCTGGCAGGGGGTGCCGGGGCCGGGGAAGGAAGGGAGCAGCTTAAGCTGGACACCGGTGTCCTGACACCGGAACAGCTCAACCTTGTCTTAACCCACCTGCCCTTTGATATCTCCTTTGTCGATGAAAAGAACAAGGTCCGTTATTACTCCCAGGGGAAGGAGAGGATCTTCCCCAGGAGCCCAGGCATCATCGGCAGGGATGTCCAGAATTGTCACCCACCCGGCAGCGTCGATGTGGTAAACAAAATTGTTGCCGCCTTTAAAGAGGGTAAGGAAGATACGGCCGAATTCTGGCTGGAAACGGGAGGCCGGTTCATCCATATCCGTTACTTTGCCGTCCGGGACCAGAAGGGTACCTACAGGGGAGTCCTGGAAGTGGTGCAGGACGTAACCGGCATACGGCAGCTGGAAGGGGAGCGGCGCCTGCTCCAGTGGTAGGGACGGAGTCTTTTCTGGTGCCTGCTCCAGATTTACCCGATGCAACTATTGGGAGGGAGATTACGTGGGCAGTCAACGTCGGGAAGGGATACTTTCCCTGCTGGCCAAGAGCAAAAAACCGGTGACGGGCAGTTATCTTGCCCGGCATTTTGGCGTGAGCAGGCAGGTAATTGTCCAGGATATAGCCCTCCTCCGGGCCCGGGGCCTTGATATTGTGGCCACCGCCCAGGGTTATATCTTTGGACAAGCCCAGAAGCGGTCAACGGCTACCCGCCGCCTGGCCTGCCGCCACGCCCCTGGCGAGACCCGGTCTGAACTCCTTGCCCTTGTGCAGGCAGGCTGCCGGGTGGTGGACGTAATTGTGGAGCATCCCCTGTACGGGGAAATCAGGGGGCTGCTATTGCTGGAAACGGAAGCTGACGTAGAGGATTTTATTGAGCGCTACAACAACCAGGAAGCCCTCCTCTTATCAACCCTGACCGGCGGTGTCCACCTCCATACCATCGAGGCCGATGATCCGGCAGTTTTCCAGGAGGTAGAGGGCAGGCTCAGGGAGCTGGGGTTTCTTTTGGAAGAAGGGGAATAACAGGCAGTTGACAAGACACCTGGCAAGACATATACTTTAGGTAGAGTAAGAGGAAAGAAGGTCAAAACATTGAAAATCAGGGATCTTGTCTACGGGGCTTTGCTCACTGCCTTTTCCCTCTTAATTCCTATTGCCTTTGGCAGCTATCTGCGGGTTTTCATTCCCCCCTTTTCGGCCACCCTGGCATCCCATGTCCCGGTCATGATTGCCATGCTGATTAACCCCCCCGTGGCCCTTTTGGTGGGGGCCGGGTCGGCCCTGGGCTTTCTGCTGATTATGGGGCCGGTGGTAGCGGCCCGGGCGGCAGTGCACATGCTCTTTGGTTATGTGGGGGCTGTTCTCCTCAAGCAGGGCTGGTCCTATCCATGGGTGCTGCTGGTTACCGCCCCCATCCACGCTTTAGGGGAAGCCCTGGTGGTCCTGCCCCTGGGTTTTACCCTCTACCAGGGCCTTTATATCGTTGGCTTTGGCACCCTCCTCCACCACGGGCTCGATGCCCTGATCGCCTTCTTGGTGGTAAAGGCCATTAGTTTAAATTTTAGTCTTGGACATCTCAACTAGAGATAAGACAAGGACTTCTTAAAAACCTGGCCCCCAGGGCCGGGTTCTTTAATGGGCCGTTTAAATGCCGTAAAATTGAAAATATTGGGCGGAGCTTCTGTCGGAGAAGTAGATATTTTTCCTTTCTTGAAAAGGGAAAGGGCAGGAGGGGGGCGAATATAAGGATGCAGAAAACACTACAGGCAGTGGTACCAGCCATGCCCCCAGGACAATTGCAATGGTTGTCCAATTGGCGGCTTAAATTTAAAAATAAGTTAAAAATTTAACCAAAAAATATTTCAAATTTAACCCAATTTAAGAAGGAGTTTAATCTTTCAAGACCGAAAATATAAGCTGGTATACAAGTTATAAAATTTTCTTCAGAGAATCCTTTACCAATACACCAAGGGGGAGGAATGCCAGGAATAGGGCGCAAGGGGAACAGGGGACAAAGACCAGGAATTTGGCTGAGGGAGGTGTTTTGTTTTGGACCTGAGCAGGGAAACGGTCCTGAAGATGTATGAAACCATGGTCACCATCCGCCGCTTTGATGAGACGGCGGCCCAGATGGCCCGGGAAGGCATCATCTACGGGAGCTTTCACACCTATGTGGGCGAGGAGGCAATTGCCGTCGGGGTCGCCTTTAATCTGAAGGATGAAGATGCCATTGCCTCTACCCACCGGGGTAATGGTCACTTTATTGCCCGGGGCGCCGATTTGAAAAAAATGTTTGCCGAGTGCCTCGGCAAGGGCAATGGCTACTGCAAGGGCAAGGGCGGCAAGATGCATTTGGCCATGCTGGAACCAGGCTTTATAACTGCCAACGGCATTGTGGGGGGAGGATTGCCCATCGGGACGGGTTTTGGCCTCCACTTCCACATGAAAAAGAAGGACAATGTCAGCATTGCCTTCTTTGGCGACGGTGCCGCCAACCAGGGGGCTTTTCACGAGTGTGTGAACATGGCAGCCGTCTGGAAGCTCCCGGTGGTCTATATCTGCGAAAACAACCAGTATGCCATCTCCACTTCCGTCAACGAGTCCCTCTCAGCTGAACACGTGGCCGACAGGGGAGTAGGCTATGGCATTCCCGGCGTCCTGGTCGATGGCAACGATGTCTTTGCCGTCTATGAGGTAGTCGGAGAGGCTGTAAAGAGGGCCCGCCGGGGCGAAGGTCCTTCCCTCATCGAGTGTGTAACCTATCGTTACCGGGGGCACCACGAAGGGGATATCCAAAACTACCGGACGGAAGAAGAGATAGAAGAGTGGAAGAAAAAGGATCCCATCAAAAGGGTGGAGCGGGCCCTCATCGATACCTACGGCGTAGAACCCGAGGAGCTGGAGCGGATTAAGGAGCAGGTGGAAGAAAGAATACAGGAAGCAGCAGAGTATGCCAAGAACAGCCCCTGGCCCGAACCGGAGACCCTGATGGAGGATATCTATGCCAAAGAGGAAGAGGACGGTGTCGTAGTATGAAAAACATGACTTATAGGGATGCCATTAAGGAAGCTGTTCGGGAAGAAATGCTGCGGGACCCCGATGTTTTCATCATGGGTGAAGACGTCGGCGTCTTCGG
>LFSN01000025.1 GCA_001513125.1 Clostridia bacterium DTU030
TATTTTATAACCCTGGACTACAACAATCTGCCCCGGAGAATTGTTGACGGCATTAAGCTATATTTTGGTTATAATGCCGTCTATGTCGTCTATCAAAAAAATGCCGGGAATAAGTACTCTATTTGCGAGCTGTACGGGGATAACACCTATGCCCGTGACCACATGCTGTATAAAGAGATTTGGGTAGAAGAGGATGTCTTCTTCCAGAATTTAGCCAGGATGGTCAACGAGAGCAAGACCTTCGGAAAATGCGCCTGGAGGTGTCAGGACTTTGGCTGCTCCATAGAAGAATTTTGGGAGACTAAGCTGGGAAAGGCCATCCGCAAGGGCGGATTTGGCTATAAGGCGGCAATTACCTGCGGTCAACCCTGGCACAACATGCAGCATGCCATCAGTTTGTATAAGCCAGAGGAAAAGGGCGATTATACCGAGGAAGAAATGGAGCTCTTCAATTGTATTGGGAAGTTGTTTGCGATAATACAACACCATTACCGGGAGAAAATTGAAACTGAGCAACTGAAAAACCTTTTGAACACCTATATTACAAACATGAGCAGCCACTTCTGCATAACTAACAGCCAGTTTCAAGTTATTTTCCAGACCAACTCCTTTGCCCTGTTAGCAAAGGAAATTTTTGACGGCAAAGTTCTCCGGAATACCCTCATGCCCCTCGTCGCCCAGATGGATGAGGACAAACACCTGGGGAAAATGACAAGGGAATATGAAAGCATCACTGGCAAGTATCTGATGCAAATTACAAGCTTTAACATGGATAATAACTACATCTACAGGCTGCAGCCCCTGTACATGATCGAGTTTGAGGAGATTGAAAACTCCACTGCTAGAGGACCGGAAAACTCCCTTATCAGTGGAAAGGATGAGATCTGCTTCAAGGCTTCAGATGCTTATTCCCTCACCAGGCGCGAACAGGAAGTGTTGCTCCTCATGCTGGAAGGGCTGTCGACGGCTGAAATCTCGGAAAACCTTTGTATAGCAGAGACCACAGCCAGAACCCACATCAGCAATATCTACAAAAAGCTGGAGGTCAACAACCGGGCCCAGGCCACGGCCAAAATTTTGGCGGAACTAGGCCCTGCAGAGGGTTTCCATCAGCAAATCATATGAGCCCGTCTAGTTTATCGTTATGAATTAGTCAATTTTAATTAGGCCACAGGACTAGAAAAGTCCTGTGGTTTATTTTTTGTCATACAAAATGTCGAAATAAAGGGGAGCATCTGCGGATAAGAATGATACTATTTGTCGATTGATTACAAATAACGGCAGTGTTACGATTAAATTGCTGCAGCATTAAAAAATATAGAGGGGAGGAAGGAAGGAATATGACATACAAAAAGCTTTTCGAACCCGGAAAAATTGGTAATGTAACGATTAAGAACCGGGTAGTCATGCCGCCCATGGGTACGGGACTGGCCTTCTTTTCGGGGGAGGCGAGCCCGGATATTATTCGTTACTATGAAGAACGGGCCAGGGGTGGTTGTGGACTGATCATAACAGAGATAACCCGTATCGACGACGAACGGGGATGGGGCCTTGCCAGGCAGCTGGCGGCATCTAAGGCAGGATATATCCAGGGCCTGCAAAGGCTGGTCGATACAGTCCACAAATACGGCACGAAGATCTTTATCCAGCTGCACCACCCAGGCCGGGAGGGGCACGCCAGAATTAACCCCAACAATAATCAAATCGTTGCCCCCACAGCCATGGTAACCAAAATCTGCACCGAGATGCCCCATGAACTAACCACTGAGGAAGCCGAGGCTCTAGTAAGAAAGTATGTTGTCGGTGCGGTGATAGCCAAAGCCGCAGGGGCTGATGGTGTGGAGCTGCATGCCGCCCATGGCTATCTCATCAACCAGTTTCTCTCGCCCTTTAGCAACAAGCGGACGGATAAATACGGCGGCAGCTTTGAGAAACGGATGCGGTTAATCGAAGAGATTATTTTCGGTATCCGGAAAACGTGCGGCAAAGAATTTCCCATTGGTGTCAGATTGTCCGTGGACGAGTTTATGGGCGACCAGGGCATCACCCTGGAGATGGGAGTAAAGATAGCCCAGCACCTGGAGAAGATAGGGGTCAATCATATCCATGTCAGCTGTGGGATCTATGAAACCGGATATCACATCATCCCCGTGTACACATTCCCCCAGGCCTGCAGAAAGGAGCTGGCCAGGGCAGTGAAGGAAGCCGTCAGCATTTCCGTCATCTCCATCAACAACATAAAGGAGCCCAGGGTAGCGGAAGAGCTCCTTGAAGAAGGGGTCTGCGATTTCGTAGCCGTCGGCCGCGGGCAGCTGGCCGATCCAGAATGGACCAACAAGGCCCGCTGGGGTGAAGACATCGCTATTAGGAAATGTATTGGCTGCCTCCGCTGCATCGAATCCATTGCCAGGGGAAGACACTTGGAATGCTCTGTCAACCCCCGCCTGGGCAGGGAACTTGAGTTTGACAGGCCGGAGATGAACGGCAATGGCAGGCAAATGGTAGTCGTCGGCGGCGGCGTGGCCGGCATGCAGGCAGCCGGCGTTCTTGCCCGGCGCGGTTTTAAGGTGACCCTCTTTGAAGCCGACAGCCAACTCGGGGGAGCACTTAATCTGGCCGACAAGAATATTGACAAAGAAAAACTGACATGGCTTGTGGAGACCATGGGATATGAACTGGAAAAACTCGGGGTCGATATACGCCTCAACACGCGGGTCACGGTGGATGATGTCAAGGCACTGAATCCGGACGGGGTCTTTGTATGCTGTGGCGGCACCCATATAGAACCCCAGATCCCGGGAGTTGATTTACCCAAGGCCATCCGCGTTAAAGATTACCTGGAAGGCAGGGCACAGCCCGGCAAGAAGGTTGCCGTCATCGGCTCGGGGGCCACGGGGCTGGAAACGGCCGCGACCCTGGCAACGCGGGGGCATGAGGTGACAGTTATAGAAATGCTGCCCAAAATCGGCGGCGGCATAATCGAAAGGGTTCTGCTGGTTCTCCTCGCCCGCCTCAGGAAACTGGGGGTAAAACTCATGCCGGGACACAAGCTGACAGCGATAAATGAGAAGGGTGTCGTCCTGGAAAGGGTTGAAGACGGTTCTGAAGTGGAGATGGAATTTGATTCGGTCATCCTGGCCCTGGGCATAAGACCGCAGCGGGAGTATGCCTGCGAATTTGCCTCTGCCTTTGACAAGGCTGTCGTTGCCGGGGATGCCATTGAAGCTGCCACCGTCCTGGAAGCCATCAGGGATGCCAATGGCGCGGCCTGGGTATACGATGCCTGAGAAAAACTTTAAAGGAGGAGACGGACTGTGAAGGAATTCAAGAATAAGGTTGCCTTGATCACCGGTGGGGCCAACGGTTTTGGAAAGGCCTTTGCGATCGAAGCGGCAAAAAGAGGCATGAAAGTGATCCTGGCTGATATTGACGAAGCTGACCTGGCCGGAACTACGGCTGTGGTAAGTAATCTCGGAGCGGAAGTGCTCCCCATTTGCGCCGACCTCACCCTCTACGAGAATGTCAAAATGACCGTTGAGAAGACAATGGCGACCTTCGGGCAGATAGATGTTCTCTTCTGCAATGCGGGCGTTGTACCGTGCGGGGATATCATCCATCTCCCTGCTCGCGACTGGGATTGGACGGTGGCAACGAACCTTACCAGTCACGGGTACTTCTATCGCGAAGTTGTGCCCATCATGATCAGGCAGAAAACCCCGGCCCACATCATGGGTGTAGCGTCCATTGCCGGGATCTTGCATGGGATTGGGAACAATGCCACCTATTCCGCCACCAAACACGGTGCAGTAGCATTGATTGAAGACATCCGCAGCTACTTCCGGAGCAACAATATCGATTATATCGGGACGTCGGTATACTGCCCCGGCTATGTGCAGACGGACCTGCATCACTGTGAGAGACACCGCCCGGACAGGTTCAAAGCTCCTGATGATCCCTATTACAAATCTGAGTATTACAGGGAGAGCCTCAAGCGGGTTAATATCAGCATCGCCACAGGTATTCCCATTGACAGCGTGGGGCCCAGACTCTTCAAAGCCATTGAAGACAACCAGATGTATGTCCTCACCCATCCCCAGTACATTCCCTATATTGAGGGCCGTCACCGTGGGATCGAGGCAGATGGGGAGCTGCCTGAAGGGGGAGCCGGAAACAGCGCGAGGGACTTTAAAGGCCAGGTGGCACTGATAACGGGGGCTGCCCATGGCTTTGGCTTCGCCTTTGCTAAAGAAGCGGCCAAGAGGGGAATGAAACTGGCCTTAGTCGACATTATGGGCAAGAAACTCGAAGAAGTCAAAGCATACTTTGCCAAGCAAAATGTGGAATGCATGATTTTCGAGGGCGACACTTCCCTCTACGAGGACGTCAAGGCCAGCGTTGAGGCGACCATGAAGACTTACGGCCGGATCGATGTTCTCTTCAACAATGCCGGCGTCGCCCCTGTGGGCACCATTGTCAACCTGCATCCCAGGGATTTGGAGTGGACCGTCGCGGTAAATCTCCTTGGACAAGCCTATTATTACCGGGAAGTTCTCCCAATCATGATCGAACAGGGAACGCCTGCCAACATAATAACAACGGCTTCCATCGCCGGGCTCATTCCTGGCTTTGGCAGGAACCCTGCCTATTCGGCAACCAAGCATGCTTCGGTAGCTATGTCGGAATCTGTCTGGGCCAAACTGAAGGATCTGAAGGTGGATCATGTCAAGGTTTCAATTTATTGCCCGGGCTTTGTGCAGACAAACCTTCATCATTCCGATGACTACCGTCCGGAGCGTTTCGCCAAAGGTGACGATCCCCACTATCAAAGCGAGGCCTATAAACAGGGCCTTCTCGCCCTTGAGAAGAGCATTGTCACAGGAACTCCTATCGATCCAGTAGGACCGCGGCTGTTTAAGGCAATGGAAGAAGGCCAGAAATATATCATCACCCACTCAGAATATATGGATGCGGTCAAGAAGCGTCATGCCGAAATAGAAGCTGATGCCAAGAGGGAGAAATCGCTGTAAGCATTTGAAGGGGGGATAAAATGGCTGCCGCAGCCAGTGCCAATAAGAAACTTATCCAGTTTTTGGTCATCACATTAATCGCTGTCATCATAGCCCTTGTTCCAGCCCCTGAGGGGCTGGAACAGGTGGCGATGAGATATACAGGAATATTCGTCTGGCTTATACTCTCCATGTCCTTTCGGGTGTTTCCCGAATACCTCATTGTCCTGATTGCCCTTTCGGCCATGTTAGTTTTTAAGGTCGGGAAAGCAGAAGAGGTTTTTGCCCAGTTTACCAGCGCCACCCTCTGGCAGATAATTACCATCCTTGCCCTGGCGTCGGCCATTCAAAAGACCACAGTTCTCACCCGCGTTACAATGAGAATCCAAAGGCTTTTTCCCCTGACCTATAACGGTCAAGTGGCGGCCCTGATGCTCACAACTCTGGTAATGAGCCTGATGATACCAAGTGTCTATGCGAAGATTATGATACTGGCACCTCTGGCCCTGGGTATCTGCGAGAGCGCAAACTTTGAGAAATCCAGCAAGCCTGCGGCGGGGTTGTTCTGTGCCATGTTTGTCACCTCATTCATCTTGAGCAACGGTTTTATCACCGGAAACAGCAATGTTCACGTCATGATGGCCTTTGCCAACACCACCTTTAGCTTTATGGAATGGATCAAGATAACGTGGCTGTGGACCCTTATCATGAC
>LFSN01000034.1:0-1791 GCA_001513125.1 Clostridia bacterium DTU030
CCGAAGACGCCGACGTCTTCACCCATGATGAAAACATCGGGGTCCCGCAGCATTTCTTCCCGGACAGCTTCCTTAATGGCATCCCTATAAGTCATGTTTTTCATACTACGACACCGTCCTCTTCCTCTTTGGCATATATGTCTTCCATCAGGGTCTCCGGTTCGGGCCAGGGGCTGTTCTTGGCGTATTCTGCCGCTTCCTGGACCTCCTTCTCAACCTTTTCTTCGATTGCCTTGAGTTCCTCTTCCGTTGCTCCCAAGTTTTCCAGCAGGGCCTTCTTCACCCGCAGGATCGGGTCCTTTTTCTTCCACTCTTCCACTTCTTCTTCGGTGCGGTAGTTCTGGATGTCCCCTTCGTGGTGACCCCGCAGCCTGTAGGTCAAGCATTCGACCAGCGTCGGTCCTTCACCAGCACGGGCCCGTTTGATTGCTTCCCCGACAACTTCGTAGACGGCAAAGACATCGTTGCCATCGACCAGGACGCCGGGAATGCCGTAGCCTACTCCCCTGTCGGCCACATGTTCTGCCGAGAGGGACTCGTTGACGGAAGTCGAAATGGCGTACTGGTTGTTTTCGCAGATATAGACCACCGGGAGCTTCCAGACGGATGCCATGTTCACACACTCGTGGAAGGCACCCTGGTTGGCAGCACCATCGCCGAAATAGCTGATGGCTACATTATCGCTATTGCGCATCTTTAAGTGGAGGCCAAAGCCGGTTCCCAGGGGAAGCCCTGCCCCCACAATACCGTTGGCACTGATAAGGCCGGGTTCCGTCATAGCCAGGTGCATCTTGCCACCTTTACCCTTGCAGTAGCCGTTGCCCTTGCCGAGACATTCGGCAAACATCCTCTTCAGGTCTGCACCCCAGGCAATGAAGTGACCATTGCCCCGGTGGGTAGAGGCCACGGCATCTCCTTTCCGCAGGTGGGCAGCTACGGCAGTGGCGATTGCCTCTTCTCCAACGTAGGTGTGGAAACTACCGTAGATAATCCCTTCCCGCGCCATTTGGGCAGCCGTTTCTTCGAAACGGCGGATCGTGAGCATGGTTTCATACATTTTTAGTACTTCATTCTTGGTCAGATCCAAAACTTCCACTCCTTTCCTCGAAAGACACACTTCTTTAGGGAAAACCCTGAAGGGGCAGGCTGACACATCCCTTACCCGGCTTTCCAGGCCTTTCCCCAATTGTTTCCCTTTCCTTTAGGGCTTTAAACAGTATCTCGGGGCCACAATTACTGCTTAGTAAAGTCGAAGGCTGAGACATCACCACCTCTTTTCCTGGGCAGTCCTAGTTGAAAACTACTAGGTGGGATATAGACATTTCCGGAAGTCATTCTGTAGTATGTCCAAAACACCATCATTCTTTGCAATTGCTGCCGCCTAGAGGGTGACTTCCGTAATCCCTTCCAGATTAAGAGTAGCTGGGCACAATTGACACATTACATATTTATAGCAAGTTGCGTGCCAATCCTTCACCTTTTCCCCAAAAAGGTCAGATTATGGCTGACAACAGCCCTTCTAACACATCCGGGGGTTCCCCTTCACCATCCCCCAGGCAGAAAACAGGCCTCATCTAATGCATAATGGCATTATTACGATGCATAGCTTCATTGCCCATCCCCGAATCCTTTCTGCCCAGAAAAAGAGGAAAAATATATTGTCCCCTTTAGCCTGCGGCCAGCTTAGCGCAGGGTCCAGCCACCATCGACCAGAATGGTCTGCCCGATGATGTAATCGGAATCATCGCTTGCCAGGAAGAGGGCGACCTTGGCAATCTCCTCGGGCTCACA
>LFSN01000034.1:1856-4754 GCA_001513125.1 Clostridia bacterium DTU030
CCGGGGGGAATTGACATAACCCGGCGCAATGGCATTGACGTAAATGTTTTTCTTAATCCCATCGAGGGCCATGGAACGGGTCATGTTGACGATGGCACCTTTGGTTGTCGAATAGCCAATCCGGTTATAGTTGCTCACAATCCCATACATGGAAGACATGTTGACAACCTTGCCCTTGCCGTTCTTGACCATTTCCGGGAACACGCGTTTGGAAACCAAAAAGACGCTGTTCAGGTTGACATCAATCATCTTCTTCCAGTCTTCCTCGGAGCATTCAAATATGCTGGCCTTAGGCCCGCTGGCAGGTGCCATGATCCCGGCATTATTAATCAGGATATCGATCTTCCCGAAGGTGTC
This sequence comes from Clostridia bacterium DTU030, assembly GCA_001513125.1. GTDB lineage: Bacteria > Bacillota > DTU030 > DTU030 > DTU030 > DTU030. The sequence goes on from LFSN01000034.1 coordinate 2,214, forward strand.
TACGATGCCCGTCACCACCCGGTCGATATCGCTGCTGGAGGTCACATCCCCGGCAAACCAGATGGCCTTGCCGCCTTCCGCCTCGATCTCTTCGCAAACTTCCCGGGCCCGCTCGGGTATCAGTTCCATTATGGCAACGGCCGCCCCTTCCCGGGCAAAAAGCTTGGCTATGGCCCTGCCAATGCCCGAGCCGCCCCCGGTGATCATAGCTACCTTACCCTGTAAACGCATAAGAAAACCTCCTCCCCTGCCAGTTTCCCTGCTCCTTCCGTCAATTAAGGGATAAGGGACAGGCAAAACCAATTCCGCAAAGCCGGGCGGCCGGAAAAGGGGGCCGGCCGCCCGGCTTATCATTATTTCCAATTCAAAACGGGAGAAACACCTTTAACTTCGCTGAGGGGGTATTTTTACTGGGAACCCCGCTTGACCCAACCGCGGGAACGTTCCACGGCCCGCAGCCACTCGCCGTAGAGGGCATCGGCCGTCTCCCGCTTCATCTGGGGCTTGTATTCTGCGGCCGGCTGCCAGAGGGAGCTCAACTCATCCAGGCTTTCCCAGTACCCCACCTGGAGACCGGCCAGCCAGGCAGCACCCAGGGCAGTGGCTTCAGCAACCTTGGGAACCAGGACGGGAGCCCCGATGATATCGGCAACAAACTGCATCAACCACTTGTTCCGGACAGCGCCACCGTCTACCCGGAGGCTGGGAATGGGATTGCCCGATTCCTTCACATACTGGTCGAAGACGTCCCGGGTCTGGTAGGCCATGGATTCCAGGGTGGCCCGGGCCAGGTGGGCTTCCGTGGTGCCCCTGGTGATTCCGATGATGGTTCCCCGGGCATAGGAATCCCAGTGGGGCGAGCAGAGGCCGACCAGGGCCGGAACAAAGTAGACGCCGCCGGTGTCCTCCACGGAACGGGCCAGGGCTTCTGTTTCCGCCGAATCCTTAATAATCTTCAGGCCGTCGCGCAGCCACTGGACCGCAGCGCCGACAATAAACTGGATACCTTCAATTTCGTAGAGGACTTTGCCATTGACCCCAACAAAGCAGGAGGTGGTCAGGCCGTTGAGGGGCACCGGCCTGTTACCGGTGCAGAGGGCGAAGACGCCGGCGGTCCCGTAGGTCATCTTGCACATTCCCTCTTCAAAGCAGGCCTGGCCAAAGAGACTGCCCTGCTGGTCGCCAACATCGCCGGTAATGGGGATGGGGGCGCCAAAGAGGTCGGGATCAGTGGTACCAAACATGGCAGTGGAGGGCAGCACCTCGGCCGTTTGCACCGCCTCGATCCCCAGGTGCTTTCTGATATCATCGTCCCACTTCAGTTCATTAATATTGAACATCATGGAACGGGAGGCGTTGGAGTAATCGGTGACAAACCTTTTGCCGCCCGTCAGCTTATAGATCAACCAGGTGTCGACATTGCCGAAGGCAATCTTGCCCTGTTCTGCCCTCTCCCTTACCCCGGGGACATTTTCCAGGACCCATTTTACCTTGGTGGCCGAGAAATAGGAGTCGACTTCCAGCCCGGTCTTTTCCCGATAGCGGGGGCCCCATTCGCTTTCCTTAATTTCTTCACACAGGTCGGCACCGCGGCGGTCCTGCCAGACAATGAGATTGTAGACTGGTTCACCCGTTTCCAGATCCCATACTACCGCCGATTCCCGCTGGTTGGTAATACCGATGGCCACGATATCTTCGGCTGTGCAGTTGGCATTCTTCATGGCCTGGGCGATGGCATATTTCTGGGTCTCCCAGATCTCATTGGGGTCATGTTCGACCCAGCCCGGCTTGGGATAGATCTGGGTAAACTCCTTCTGCCCAATGCCGAGAATGTTGGCATCCCTGTCGAAGACCAGTGCACGGCAGCTGGTGGTACCGCTGTCAATACCAATAATGTACTTGCCCATCAATACGCCTCCTTTGCATTTGCATCTGCCTTGCCAAATGATTCCGGTATTCATTATTGGTGCCGCCTGTCTTTCTTTCTCCCCCTCTACCACCTCCCACAGATGTTGTCCTCTGATAACCCTGACCTTATGCAAGTGAGCCGCTATGCCGTCAGCTCATCCGGCCGCCGGTCACCATGAGGATCTCGCCATTGACATAGCTGCTCAGATCCGATACTAAAAAGAGGGCGGCATTGGCCACTTCTTCCGGTTCACCCATTCTCCCCATGGGAATGGTGGACAGACGCTTCTTGACCGTTTCCTCATCCAGTACCGCATAGTTGTTCTTGATCATGTCGGTAGCTATGGTCCCCGGCGCCAGGGCATTGATTCTGATGCCATAGCGGCTGAGGGTTTTGGCAGCAAATTTTGTCAGGGCTGCAACACCGGCTTTGGATGCTCCGTAGTCGGGACCAGTAGAACCACCTGTTATCCCGGCAATGGAAGACATGTTGAGGATAACCCCACCACCGTGCTCCTTCATATATTCAGCCCCGTATTTCAGAGCCAGAAAAACAGAACGCAAGTTTACATCCAGGGTCAGATCCCACTGCTTTTCCGAAGTTGTGAAGAGATCCGTCGTCTTGGCAATGCC
>LFSN01000073.1:0-611 GCA_001513125.1 Clostridia bacterium DTU030
GACAGGAAAGGAGAGAGGTGCATGAAGCACCCCTCCCCAATGCAACCCATGCCCTACTGCATTCCCGCGACAACCTCTTCAAAGGCCTTTACAATGTCCAGGCCGACCTTTTCGGCGTACTCGTCATACACGGGCTTGGTCAGCTCCTTGAAGGGAGCCAGTTGTTCCGGAGTCAGGTCTGTTACTTCCATACCCTTATCCCTCAGGAAATCATTACCTTCGGCCAAACCTTCCCTGCTGATCTGGATCTGGTAGGCCATGGCATCGTCGGCAGCCCGCTGGATCTGTTCCTGAAGCTCGGCAGGGAAGCTCTCCCAGACATCCTTGTTGACGGCCAGGACCAGGGCGTCGTAGGAATAGTGCCAGTTGGTCATATATTTCTGTACCTCATAGATCTTGTTGGGAATAATAATCCCGACAACGGGGTTCTCCTGTCCGTCGATAACCCCCTGCTGGAGGGAGGTAAAGACTTCACCCCAGTTCATGGCAATGGGGTTGGCCCCCAGGGCTCGCATGATGTCGATGTAGATGGGGGTGACGACCCGGATCTTGAGCCCCTTCATGTCATCGGGGGATTTGATGGGCCGGACGTTGTTGGTGAGCTCCCGGAA
>LFSN01000073.1:618-1546 GCA_001513125.1 Clostridia bacterium DTU030
GGCAGGCTGAAGACGTCGAATTCGGGAATGGTCGGGGCAATGTTGATGGTAGAGTTCAGCATGAAGTCAATGGCCCCACTCTGGACCATTTCCGCCTGGCGCATCTGGTCACCGCCGACCAGCTGGGCGTTGGGATATACCTTGACATTCACCTTGCCGCCGGTGTACTCGTTGACCAGCTCGGCGAACTTAACCCCGCCCTGGCCCCAGCAGGTATCGGTGGAAACGTTCATGGTCAACTTGTACTCAGACTTTAAGGCTACTTCTTCTCCTTCTCCCTCGGCTTCTCCCTCTCCGCCGGCAGGCTCCTGCTGCCCACCGCCACCACAACCGACACAGCTGAGAACCAGGATCAACAACATCCCTGCTGCCAGGAACCGCAAAAGCTTCTTACTCATTCAAACCCCACTTCCTTTCTTTTTCTGTGGTTCTTGACCATCTTTACAGTCCACCGGACACGAAACCTTCAACCCCCTGTTTCGCTTCCAGCATTACCCTCGGCAATGATCACCCCCTTTAACTGGCTATCTTTTCTCTGCCCTAGAAGGTTTCTTTCACCGCCGCAATAATGTCTTCCACCTGGGGCAGCATCAGGGGTTCCAGGGCCGGGCTGAAGGGAATCGGGACAAATTTTGCCCCCACCCGCTTAATGGGCCCATCCAGATATTCAATTATCTCCTCGGCCACAACGGCTGCCACTTCCGAACCCACACCGCCGTTCTTGGTGGCTTCGTGGGCGATGACCAGGCGGCCTGTCTTCTTCACCGACTCGAAAAGGGTCTCCTTGTCCAGGGGCACGATGCTCCGAAGATCCACGACTTCCGCCTGGATCCCCTCCTCGGCCAGGGCCTCGGCCGCTTTCAGGGCTTTGTGCAGGGTGGCGGAATAGGATACGATGGTGACGTCGGTGCCTTCCCGCACCACCTTG
>LFSN01000073.1:1689-25114 GCA_001513125.1 Clostridia bacterium DTU030
GCCCCAACACAGGCACCGACAATGGCCGTTTCGGAAATAGGGGTGTCCATGACCCGCTCAAAGCCAAATTTCTGGGGCAGGCCCTTAAACTGGCCGAAGATCCCCCCCTGCCGGGCAATGTCTTCTCCCATGATGAAGACCCGCTCGTCCCGCTCCATTTCCTCGGCCATGGCTTCCATGGTGGCCTCGGCAAAGGTTATTTCCCGCATACTTCTTCCCACCCTTCTACGTAGAGATCCTCAAAGAGCTCCCCAGGTTCCGGATAGGGGCTTTCCTCAGCAAAGGCTACGGCAGCGTCCAACTCTTCCTGCACCTGCTTCTCAATCTCCTCCAGTTCCCCCTCGGTCAGCTGGTTGGCTGTCAGAACCTGTTTCCGGAAATTCTTCAGGGGATCATCGTTCTCAAACCTATCCCTCACTTCATCCTTGGACCGGTACAGTTCGGGGTCCCCGACAAAGTGGCCCTTAACCCGGTAGGTCTTGGCTTCAATCAGGCTGGGACCGCCACCGGCCCGGGCCCTCTCCACCGCCGTCTTGGCTGCTTCATAGACGGCAAAAACATCGTTGCCGTCCACGACGACGCCCGGGATGCCATAGCCCACTGCCCGGTCGGCGATGTTCTCCACGGAGGTTGTGGTCCGGTAGGGAGTGGTGGAAGCGTACTGGTTGTTCTCACAGACAAAGATAGCCGGCAGCTTAAAGGCGGCAGCCATGTTCATACCCTCATGGAAGGTACCCCGGTTGGAGGCACCATCGCCAAAGAAGCAGACGGACACCTGATCGGTTTTCATCAATTTGGCCGCCAGGGCGGCCCCTACCGCCAGGTTATAACCGCCCCCGACCACACCGTTGGCCCCCAGCATGCCGATGGAAAAGTCGGCGATGTGCATGGAGCCGCCCTTGCCGCGGCAGTAGCCGGTAGTTTTACCATATATTTCCGCCATCATTTTCTTCAGGTCCGCACCCTTGGCAATGGTGTGGCCGTGGCCCCGGTGGGTACTGGTAATGTAGTCGTCCTTGCTCAGGACAGCACAGACCCCGGTGGCAATGGCTTCTTCACCGATGTAGAGGTGGACAAAGCCCGGGATCTTTCCAGCCAGAAAGAGTTCATTGACCCTCTCTTCAAAGACACGAATGGTGTACATAGTGCGATAAAAATCCTTCAGTTGTTCCTTAGAAAAGTCCAAGCCGATAACACCTCCTACAAAATAATGTACTTTCCCTCCCCTACCCTTTGCGGGCAGGGCTCGATAGTTCTCAATGCCATGATTATTGCAACAATTGTACCAACTAACCTATTTTGCCCCCCAACTTCCCCAGGCCAAGAAAAATGGGGCCCGCAAAGGCCCCACTTTTTTTGTTACCCCTTGGAGGAATAACTGATTATTGCTCAATTTTATGACACCCCTGGTGAGGGGAGGACAGAGGCTAGATTTTATCAGGGTTTGCGGCGGTTGTCCTATTTTTGCGCATTGCCAAAGTTTTGAGCAATTCAACAGCCTGCCTCCAGCTGGTATTTCTTCAGCTTGTTGTAGAGGGTATTCCGGCTGATCTTTAAGAGCCGGGCGGCCCGGGAAACATTTCCCCCGGCCACCTTTAAGGCCCTCTGGATAGCCTGCCGCTCCACTTCCTCCATGGAAAGGACTTCCCCCGTTAATCCCCCCTGCTCGGCCTGGGAACGGAGGTGTTTGCAGACCTCGGCCCCTGTGACTACAGGTCCCGGAGCCATGTTCAACACCCGTTCAATGATGTTTTTCAGTTCCCGGACATTCCCCGGCCAGGGGTAGGAACGCATGACCTGCAGGGCTTCGGAAGCAAAGGGATAGGGCTCCCGGCCCAGCTGGGCGCCGATCTGCCGGCTGAAGTGTTCGATAAAGAGTTCAATGTCGGCCCCCCGCTGCCGGAGGGGAGGCAGGGGGATATAGATCACATTCAAGCGGTAATAGAGATCCCGGCGGAAGTTCCCCCTTTCCACCTCCTGGGCCAGATCCCTGTTGGTTGCCGCAATCACCCGCACATCACAGTCAATATAGTGGTGCCCTCCCAGGCGGACCACCCGCTTTTCTTCCAGGACCCGCAGCAATTTGGCCTGCATGTCCAGGGGCATGTCGCCAATTTCATCGAGAAAGATGGTGCCCCCGGAGGCGAGTTCAAACTTGCCCGGCCGCCCACCTCGGCAGGCACCGGTAAAAGCTCCCTCCTCGTAACCGAACAATTCGCTCTCAATCAGCTCATGGGGGAGGGCGGCACAGTTGAGGGCCACGAAGGGACCATCCCGGCGGCTGCTGGCATTGTGGATGGACTGGGCAAAGAGCTCCTTCCCGGTGCCGCTCTCTCCCTGGATCAAGACCGGGGAGCTGCTATGGGCGGCCATCCTCGCCAGGCGCAGAGCTTCCCGCATAGGGGGGCTATTGCCGATAATGTCGGCAAAGGTGAACTGGGCCTGGGCCCCCACCATTTTGTTGACCAGCTTCCGCACCCGCTTGATCTCCCGGAAGGTATCGACGACAGCGGTGATGCGGCCGTTTTCATCCCGGATGGGAATGGCCGTTTTCAGAAAGTGCTTAAAGCCTGTGCTGGTCTTCACCATGAATTCCTTATCCACATACCCCCGCCCCGATTTCAGGACCTCCAGGATGACGGGTTTAAAATCGACTATATCACCGACAAACTTGCCAATGACCTTTTTGTGATCGACCCCCAGGATCCGGCCCCCGCTGGCGTTCATATAGACGACCCGGCCCTGGCCGTCGATGGTCAGGAAGCCGTCGAACATGGATTCCAGGATGGCTTCCTGGTACTTGTGCTGCATCTCCAGGGTGCCGACCGCCTTGAGCTCTCCGGCAACGGCCCGGGCCATGGCCGCCACCATCCCCAGGGTGTGGGGATGGGCTTCCTCTGCCGGGATGAAAAGGCCCAAAAGGCCTGCTACCTGGCCCTCGGGACTAAAAAGGGGGGCTGCCGCATCGGACCAGGGATAATAGCACCGGCAGTAATGTTCTGTTCCAGTGACCTGCACCGGCTCCCGGATGGCCCTGGCCATGCTGAGGGCAGTGTTGCCCGTCTCCTCCTCCCGCCAGCAGGCACCGGGGACCAGGTTCAATTCGGCCGCCAGTACCCGCCTTATTTTGGTATCGCCAAAGGTCTCCAGGATGATGCCGTCCTCTGTGGCTATGAACATGGCAACGGGGAAACTTCCGGTCAAGTCGGAGGATTCTTGAAAAATGGCAGCTGCTGTCTTGACGAGGAGCCTGTTTTCGGCCAGGTAAGGGGCAAATTCCGGCTTGGACAGAAGCCGCCTGCAGCGACCCCCGGCCGGATCCACGCCTAAATTGCGGCACCTTACCCAGGCCTCCCTGAGGAGCTGGGACATATCAGCCGCCAATAGGCCCGGGCTAATATAGCCCCTCCAGGACCCTTCCCTGCCTTCCATTTCCAAGCTGTCCTTGGCCATAGGGCCAGCCCCCTTTATCGTAATAATTAAATTTTCCTTCTATTGCTCTTTTGTTACTATTTCGGTAAAGGGTTAAAAAAGTCCTGCAAAAAAAGTTACCCCTCCCCGGGGACGGAGAAAAAAGTCCGCGGTGAGGGGTTCTACTGCAGGTTTATAAAAGGCCGGCCTCGGCCAGGACCTGGCGGATGGCTTCCACTTCCCCTGCCCTGGCTTCTGTGAGGGGCAGGCGGGGTCTGCCGACATCAAAGCCCACCAGATTTAAAGCAGCCTTGAGGGGAATGGGGTTGGTGGTGACAAACATGGCCCTGAAGACGGGGAAGAGCTCCCTGTGAAGGGCGGCAGCATCCTGCACCCGCCCTTCATTAAAGGCCCTGATCATGGCCTGGATCCGGTCGGCGACCAGATGGGAGGCGACACTGACTACACCCTTGCCCCCCACGGCCAGAATGGGCAGGGTCATGCTGTCATCGCCGCTGTAAATGCTGAACTCCGGTGGAGTCAGGCGCCGGATCTGGGAAACCTGGTCCAGGTCGCCGCTGGCCTCCTTGATGGCCACGATATTCTCGACCTCTGCCAGGCGGGCCACCGTTTCCGCTTCCACATTCCGGGAAGTCCGGCCCGGGACATTGTAGATCATTACCGGCAGGGAAGTGGCGGCGGCCACGGCGGTGAAGTGGGCGTAGAGGGCTTCCTGGGGGGGCTTATTGTAGTAGGGTGTTACCAGCATGATGGCATCGGCCCCCAGCCTCTCTGCCTCCCTGGTCATTTCAATACTGTCCTGGGTATTGTTGCTCCCGGTACCTGCCATAACCGGTACCCGCCCGGCAGCCGTTTTGATGACCCTTTCCAGCAGGGACAGTTTTTCCTCCCTGGTCAGGGTCGGGGATTCCCCCGTGGTGCCGGTGACCAGGAGGCCGTCGGAACCAAGTTGAATTAACCTTTCCGTTAGCTCTTCCATCCTGTCGAGATCAACCCGCATCTCCCGGTCAAAGGGAGTTACCATAGCCGTAATTACCGTACCCAGATGAGTCATCTTCTTCACCCCACATTTGATATTTAAAAGGCTGGACCCGTCTCCTTTAGTCATCCAGGAGGTGCTCAAAACCGTAGACCACACCGTCGAGCTGGGCCACCTTCTTTATGGCCAGCACAATGCCCGGGATAAAGGATTCCCGGCTGATGGAATCGTGGCGCAGGGTCAGAGTCTGGCCCAGACCGCCAAAGATAACCTGCTGGTGGGCCACATAGCCGGGGAGTCGCACGCTGTGGATGGGAATGCCATTGAGGGCACCTCCCCGGACCCCGGGTATCTTCTCTTCACTCAAGACAACGGGGTTTTCGGCCCTTGCCCCCTGCATGGCTTCCGCCGTCTTGATGGCAGTGCCCGAAGGGGCATCGGCCTTATTGGGATTATGGGCTTCGATAATTTCCACTGCCGGGAAATAGCGGACTGCTTCCCGGGCAAATTTGATCATCAAGACCGCACCGATGGCAAAGTTGGGAGCCACCAGGACATTTTTGCCCGCCTCCTGGCTCCACTCCTGTATGAGGGGAAGGTCTCCCTCGGCAATCCCCGTCGTTCCCACAACGGCATGGGCCCCAGCCCCGAGGATGGTCCGGATATTATCTTTGACGACGGCGGGAAGGGTAAAGTCTACCACCACCTGGGGTCTTACCCGCTCCAGGCAGGCCGCCAGATCCCCTTCTATGGCAACCCCAACCCTCTCACTGCCCGCCGCTTCCCCGGCATCGAGGCCAAGGCCCCGCTCCCGCCCGACGGCCCCCACCAACTCCAACTGGGGATCCCCGAGGATACCCTGTATTGCCGTTCGACCCATCTTCCCATAGGCACCGTTAACCACAACACGAATGGCAGTCACCTTCTCATCCTCCCCAGAAATTTCAATTGTTTCCTGTGTCCCAGAGCCGCGATAAAAAAATAACAGTTACCAGGACTGACCTGGCAACTGCTACCCATACTCGTAAACTGCCATGGCAATCCTCCTCTCCCCGCATCAAGTGAGATAGCGCTTCACCGGTGTTCATGCGGGAGAGCACCGGTGACAGTCCTGCAGTTGTTCACTGCAGGCCCAGCCCAAAAACCCGGGATAGTTTCTGGACTTCGGCGGCCACCCCTTTCCCCACCCTTCATACCCTTCCCCCGGGTCAGGGGCAGGTACTCTTGATGAGCCGCACCTCTACCCCACCCCACAGTCGAGATGAGGCATTCCACAATATATAGTTGCCAAAATCATACCAGCCTCCCCGGAATTTGTCAAGCCTGGGGCAGGGGAAAGGCATTTCTTTCCAGACCGGGGCCTACCTTGCCCTGCGGCGGAGCATCCTCTTTAGCTGGCCGTAGAGGACGGCCGGGGTCATTCGCAGCAGCCGGATTATCACCCCACAGATGTACTCCCGGAAAAAACTCAGGGGAACCCCTCCCTTCAAGTTTTTTACCCTCACCGACAAGGGCAAAACCCCGGACAAAGCCGGGGTTTGCAAAAAAAGATCTAGCTGCCGGGGCGGTACTGGCTGCGGGTGAACTGCTGTCCTGCAGTGTAGGGATTATACTGCTGTCCGTAGGGCTGTGTTCCCTGGCCGTACTGTTGGGTGCCGTATCTCTGTTGCCCGTACTGCTGGGTTTCGAACTGCTGTCCCTGGGGTCCATACTGTTGGGCACCATACCCCTGCTGGCCGTACTGCTGGGTCCCAAAGGGCTGGCCCTGGGGGCCGAAGGGCTGCTGGCCATACTGTTGGGCCGCAAATTGGTAGCCGGCCTGCTGGGACAGCTGGTGAAGACCGAGGGAAATCTGCTCCAACTGCTGGCTGGCCTGATTTGCCAGCTGTTGGATCTGCTGCAGTTGTTGGGCCGCCCTGGCCTCAGCTTGGGCAATGCTCTGCAGCTGGGCTGTTTCGCGCCCCTGCTGCTGCAGTTGCTGCTGGTTTTGCCGTTCCTGGCTTTCCAGTTGCCCGGCAATCTGGCTGATGGCATTCATCTGCTGGCGAAACTGCTGCAGCTGCTGTTCTAATTGGCTTACCTGCTGGTGCACGGCCTCTTTCACCTCCTCGAAAATAAATGGACTGCAGCAGTTATTCTTTGCAGTCCCAGGGGGAAGTATCCCCTTCGGCCGACCTGGCAGCGGGGCCAAATTTTGCCTTATAGAACTGTGTTTCAATCTTGGGCGGATCCCAGCTGCCCCCAGGGGGAAAGTTTTTCTATCCAAGCCCCGGGGATATGCCTCTGCACCCCCTCCACCACATGGGGGTGGCAGGTAAAGAGGAGAACCTGCTGCTTTTGGGCTACCCGGCCGATCACCTGCAGGGCCGAGGACAACCGCTCGGGGTCGAAATTTACGACTACATCGTCCAGGACCAGGGGCAAAGCGGGTGCCCGGCGGCTGTATTCGTCAATGAGACCAAAGCGGAGGGCCAGGTAGAGCTGTTCGGCGGTGCCGCGGCTCAATTCCCCCGGGGAAAGGACCTTGCCGTCCTGCCTGGTCACATAGATGGCCTTTTCCCCCAGGGGAGCCCACACCTGGCTGTAGCGGCCCCCTGTAATGGCCTGAAAATAACTGCTGGCTGCCTTGAGGACCGCCGGCTGCCGCTCCCGCTCATACCTGGTCCGAGCCAGGGCCAGCAGTTTCTGGGTTATCCGGTAGGCCGCCCATTTCCGGGCCGAGGCGGCCAGCTGGTTTTTCAGCACCTGCCCCTCTAAAAGGAGGCGGGATAGATCCTCTGCCCGCTCCAGATTCCGGAGCCGTTCCTCCAGCTGACCCAGTTCCTGCCTCTGCTCCTCGGCTGCCTGCTGCAGCTCCTCCAGTTCCTCCCGCCGCCGGACCAGTTCCCCCTGGAGGGAGCTTATGGTAGTCTCCCCCAGGGCTTCCTCCAGCTTCTCCGCCCCCCCACCGGGGCTCAGGGCGGCTAGAGTGCCCAGCAATTCCCTCTCCTGGCGGAGCAGTTCCTCCCGGCGCTGGTACTGCTCCCCCCGCAGCCGGAAGTCTTCCCGGTCGGCGGCACCGGCCTGCTCCAGGAGGAAAGCTATTTCAGCCTCGAGCTGGTGCAGCCGGTCCAGGACCTGGGCATACTCTTCCCTTTTTTCCTGCAGGCGGGCGGTTAGGCCCTCCCTCTTTATTTTGTTTTGCCGGGCCTCCTGGTAGGCCCGGTACATTTCCTGGACCCGGGCGGCACAGTCTTCCGGCACCGGACCCGGCCCTTCCCCCCGGCATGCCAGGAGCCGGCAGACCCGCTCCTGGTATGCCTGGATCTGCTCCCTGAGGGCGGCGCCGGTCCTTTCCTTCTCCCGCCACTGGCCCAGCAGCTCCCGTCCCCGGTCCAGTTCCTGGAGGAGGTCCCTGGCCTGCCGGGGGATAAGGTCGGGGGGAAGGCCCCTTTCCTCGAGCCAGGCCTGCCAGCTCTGCCAGGCCTCCCGCCAGTCCCTTTCCCTTGCCTCGACCTCTGCCGCTAGATTTTCGTATTCCCCCCGTCCCTTTTCCCACTCCTGTCTTTTTTCCTGGTAGCTTGCCCAGAGGCGGTCCTTTTCCCGCCGCGCCTCCCGCTCCCTCTCCAGCTCCCGGGCCAGCTGGCGCAGTTCAGGGAGGGTGAGCCGGTCCCTTCCTGCCAGGGCCTGGGAAAGCTCCCTGAGCCTTGCCGCCAGCTCTTCGACCTTCTGCCGCTCCTTGGCAAGCTCCTGCCGGGCCCTTTCCTCCCCTGGGAGCCGGCGCCAGGGGCCAAGGGCCAGGGCCAGGCCGGCAGCCCCGAGGACAAGGAGGAGGGCCGCCGCCGGCTGCCCCCTCTCCAGCAGCCAGAAGGCTGCTATAAGACCGGCAGCAAGCAGCCCTAGCCTCAGCCAGGGCCAGCCGGGCCGGGCCCTCTGCCAAAGGTCCAGCATTTCCTCCCGGTGCCGCAGCTCCCTTTCGGCCTCCTCCAGCTGATGGACCGTATCCTCGGCCTCTGCCAGCATACCCTCCCCCTCCGGCAGGGGGGCAGCGGTAGGGGCCGGCGGGACCTGGTAATTTTCCCAGGCCCGGTGGGCTTCCTCCAGCCCTTCCTCCAGCCTGGCCAATCCTGCCCCGGCCTGCTCCAGGCGGAAGCGCACCTGGGCCAGCTCCTCCTTCAGCCGGTCCAGCTGGGCGGCCTGGTTGTCCAGCTGGGCCCTGGTGGCCAGGGAGGTGTCAAAGTCCTGCACCCGCTCGCCATCCCAGCCGGGGCCCAGAATCCGGCAGTGGTCCTGCCAGCGCCGGGCCAGCTCTTCCCCTTCGACCTCCAGGAGGGCAAGCTGCTGGAGCCGTTCCCTGTACAGGGCCCGCTCCTCTTCCAGGGCGGTGAGCTCCGGCCCCAGGGAGAGCAGCCCTTCGTCCACTTCCAGCTCCCCGGCTTCCCCTTCCAGACCGGCCAGCTCCCGCTTGAGGCTGGTCAGGGAGGCCCGGAGCCTTCCCTCCTCCTTCTCCAGGGCTTCCAGGCGGCTGACCCCGTCGACGGGAAAGGCCGGGATGTCAGGAAGGCCGGCCAGCTCCGCCCGCACCTGCAGGAGTTTTTCCCAGCTGGGCCAGGCCTTTTCCAGGGCCTGGAGGTGCCAGATCTCTTCCTGCAAAGCCTTGCTTTCCCCTGCGAGGCAGTCCAGTTCTTCCTCCTTGGCCAGGAGGCTGGCCTTCAGTTGGTTGTATTGATCCAGCCTCCCCCGGATGAGGGCCATTTCCTCCTCTATGTTCTCCAGCTGGGCCAGGATGATATTTATTTGCGGCTTCCGGCCCCGGGGAGCAAAGAGTTCCCTGGCCCTCTCTGCCAGCCCGGCTTCAATTTCGGGCAGGGAAGTGGTGGTCAGGCCCAGGCCGGCACTGTAAATGTGATTGGCCACGGCATCCTGCTGCAGGGTCTCCAGCCGCTCCAATTCCCCCAGGCCAATGGCAAAGACATTCTGATACAATTCGGCGGAAATCCCACCCAGGAGTTCCTGGAGATCCGCCTCCCCGGCCGGGGGCCCCTGCCGGCGCAGCACCCGCTGGCCCCGGCCGCTGCCCGTTAAAGTCAGGATATATTCCTGGCCCCCTTCGGCCTGCAGGAAGAGCTGGCCGCCGTGCCTCCCTCCCCGCAGGGGCTCATAGCGGTTTTCGCGGCTCCGCCCGTCGGGAAAGCCGAAGAACATGGCCCGGATAAAGGCCATGAGGGTGGTCTTCCCGGCCTCATTGGGCCCCCAGAGGACGGTGAGGCCGGGATCCAGCTCCAGGGTAAAATCGTGGAAGATGCCGAAGCCGTCCACAACCAATTTTCTGATGGAAATTCCCATTATTTATCACCGCCTCCCCCCAGCAGAAGGTCCAGGCCCATTTCCCTGGCCTCGGCCAGGAGGGCCCGCAGCTGGTCGGCCCCGGGGGCGTCCAGGTACCTCCGGGCCCGGTTATGGCCGTAGAGCTCGTCCAGGGCCAGCGCCAGCTCCTGCATTAGCTCCGGGTCTTCCCCGGCTTCCCGGCAAAGGCGGAGAAAATCTCCCACCAGGGATTCCTCCCCCTCCAGGGCCGCCAGATCCCACGGGGCGCCGGTGGCAAGTTCAATGGCGTCCACCCAGATTCCGGCAGACCCCGCCCCGGTGGCGTCCCGCAACTCCTCCAGCAAACCCTCGATATAGCCCCGCCGCTGCAGGCTCGTGTGGAGGGGCCCCCGCCCTGTGAGGATTAGGCGGACAATGGCCAGCCCGGCAGGGTCCCGGCTTGTCCCTTCTTCCACCAATTCCTGGAGGGCGGTGAGGAGCTCCTCCTCTGTTGAAAGATCAGCAATGGAAAGGGTTTCTTCCAGCCAGGCCACATCATGGGTGGGACAGAAACGGTAGCTGGTCCGGCCCTCCGCCACTTCTACCAGATAGCAGCCCCTGGCCCCGGTCTCCCGGAAACTCCGCCCCTGGGTATTGCCCGGGTAAAGGATGACGGGATGCTCCGGGTGCAGCACCCGCCTGGTATGGATGTGGCCCAGGGCCCAGTAATCGAAGCCGGCCTGTTTCAGCTCGGCCAGGGTGCAGGGGGCGTAATTGTCATGCCCGGACTGCCCCTCCACATTGGCATGTAGAAGGGCGATGGCATAGGGGGCAGCGGGATCCCGCCGGAAGAGGCGGGCATAGTTGTCCGTCACTGCCGCCCGGGGATAGCTGATGCCATAGATCCGGGCCAGCTCCCGCCCCTCCCTGTACACCCCCCTCCCCCCTACCTCTCCGGGGGGGAAAATGTGCACACCCTCGGGCCAGTCCAACTGGGCCCGCCAGCCACCCCAATGATCGTGATTCCCGTGGACAATGAAGGTTTCGATCCCCGCCCGGGAGAGGCGGGCCAGCTCCTTGCGCATGAGAACTTGAGCCTGGAGGCTCCGGTCCTGTTCATCGAAGAGGTCGCCGGCCAGGAGGACAAAGTCGACCCCTTCCTCAATGGCCAGGGAGACCAGATTGGCGAAGGCGGTAAAACTGGCCCGCCAGAGGCGTTGGCCCAGGGCCGGAGCTGCGCTGCGCAGGCCCTTAAAGGGGCTGTCCAGATGCAGATCTGCCCCGTGGATAAAGCGAAATTTCCCCACCTTTCTTTCCTCCCCGTATAAAATCCAGTTCTTCCCTGGCCTAATACTTCTCCTTGCCGGGTGCCAACTCCTGTCCTGCTGCCCAGAAGTCCCAAAAAGATGGCTGTCCGCCTTGTCACCTGCCATTACTTTCTACCTTTTTTCACCAAATACTTATCGACGGGAGGCCCGGGATCCCTTATAATATCAAATAAAGGCAAGGTTCCCCAAATTGAGACTTTACAAAGGAGAGTTTGTATGCTAGCAAAGGTCCTCTTTAGGTTAATTGGTCCCAGCAGTGACTTCCCTTTAGAACATAGAATTTTCAATATTATCGCCCTTATTGGGATGGGTATGTCCTTTACCGCCAGTATCATTAATTACTTTATCAATCTGGGCCTCGACACGGTGCTGATCTACTTTGCCTGCGGCCTTTTTGCCCTCTGGCTCTATTACCTGTCCAGGGTAAAAAGGCTCTACACCCTGCCTGTTTATATAACGGTAGTCGTGCTCAGCTTTATCTTTTTCCCCACCCTGTGGTTAATTAATGGCGGTACCTTTGGCAGCATTCCCTACTACACCCTTGTCCAGGGCGGCATAATTGCCATCCTCCTCACCGGAAGGGCGCGAAAGGTTTTCCTGCTCCTTTTCCTGCTGGTGGTCGTCGGCCTGATAAAACTGGAATACCACTTCCCCCATTTGATAACTAATTTCCAGTCCAACCTCATCCGCTATTTAGATATTTCCCTGGGTTATTTAATCGTTTTCCTGGCCAATACCACCCTCTTTGTGATGGTGATAAGAAATTACAATCAGGAGCGGGAGCGGGCCCGGCACAGTGAAAGGAAATACCGGGAGCTGGCCGATACCCTGCCCCAGGTGATTTTTGAGGTAGATCCCGATGGGAAACTGGTCTATGTAAACAAAACTGCCGCCTCCTTCTTCGGTAAAGGCGTGGAAGAGCTGCTCCAGGCCAATCTCCTGGACTTCCTTGCCCCCGAGGATAGGGACAGGGCCAGGGAGGATCTGGCCGGCCTTACCCAGGGAGAAAATCAAAGGGAGAATGAATACTATCTCAATAACAGCGAGGGAAAGGAAATCCCCGTCTTAATAAAGGTGACCCCGATCTTCCACAAGGATAAAGTCCTGGGTTTCCGGGGCTTTATCGTTGATATCACCGAACGCAAGAAAAGCGAAAAGAAATTGCAGTATCTGAGCCACTACGATTATTTGACAGGGCTCCGGAACCGGCACGGCTTTGAACACGATTCCCAATTGCTGCTCAAGAGGCATGCGGGCGGGATCGGCATTATAGTATGTGATGTCGACGGTCTAAAGTTGGTAAACGATACCATCGGCCACGATGTGGGCGACAAGCTCCTGCAAAGTGTAGCCCAGATCATCAAAAATTCGGTCCGGGAAGATGATATTACCGCCAGGGTCGGCGGCGATGAATTCTGCATTGTGGTGCCCTTTACCAGGCCGGGTACAGTGGAAAATATTGTTTCCCGCCTGCAGCAGGGCATTAAGGAACACAACATGCGTAATCCCATCCTGCCCTTAAGTGTTGCCATCGGCTATGCCGTCAGCCAGGATGAGCGGATTGACATCGAGGCCCTCTTCAAAGAGGCCGATGACGCCATGTACCGGCAAAAACTGCACCATAACCTGAGCACCCGCAGCATTTTTATGGAAAACCTGATGAAGAAGGTGGAAGAAAGGGGCTACATCGACAGCGAGCAGGTAGAACGCATACAGCACTATACTACCCTTATGGCCGCAAAGATTGGCTTAGCGGAAAAGGAATTGGATAGGCTGCTCCTGCTGGCCAAATTCCACGATATCGGCATGATTAGCCTGCCTGAATACATCCTCAACAAAAGGGAAGGATTGACAGAAAAGGAAAGGAAGGAAATAGAGCGCCATTGTGAAATAGGCTACCGGATTGCCAAGTCCATACCCGGCTTGTCCTCAATAGCGGAATTAATACTGAAACACCATGAATGGTGGAACGGCCAGGGTTACCCCTTAAAAATAAAGGGGGAGGAAATTCCCCTGGAATGCCGCATCTTCTCCATAGTTATGGCCTACGATGCCATGACCACCGGCCGGCCCCACCGCCCGCCCATGTCCCATGGGGAGGCAGTGGCGGAAATTGAAAAGAATGCCGGTGGGCAGTTTGATCCCAATTTAGGGCGGGTATTTATTGAAGCCGTTGGCAAGGCGGGGGAAGATCCGGAAGAGGCGAATATGCCATAACCTGGGATCATCACCGTCCCATTTTTTCGAAGTATTTCAAGGCCTGTTCCGCCGCCTGTTTGACTTTCTCCAGTTCTTCCTGGTCCCCTCCCTCGGGGGACATTATTTTTTTAGCCAGATTTCTGTACCTGTCCCTGACTTCCTGGGGCCCAGCCGGGATTTGGGCAAAACCCAGCTCCCGGAAAAAGGGGGGTGTTTCCACTACCTCGGGCAGATACTTCATCCCCGCGACCCAGGTGGCAAGATCATAGACCCCCCGTTCCACCATCCGGGCCAGATCCTCCAGGGTCAGGTCAACCTGGGCAAAGGCCTCCGCTCCGGAACGGAGCTCTATCCCCTGGGCTCTGGCCTTTTGTGTTCAAAGCGATACAGCTCCCCCTGGAAGCGAAACTCCACCCAACACCCCCACCGGTCCCAGTTGAAATTGTAGCTATCAACCTGAAAGCGCTTCATGACCTCGGCGAGCTTTCTTTCGTAGATCTCGGGGCTGCCGTAATACCTCTTCACCGGGAACATGGATTCGCCACCACCTTGGCATATAGACCTGGGACAGCTCCAGTCTCTAATTAGTATAAACAAAAGTATTCCCTATTATTGAAGGGTGGCAGCAGAACTCACACCTCCAGTTCCCGGCGGGCCCGCCGGGGCCAGT
Organism: Clostridia bacterium DTU030; assembly: GCA_001513125.1. Classification (GTDB taxonomy): domain Bacteria; phylum Bacillota; class DTU030; order DTU030; family DTU030; genus DTU030. Next base: position 15,584 of record LFSN01000073.1, read on the forward strand.
CGGGCTCCGCCAGCAGTGCCCGGCCAATGCCAATGAGGTCGGCCTTCCCCCGCTGCAGGAGTTCTTCGGCCAGGCGGGGGCTGGTGATGCCGCCGGTCAGGATTACCGGCACCGAAACCATTTCCTTGATACCCTCCGCCAAGGGAGCGAAGTAGGCTGGCGGGGCACCGGCAGGCCGGCTGCCGCCCATCCCGCCAGAAATGTCCAGGATGTCGACCCCGGCCTCCACCAGTTTGGGGGCAACCTGCCGCGCCTCATCCAGGGTAAAGCCCCCTGCCATATTGTCGTCGGCGCCGAGGCGGTACAGGATGGGATAGCTGGGACCAACCTCCTCCCTGACGGCGGTGACCACTGCCAGGGGGAAGCGGAGCCGGTTTTCCAGGGAACCCCCGTATTCATCCTCGCGCTTGTTGGTCAGGGGGGAGAGGAACTGATTGAGGAGAAAACCGTGGGCCCCGTGGATCTCCACGGCAGAAAAACCGGCTGCCACTGCCCGCCGGGCCGCTGCCCGGTATGCAGCCAGCAATTCTGCCAGGTGAGCCTTTGTCAGCTCCCGGGGTACGCGGCCGCTGACGGGATGGGGCACCGCCGAGGGCCCCACCGGTTCGGGACAGCTGGCAGACCTGGAGCCGGCGTGGGCCAGCTGGAGAGCCACCTCAGGGCCGGCCTCCCGGATCTTTGCCGCCAGTTTCTTTAGACCGGGAATGAACTTGTCAGCATAAACAGCCAGCTGTTTGGGCCTGTGCTGGCCCCCGGGCTCGACAAAGGTGTGTTCCACAATGGTGAGGCCTACTCCGGCCCGGCTCAGGTAGTAGTCAAAGTGTCTTTCCGTGACTTCCCCCTCTTCGGTGGCCAGGTTGGAGGCCATGGGCGGCATGACAATCCGGTTTTGCAGCTCAAGGCCCTTGACCGCCAGGGGAGAAAAGAGCTTGCTCATCCCTCCATCCCTCCTCTTTAACTTTTCCTTTGCCCTTTATTCTTCCCCCAAATCCTGGGGCAAAAAGCCCAGGTAGAGACTCCGCTCCAGCTTGCTGTCGAAGGAGGTCCATTTTCCTTCCCCGTCCCGGTGCCTGTCCAGCACCTCCTGGAAGTGGTTCATCTGGGCCCCCAGGTAATCGGCATGGTGGAGGGCGAAGGCATTCATGGTTTTAGGGGGCTCGGGGGAACCCCATTCCCTGTATCCGTGATGGGAAAGGATCATGTGTAACAATTCCGCAGCTAAGTCCTGCGGGAAACCTTCCAGGCTGGCCAGGGCCTCTTCGACCATCTGGAAGCCCAAAAGGATATGGCCGAAGAGTTTGCCGGCATCGGTAATTTCAAAATTGAGGGCATGGGCGTCGTATTCCCTGACCTTGCCGATATCGTGGAGGAGGGCCCCGGCCACCAGCAGGTCCCGGTCCAGATAGCGGGGATAGAGCCTGACCAGGTGCAGGCAGATGGAGGCCGTCTCCAGGGTATGTTCCAGCAGGCCCCCCACATAGGCGTGATGGATGGACTTGGCCGCCGGGGCATCGGCAAAGGCAATGAGGAAGCTGCGGTCCTCAAAAAAAGTGCGGAGGAGGTCCTGCAGGTGGGAGTTTTCCAGGCCCTGGACCAGCTGCAGGAGTTCCCCCACCATCTGCCGGCGGTCCTTCCCGGAGGCCCGCTGGAAATCGGCCAGGTTGACCTGTCCCTTGGCCACCGGGATCAGGCTTTCCACCGTCAGCTGGAGCTGCTCCCGGTAGGTGCCCACCTGTCCTGTAACCCGTACCAGGGGACTGGCCGCGCAGCTTTGGTAGGCCTCCCTGGCCCCCTGCCACATGACGGCATTTATGATCCCCGATTTGTCCCCCAGGACCAGCCGCAAATACTCCTCCTCCCCATCGGGTTTGGGGTTCTGAAACCGGTGGAGGCCCCTTTCGATGACCAAAAAAATATCGTCGACCCGATCCCCTTCTACTATTTCTGCCACAAACTGCTTCTTCACGCCTTTCTTCCCCCTGTTCTTGTTCTTGCCTCCATATTCGACGAAAAGGCCGGTTTTCCTAGTGATGGACCGGCCTTTTCCTGGCCACCAGTATTACTTCAGCATGCTGTGAAGGGTTACTTCCGGCAGCCAACTTTCTACTGCTGATAATCGACAACCGTTATTTCCAGCGGCTCTTCATCCTCGCCATGCAAATCCCGGTAGAGGCAGTAGAGAACTAAAACCCCGTAGGTCCCCACCGGAGCGTAGACAAGGATGGCCGGCAGGAGGGAAAACTGCCCCATGGCGTTGACCAGAAAGCTGGCCAGGAAGTTGATGGCCGCCACCCCTAAAATGTGCAGCAGGACCGGCCGAAAATTGCCAGCAACGGTGTGCACAGAGCGGTCGAGGGCAGGCAGGATCTCCAGGTCTTCGTCAACCAGGGCATATTCCACAAAGATCAGCAGGGCCGCCACGGCCAGGAAGGCCAGGGCGATGAGGAGGGCCCCCAGGGCTCTAGTGAAGATGATGAGGGGCAGCAGGAAAATAAGGGAGACGACAAAGACCAGGGCCAGCAAGAGCTGCAGGAGGATAAAACGTTTCCAGAAGTAGCGGCCGTGGGTCAAAAAGCCCTGCACCGTCGCCTTCCTCCCCGCCAGGCCCTCTTTGAGAAGGCCCAGGAAGCCGCCTGTGGCAAAGCTGCCCACCAGGAAGGAAATAACCAGCAGGAAAAAGACCTGGAGCCCGGCGCCTCCGAGCCGGTCCAGTACTTCCCAACCACCCACACCCAGATCGAGGCGCCAGAAGTCAATCTCGGTCACATTGGCTATGGAAGGGGGGACTGTAGGCAGGGCAAATTTTACCCGGAACTGGTCCGGGGGTATCCTCCCTACCCCCTCACCCAAAAGGAAGAACACCATGAAGAGGGAGAAGAGATCCAGCAGGACCGGTACCAGCACAAGCCCGAAATTCCGCCGCAATGCTTCCAGGGCCCGGGAAAATGTCATTTAGAACACCTCAATTCCTGGCTAAGTTAATAATATCCTATGCTTCTTCCCGGCCGGCCTCCACCCCTGCCGGGAGGGGCTATTTTCTCTCCAAACCGGCAAAAATGCCCTCCAAAAATAGCGGCAGGCCCTGGCCTGCCGCCATCACCCCTATTCCTTTGGTATTTGGAAGGTGACCACACCCAATTCCTCTGCTGCCCAGTAGCCCCGGTTTATCAGGGTTACCGCCCGGCGTCCGGGGGGCAGCACCCAGGCCAGCTCCAGCCGGGTTTCCCAGAGCTCCCCTTCCCCTTCCTCACCGGACGCCCCTGGCACTGCCCTTGCCACAGCCTGGCCGGTCATGCCCCCGGGTTCTACCGGATGGGTTTCCCCCACATCGTCGATTACCTCCCAGCGGTGGGCCTCGAAGAGCCAGGTATTATCCTTATGGGCAGTATAAGTTATGGTAGCCCGGCCCTCTCCCTCCCCTAAGTGAAGGTCTGTGATCCTCACTTCCTGCCCGCCGGGGGTATAGCCGACACCTGCCGCCAGGGGCAGCCGGGTTTCCCCTTCCCGGTAAAGGGAACCTGCCAGCCGAATGGTAACGGGGGTGCCGGGAGTAAAGGAGTCGGACCGCTGGAACTCCAGCTCATAACTCTGCTCCCAGGAGCCATCCTCCAGGAGGGAGCCGGAGCCGCTCCCGCCCCGGGGCTCCAGTTGTTCCCCGTCCAGGAAAAAGGCCACTTCCCCGCTGCCGATCAAATCGGGGGCCGGCCCCTCCCCCCGGTAATGCAACCGCAATACTGTTTGGGTAGGGGCGATGAGCATATCTTCCACGGTCAGGATACCGCCGGTAAGGTCGATGGCCTCGGCTATGGCCACGGTGCGGGTGAGCTCACTTAAGGGGGCCCTGGTAACGGGGAAGGAGACATGCCAGCGGCCCCGGACGTCCCCAATCTCTTCCACCAACAGCTGCAGCTCTCCCTCCGGTGCCGGCAATGGATCGAACTCGATGCTCTCCACCTGCACCCCGTCGATGAGCTCGCCCCGGCCCCCCATCCCGTGGACAAAGGGCTGGCCGTTGAAGAGAATGGCCCTGGGGCCAAACTTGACCGGTCCCCGCTTCTCCCCCTCCACGGTATAGATGACGGTGGTCTGGGTAGCATCGGCCAGCACCCGGTGGACCCGGAGGGTATAGCCCTGGTCGGTGGCGCTGGCCAGCACCTCCTGGAACATATTGTGTTCCTCGGCCCATTCCCAGCCCTTTTCGATCTCCGACCAGGCGGCAATATACTTGCCCACCACAGGGAGATGCTCTGCCGCCCAAATCCTTACACTGGGAAATACCATTATCGACACCGCCATAATCAGAGCCGCCGCCGCAAGGCTGCCCAGCCCGTTGCGGAACCAAAGATACAGCCGTTCCCGCCGGGCCTGGCGGCGTACAATTTCCCGGAGCTTCCGGGAGCGGTCGGCGGATAACTGTCCCTGCTCCGCCCAGGTATGCAGGAGCTCCCTCATTTTGTCATCCAGCTCCCGATCAAAGTCCTCCTCCATCACGGTGCAACCCTCCTCTCATCCCAAGTTTTTCGCAGGTGGGCCAAGGCCCGGTACAGCCGGGACTTAACCGTTCCCAAGGGAATGCCCACTTGGTCTGCGATTTCTTGTAGAGAAAGGTCTGCCAGGTAGCGCAGCACTATGACCTGCCTCTGGTCCGGCTCCAGTACCTTCAGTTCTTCCCACAGGGCACGGGCTTCCACATCAACCTCCGGTGACGGCGGAGCCGCGTCCCCTTCCGGCATGGCAGCGGGTTCCAGCAGGATCAGGCGCTTCCGGCTGCGCATGTGATCAATGGCCCGGTTAACCACAATCCGCCGGATCCAGGCAGGAAAAGCGGCGGGCCCGCCCTGCAGCTGGCGGCGATGCCGCCAGGCCTGTTCCACTGCCTCCTGCAGGACATCCCAGGCATCGCTTTCCTGACCCAGCATGGCCCAGGCTATCCGCAGTAATTTCCCCTCCTCCTTTTGGAGTAGTTCAATGAAATCCTGCTCTTGCAAGTTGTACCAACTCCCCTCGGACCGGTCCGGTACTCTAAAGACAGCCTGAACCAAGGGAAAAGTTCCTTTATTTTGGCAAAAAATTTGGCCGTGGTTAATTATACAATACCACCAGGGAGCACAAAACCCTTGATAGCGGAACTTTTCCCCCGTTATACCGTCTCAATAACTAAAGACAAAAGGAAAGGGTGGATGAGTATGAATAAAAAACTCCTTGTGTTCACCTTCGTGCTGCTGCTGACCCTAAGCGTCATAGCAGCCGCCCAGGCCCTGGCGCCAGTAAAGATCGTGGTGAACGGCACCGAACTGGAAACCGACGTGGCCCCGGTCCTAAAACAGGGGAGGGTCCTGGCCCCCGTCCGGGCTATTGCCGAAAAATTAGGTGCCGAGGTCATCTGGGACGGGGAAAGGAACACAGTCTACATCAATACCGTTAAAACAGAAGGGAAAGCAGGGGAAGAGGACACTGGGGCAGAGGTTGCCGCTCTAGTTGAGACCTTCGGGTCCAGGCTCCAAAGGGTCTCCCTGCTGGCGCCGGAAGAGATCCTGGTCCAGATCCTGGAAGAAAACTATGGCGGCCTGGTTGCACCCCGGCTGCTGGCAGAATGGAGCAGGGAACCCGCCAGGGCCCCGGGACGGCAGCTCTCCAGCCCGTGGCCGGAGCGGATTGAAATCCTCGCCCTTGAACAAACAGCCCCAGAGAGCTATCGGGTGAAGGGCGAAATTATTGAAGTGACCAGCGTCGAGCTGGCAGAGGGGGGAATTGCCGCCCGGCGGCCCATTACCCTGGTGGTGGAAAAGGAGGAAGACAGCTGGCTCATTACCGCCGTTACCCTGGGTGAATACGCTGAAACCAATGCCATTGTCTATAATAATGACCAATATGGTTTTTCCTTTGCCCTGCCGGAGGGCTGGGCAGGTTATACCATCGTAGCGGAGGAGTGGGAAGGTTTTGACCCCGAAGCCCCCGGGGCAGCTGCTGCCCAGGGTCCCACAATTATTATCAGACACCCCCAGTGGAAGGCGGAAAAGCCGCGCCAGGATATCCCGATCCTGGTCTTCACCCACGCCCAGTGGGAAGCCATGGAGGAGGGAAAATTCCATATCGGCGCCGCCCCCATCGGGCCCCGGGAGCTTGACCGGAACGGCAAATACGTCTTTGCCCTCCCCGCCCGGTACAACTTCGCCTTCCCCGAGGGATACGAAGAGGTAGAGGCCATCCTGGAAACCAATCCCCTGCAGGCCAATGAAAATTACATTTAAATATGTATCTTATCCCCCTCTCTTAACAGAGGGGGATTATTTACTTTCTGACCATAATCAATTAATCTTGCAACTTACGGGCGACCACAGGTCGCCCCTACCGCTTACCAGTCAATTGTAATAATTGTCAATTGTCACCTGTTAGCGCAGCTTTTTATAGTGATTTAACTCCCTGGCCACCTGTAAAAATCGTGCCTCCAGTCTTTCCTTTTCTTCCTCATCTTTGCTCTCATCCAATTTGCCGCCGAGATAGGCCAGTTCGCATTCGAGGCGGATGATGTTGGCGGCTACATCTTCTTCCTGGCCGGCGGCCCTGTCCCTCCCCGTTTCTTCCCTTTTCTTCGCCAGATAGTATTCATAGTTCCCGTGGTAACACCGGAGCTTCCCGGCTTCCAGGGCAAAAATCCGGTTGGCCAGGCCCATGAAATACCGGTCATGGGTCACGAAAATAAAGCTGCCGCCAAAATCGGCCAGGGCCTCTTCAATGGCCTCCCTGGATTCGATATCCATATAGTTGGTCGGCTCATCGAGGACGAGGAAATTGGCCCCGGACAGGATAAGCTTGGCAAAGGCAACCCGGCCCTTCTCCCCCATACTCAAGTCCCCTATTCTTTTGTACACGGCATCCCTCCGGAAGAGGAGGCAGGCCAGGAGAAGGCGGGCCTCTTCAACGACAGCTTCCCCGGTCAAGACTTCATCGAGGACGCTGGCAGCAGGGTTGAGGTTATCAAGCTCCTGGGCGAAATAGCCTATTTTAACAGACGGATTGACCCTTACCTTCCCCTCATAATCGGCAAGGCAGCCGGCGATTATTTTGAGGAGGGTGGTCTTGCCCGCCCCGTTGGGCCCTATGAGGGCAATTTTATCCCCCCGCCTGATGGTAAAGGAAACATCTTGGAATAGCACCTTCTCGCCAAAGGCCTTCCCCACCTTCTCCCCCCGGAGGAGAACCCGGGGAAAGCTCTTCCCCCTTACATTTTTGTTGAGGACAGCAAAGGCAGGTGCCGGCAATTTGGTCGGTTTGGCCACCTTTTCCTTCTCGAGCCGCTCCAATTCCCTTTCCTTGGCTTTGAGGACACTGGCATGTTTTTTGGCCTTACTCCGATAAAAATCGTTGGTACCGGCGGCAGTATGGGCCTTCTGATACCAGTTCCTCCGCTCGTTGATCACCTGTTTTAAGTGCCGAATTTTCTGCTGCTGCTTCTCGTACTCCCGTTCCAGGGTCCGCTCCTCTATTTCCCTTTGTCTCCTGTAGACCGAGTAGTTGCCTTCATAGACCTGTAGGCCCTGGGAAGTCAATTCCCAGATCTTGTTCACCACCCGATCGAGAAAATAACGATCATGGGAGATTACCACCAGGGGCTGGGTCAGTTTTGCCAGAAAGTCTTCCAGCCACTCACAATTATCCAGATCCAGGTGATTGGTAGGTTCATCCAAAAGCAAGAGATCAAAATCACTGACCAGGATCCGGCAGAGGGAAAGCTTGGTCTTTTCCCCACCACTCAAGCTGTTGGCCCTCTGGCCCCACCTTGCGGCACCGATGCCCAGCCGGTTAAGGGTTTTTTGCACCTCTTTGTCGGCATCCTGCAACCTGGGGTTCCCCCTGGCCGCCTCCAGGACCACCTGGTATACTGTATCCTCCTTACCAAATACCGGGTACTGCTCCAGGTAGAGAATTTTGGCCCTGGGAGGGGAGGCCTCGATTTGCCCTTCATCCCTAGCCTCCCGGCCGGCCAATATCCTGGCCAGGGTTGTTTTCCCCACCCCATTTTTCCCCACCAAACCGATTTTGTCGGCAGGGTTGATAGACCCGCTGATATTATCCAGGACCGTCCTGGCTCCATAGCTTTTACTCAGACCGGTAAAATGTAAATTCACCATATCATCTCCCCATCTTCCCTTGTGGGGATGATAGCCAAAATAAAAAACTGCAGCAAACACCCCGGTGTCATACTGCAGCAAGGTAACAAAGTTAAGGGCTGCTAAGCCCCGACTCATATTTACAGGTTTTCCACGGAAGTGTTTTTTAACTATCATCCCGAAAAAGGGCATAGTGCTCCCTAGGCCGGCGGCTGCCTTCTATCTGCCCCCTACCACCCTGGGAACTATTAAATTCTTTAGTTAAAAAACACTCTCCTCATTGGGCACCTCATATATCTTTTATTGTAATTCTATGTTATCATAGGAAAAGCCCTGAAGCAAGTTTTCCAGTAATTATCCACAGCCGGCCGGGAAAGCCGGAAAGGGGAACAGAAGCCTTGTCCTGCCAGGAAAAGAATTGACGGCGGCAAAAATTCATCTCCTCCCGCCGGCCCTTTTGTGCTATACTCATCTTGTAAATTTGCAGCCGGGATGCCGACTGCCGCAGGTGTCTTAAATTATCCGGAACAATTTAAAGGAGATGTCCGGGATGCAGGAAAAAAATATTTACCTGGTTTTCTCCAAAACAGGAACCTGGCTCTCCCGCGTAATCAGCCTTGTTTCCCGGGTAAAATACGCCCACTCTTCCCTCAGTTTTGACCCCAGCTTTACCGAAATGTATTCCTTCGGCCGGATCAACCCCGACAACCCCTTCTCCGGCGGTTTTGTCGTGGAAAACCTGTACGAGGGGGTTTATAAGAAATTTCCCCGCTGCGAATGTATCATATATAAAATAGGCGTAACCGCTGAACAGTACTCTGCCTTGAAGGAGCAGGTCGAGCACTTTTTAAGGAATAGAGAAAAATATAAGTACAATTTTCTCGGTTTATTCTGTGTCCTCTTAAACAGGCCCCTGAAAAGGAAGTATCATTATTTCTGCTCCCAGTTTGTGGCCGAGGTGTTGATCAACAGCCATATCCTCACCAGTGAAAAGAGGCCGGAACTCATCACTTCCAAGGATCTGCAAATGTACATGCAGGACAAGGACCTCATTTATGAAGGTTTTACCGCTTTAACCCCCAGGTATCTTGAAATAGGAAAGGCCCTTACCCCGTAACAGGGTAAAGGGCCTTTTGGCATCTTCGGCGGTGTTAGATTTCCTTTTTTAGATTTCTTGCAATTGTTCCACGTTGTCGCTCTCGGTCATCAGAGGATTATTGGGGTCCCATATGCCATCCTCTATTATTAGGTCCCACTTGGGGAAAAGGGCCTGAATGCCCCTGCCATCGGGCAAGTTTGTTATCTTCTGGTCTATATAACCATCGCTTATTAACCTGCTCAGGGCTGCAGCGCATTTTATTTTATCTATTTTATAATGCTTGGCAGTGGCCTCGACTGTTTTGGAAAAGGTGGGCAGAAT
>LFSN01000073.1:25199-29627 GCA_001513125.1 Clostridia bacterium DTU030
CTCAAGGAGCCCTCTACGCCGTAAATCCCCACTATCTTGTCCTTAAAGGTGGTCAGATAGGCAACCACGCTGTGGAAGTGACCGTCACCCGTTACCAGGATATACTGTTCTATTTCATTGGCATCCTGATCCTGCAGAATGCTCCGGTAAATGTAGTCCAGCATGATAAAGTCGGTGTAGTTTTTCGGTGTCCCTTCCGTCGCGCAGTCGATGATTTGGTTTGTTACCGTCCTCAATTTGTTTTTTTCACGCGCCATTTCCTCCTTGGTAAAATCACCAAAAAAGTAAATCTGCTTTAATTTCCCCCGTTGCTTTATATCTTGAATAAATTCCCGCACATCGGGTGTCTCCCCGTACTGGTTGTACAGGGCCCAAAACCACGACTCGTAATCGACAAACACTATCGTCGTCAGTGAAGCATAGTTGTCTTTCATACTTTTACTTCCCCCTTTAAAGTTGGAGGAAAGCTAACACCGCCGCTCTTGGATTAAAAGACATTAAAATAAGGAACAACCTTCATTATACCACCCTTTTTCTTCCTGTCAAGGCGGCCATGCTCTCCTTTTGGGCAGGGCCGGTTCTTTTTTGCTGTAAAATAGGGACCGGCCCCCTTGCTTTCCGGAAAAATTTGGAACCCAGCAGAACCGGGTCCACCCCCTTTACTCGAACATATGTTTGGGTTATAATATAAGTACTCTCTCGGGAGGTGAAGACCCTTGGCGGGGAAAAGGAAAATTATCTTCCACATCGATGTCAACTCGGCCTACCTTTCCTGGGAAGCAGTGGATCGGCTCCAGCATGGGGCTTCCCTGGATATCCGGACCATCCCTGCCGTCATCGGCGGCAATCCGGAAAAACGCCACGGCATAGTCCTGGCCAAATCTATCCCGGCCAAAAAATACCAGATAAAGACGGGGGAAACCCTCTATGCGGCCCGCCTAAAATGCCCCGATCTGGCCATCTTCCCGCCCCGGTACGATCTCTACATCCGCTGCAGTGAGGCCATGTTGGAGCTCCTGCGGGAATACTCCCCCCACATCCAAAGGTATTCCATCGATGAAGTCTTCCTGGACTACACCCATATGGAGGAGCACTTCGGGGACCCCATAGAAGCGGCCCACCAGATCAAGGACCGCATCCACGGGGAACTGGGCTTTACCGTCAACATCGGGATCTCAACCAACAAGCTCCTGGCCAAAATGGCCTCCGATTTTTCCAAGCCCAATAAGGTCCACACCCTCTTCCCGGCGGAAGTTCCGGAAAAGCTCTGGCCCCTGCCGGTGGAAGAGCTTTTTATGGTGGGCAGGGCCACGGCCCCCAAGCTCCACCGCTTCGGGATCTATACCATCGGCGACCTGGCCCGGGCAGACCCGGACCTGCTGAAAAAACGGTTAAAGAGCCACGGCCTCCTGATCTGGAACTATGCCAACGGCAGGGAGGATTCCCCCGTGGGGGACCTGCCCGGCATCAAAAGCGTGGGCAACTCCTCCACCATCGCCTTTGACGTGGAAGACAGGAAAACGGCCCACATGTTCCTCCTTTCCCTTTCTGAGATGGTGGGCATGCGCCTGCGCAATGCCGGTTACCTGGCCCAGCTGGTGGCCGTCTCTTTGAAGACGAAGGATTTTTTCTCCTACTCCCACCAGCGGAAATTGTACACGGCAACGGATGCCACCAACCAGATCTACGGGGCCGCTGCCTCCCTCTTCGATGAAATGTGGCAGGGAGAACCCCTGCGGGCCATCGGCGTCAGGGCCGGGGCCCTGGTCGACGGTTCCCTGCAGCAGCTCTCCCTCTTTGACCCCGGGAATGCCTGGAAAGAGCGGGCCATGGATGCGGCCGTGGATAAAATCCGCAACAAATACGGGTCCAATATGATCATGCGGGCCGTTTTCCTCCATTCGGGTATTAGGCCCCTTACGGGAGGGGTCTGGGAAGAGGATTATCCCATGATGTCCAGCATTCTCTAAAAATTTCGGGGGTGTTTTGCGGTGAAGGTTCTCATGAAACCAATAGATGTGATCGCCACCTATCCCCGGGATGGCCTGCCCATCCCCCACAGGTACAGGATAGCCGACACCGATGGCTCTACCCAGGTAATAAAGGTGGACAGGATTTTATACAGGACCGAGGAGAAGCTGGCCGGCAATAGAATGCTCATTTACCGGTGCCAGAGCATCATTGCCGGCAGCCGGCGGGTCTATGAATTAAAATACGAACTGAGCACCTGCCGTTGGTTTTTATTTAAGATGTGACTATGGCGATAATTCTTATTATCCTGACCAGACTGCATAAACCTCTAGCAGTTCAAAACTGCTAGAGATTTATTTTTCTGGCAGGGGACCATTTACTGCCCATACTTCCCTCAGTCAATGATCAAGCCGCCTATTATCTCCTCCCCGGCCCAAACATCAGGCACTCTATGCCTGCCCGGTTAAGAAGGCCGGCATCCAGGGCACTGTTAAAATAAGTATAGGTAGCTTCCCTGTTGGTCACCGTACGGATGGCGCCGGCAAGGCACCTGGCCACTTTGGCTTCCTTCCCAATCTCAGAGGGATACATAAAGGGCCCCTTCTTAACCTCGATCTTGTAATCTTTAATACCGCTGAGGAGGTGTTCTATTTCTGCCAAGGCCCCTTCGGGGGACTCACCGGGTAGAAGTCGACGGTCATAGGATATTACACATTTGTCCTGAATGGTATGGGTGGCCTTGGGAAAACTCTCTATGTACATGGGCGCAAAAGTTGACTTCCCTAAATATGGATGAGTTGCTTCTGGCTTTAGCTCCCCAAGAATATTCAGCACTTTAGCCGCCCCTTCGATGGCATTAATTCCCTCGTGGGGCACACTGCTGTGACAGGATTTCCCATAGACCTCAACCAGAACATCAACCCGTCCCTTATTGCCCAGGCAGATCGCATTGGCAGTGCCAAGGCCAATAACAGCTATCTCCGCCTGGAGCCCCTTGCTTTCTAAAATGTGGTTCAGGGCATCGTGGCGCCCAGTTTCGCCGGCGGTACTGCAAATAAAGGTTACCGTCCCTTTAAGCTGCTCCCTGACAGCCAGAATAATCTTAAGGGCAGCCAACATAGCCCCAAGGGCGCCCATCTGTTCGCAGCTACCCCTGCCCCTTATGCAAACTGAAGAATAACCATATGGTTCGCCCGGAACCAACTGGCCTCTATAAGCATCCTTCATGGAACCAGCCTGGGCCGTCATGGCATAACTAATCAATGCTATCCCCGGTTTACCCTGGCCTACGGTGGCAATAAGATTTCCCATTCCATCGAGATAGGCAGGAATGCCGATACCTTCTAGATAGGGCTTGACCACTTTCTTGATAAAGTCTTTAACCAAAGGCTCGTCCTCAAAAAGTTCAGTCTGAGGACTGGGGACACTAAGGAGCATTTTGGTTAACTCGCCTATTTCCTCCGGGTCGCACAAGTCATTGATAATACCGAGGATATCATTGCCCATTTTCCTTCCCACCTTCACCCAACTGTAAACTGCTCAGGCTCAGAAAGAAGCTACTACTTTGCTTTAAGGATATCAATATATCTAACCCTTAGTCATCAGCTCTGTGCCCTAAAAGATCGAGCCACTACTGTGCAACATGTCTAAATGTAACAAACAGTGGAAGCAATTAAGATTCCTCTTTGCTAGATTCAGGTTCAGATTTTTTTCCCATCGACAACAGCCGCATGGCTCTAAGGCCTAAATGTAACTCTAACAGTTCTTCTGCGTCCTCCAGGTCAACATTGAGGATGGACTTGATTTTATCCAGGCGATACATCATTGTATTGCGATGGATAAAGAGCTTTTCCGCAGCAGCACTCATATTTCCCCTGCAGGCAAAAAAATGTTCTAGAGTATTGACTAAATCGGTATTGTTGTTAGCATCGTACTCAACTAGTTTGCCTACTGTATTATTAAAGAATCTTTCTAGTTCTTGGCGGTTATTTATGGAATCTAAAAGATGGTAAACCACAAAGTCTTCGAAATGGGCTACAGCATGGGGCAATGCAATCTTCCTTGCCATTCTTATGGCTTCTACAGCTTCAAGAAAACTACGTTTTAAGTCCAAAACGCTTTCACATGGCCTTCCTATTCCCACGGAAAAATCAACCTGGCTGAACTGTTCTTTAATACGATCATGCAAATTGGCAGCCAGAGCTCTGCTTTCCAATTTGGCAGTTCTCAGCCTCCCTACATCTTCTACAGGAAGGAAAATGATGATTTTGTTAGAACGCGTTATGGAGACAGCACCGCCCCATTGGTGGGAGGCTATTTTATCTACTAACTCACCGATGCCTTTATACATCGAAGGGCTATTGAGCATCTTGCCAAAAGCAGTGTAAAGGTTAGCAGCATGGGACAGGCCGAGTTTATCTCCAGAATCGGAATATATCTCCACCACCAAGCAGATAT
>LFSN01000015.1:0-13431 GCA_001513125.1 Clostridia bacterium DTU030
AGGGCGGCCAGGATGGCCTTGTGTTCCTTGAGGGACTCCTCGGGCCTGCCGGGGACCTTTAAAGATTTTGTCCTCGCCCGCTGGATATAATGCATAAAGCTCCCCAAAGCCTGTTTTAAGGGCCGGCTTTTGCTGGCCTCCAGGATCAAGTTGTGGAATTTGACATCAAGTTCGGTAATATGCTCTATATCCCCCTTACCGGTGTAAAACTCGATGAGGTCCACCACTTCGGCGATGCTTTCCAACTCTTCGGGGGTTGCCCGGCTGGCTGCCCAGTAGGCGGCCACCCCTTCAATGAGCCGCCGGATAACATAGATATCCTGGATATCCTGGTTGCTGATGCCCAGGACTACTACCCCCCGATTGGGTTCGTAGCGGACCAGGCCCTCCTGCTCCAACTGGAGCAGGGCTTCCCTGATGGGGGTTCTGGAAACCCCGTACTCCTCGGCCAGCTTGAGTTCAACGAGATTGTCCCCCGTCTTATACTCGCCGGCGATAATTTTGTCCCTGATTTCGGTATAGATGCGCCCCCGTAAAGAGTAATCGGGTACGTTCCCGCGGATTTTTGCCCTTCTGGCCACGGGATATCCCTCCCCTGAAGCTATACTTCATAATATTCTAATCTCATTTTATGCCAAAGGTGAACCTTTGGCAAGGGAAAGGGAAAAACACCGGACTCGGGTCCGGTGTTTTAGTGGTGAGGGTAAACTTGTGCCCCAGATTAAGTTTTTTGTAAGGCCTTGCACAGGGCTTCCGTATACTGGGCGGTGGTGGCACGGCCGCCCAGATCGGGGGTCAGCCGGGTGCCCTCTTTGAGCACCCTTTCTACGGCCTGCCGGATCCTTCCTGCAGCCTCCTTTTCTCCCAGTTGTTCCAGCATAAGGGCGGCAGACAGGATGAGGGCGGTGGGGTTGGCCTGGTTTTTCCCGGCCAGATCCGGGGCACTGCCGTGGACGGCTTCAAATATGCTGCATTCCCGGCCGATATTGGCCCCGGGGACCAGGCCCAGGCCGCCGACAAAACCGCTGCAGAGGTCGGAAACAATGTCACCGTACAGGTTGGGGAGGACCAGGACGTCAAACTGGTGGGGGTCCTGGACCAGCTGGAGGCAGAGATTGTCCACAATCATCTCCCCATAGGCGATATCGGGATAGGCCCGGGCCACCTCCCGGCAGCAGGCCAAAAAGAGGCCGTCGGTCTTCTTTAAAATATTGGCCTTGTGGACGGCGGTGATCTTCTTCCGGCCCCTTTGGACGGCATATTCAAAGGCGAACTCGGCTATCCGGCGGGAAGCAGCCCTGGTAATGCTCCTGCTTGCTACGGCCCCATCGGGACCGACGGGAAACTCAGCGCCCCCGTAGAGGCCTTCGGTGTTTTCCCTGATGATGACCAGATCGATATTTTCATATCTGGTCTTGATGCCGGCCAGGCTTTGGACGGGCCGGAGATTGCAGTAGAGGTCGAGTTTTTTCCGGAGGGAGACATTGACGCTGGGAAATCCCCCGGCCACGGGGGTGGTCAGGGGGCCCTTCAGGGCTACCTTATTTTTGGCGATGGAAGCCAGCACCGGCTGGGGGAGGGGGGTGCCGAACTCGTCAATGGCGGCGGCACCGGCCGTCACCCTCTCCCAGTTGATGGCGACCCCGGCGGCCGCAATGACCTCACAGGCCGCCGCCGTTACCTCCGGTCCGATACCGTCTCCGGGAATTAGTGTTACCGTGTGCATCTATTATCAACATCCCTTCCTGCAGTTAGCTTGTCCTTTGTATAGTTGAGGAGGCCGCCGGCCAGGAGCACTTCCCGCTCCCGGGGAGAGAGGGCCAGGGTGAGGGAAATCTCCTGCCCGGTGGTCAGGTTTTTACAGATAAGGGTCTCCTCCCCGGCGGCTATCCTGGTCCGTAAAGCAGGGAGGAGGAGGCGGTCACCGGGTGTAAGGTTTTTGTAGTCATCTTCCCTGGCCAGGAGCAGGGGGAGGATCCCGGCATTGATGAGATTAGTCCGGTGGATGCGGGCAAAGGATTTGGCGATGATCCCCCTTATCCCCAGGTACAGGGGAGCCAGGGCGGCGTGTTCGCGGCTGGAACCCTGGCCGTAGTTTTCCCCGGCCACGATAAAACCGCCCTTGGCTGCCTGGGCCCGGGCCGCAAAATCGGGGTCGATGTTGGCATAGCAGTACTGGGCCAGGGCAGGCACATTGGAACGCAAGGGGAGGAGTTTGGCCCCGGCAGGCATTATGTCATCGGTGGTGATGTTATCCCCCACTTTCAGGAGGACAGAACCTGCAATTTCCTCAGCCGGGGGCTGGGCCAGGGGGCAGGGTTTGATATTGGGGCCCCTGATGATGGGCTGGTTGGGATCAGGGGCAGGGGCACCTTCCCTTTCCTCTTCGGACCCACAATGGTCCGGTTCTGTTATGGTGATGGTTTCTCCCAGGGTGCGGGGATCGGTAATGTAACCGGTCAGGGCGCTGGCGGCTGCCGTCTCCGGGCTGGACAGGTACACTTGGGCACTGGCGGTGCCGCACCGCCCCCGGAAGTTGCGGTTAAAGGTTCGCAGGGAAACGGAATTGGAGGCGGGGGCCAGTCCCATCCCGATGCAGGGGCCGCAGGCGCTCTCCAAAATCCTGGCACCGGCTGCAATGAGTTTTTCCAGGGACCCGTCGGCGGCCAGCAGGCGGTAGACCTGGCGGGAGCCGGGGATAACCACCAGCTCCACGCCGGGGGCCGGGCTTTTTCCTTCCAGGATGGCCGCCACCCGGGCCAGATCCTCATAGGAAGAGTTGGTACAGCTGCCGATGATCACCTGCTGGACAGGGATGGGGGGCAGCTGGGCCACCGGGGCCACATTGTCGGGGCTGTGGGGCTGGGCCACCAGGGGCTCCAGACGGGAGAGATCCAGCCGGTATGTTTGTCCATAGCTGGCGCCGGGGTCGGCGCTGAGGGGCTGCCAGTCTGCTTCCCGCTGCTTGCCCTTCAGATACTCCCTGGTCTTCTCATCACTGGGGAAGATAGAGGTGGTGCAGCCCGTCTCTGCCCCCATGTTGGTGATGGTGGCCCGCTGGGGGACGGTCAGGCTCTTTACCCCTGGACCCGAGTATTCCAGGATTTTGCCCACCCCTCCCTTGACCCCCAGGCGCCGGAGGACTTCCAGGATAATATCCTTGGCGGCGACCCAGGGGGGCAGGCTCCCTTCCAGCTGGATGTTGACAATTTCGGGCATGGTTAAGTAATAGGGTTCTCCGGCCAGGGCCACGGCCACATTGAGGCCGCCGGCGCCGAAGGCCAGCATTCCCAGCCCCCCCGCCGTGGGGGTGTGGCTGTCGGAGCCCAGCAGGGTTTGGCCGGGTACACCGTAGCGCTCCAGGTGGAGCTGGTGGCAGATGCCCCGGCCTGCGGGGGAGAAGGTGATGCCGTAGCGGGCGGCTACGGTGCGGAGATATAAATGATCGTCGGCATTTTCAAAGCCCGTCTGCAGGGTGTTATGGTCCACATAGGAGACGGCCACCCCTGGTTTTACCCTATCCAAACCGAGGGTTTCCCACTGCAGGTAGGCAAGGGTGCCGGTGGCATCCTGGGTTAAGGTCTGATCGATGTAGAGGGCAATTTCCTGGCCCGGCACCGGGGTGCCGGCGGCCAGGTGGTTCTTGATTATTTTCTCCGTAAGGGTGAGGGCCACTTCGTATACCTCCATTTATTGTGTGAATTTAGGCTGAGATTTTCCCTTCTTGCAGCAGGTCCTGATAGAGGCTGACCAGTTCTGGGTCGGTGAGGCTGCGTTTTAAGCCCACGGCATATTCCCGGACCCGGGGCAGCAGCTCCCGGGCCGTTTCTTCGTCGATGGCATAGCCCAGGGCCTGGAGTTTATTAATGATGGCTGCGGTCCCCGAGTGCTTTCCGATGACAATCTGCCGGTTGAGGCCAACCTCCTCGGGGGTAAAGGCTTCGTAGGTTCTGGGATCCTTCAGGGCCCCATCCACATGGATGCCCGACTCGTGGGCGAAGATATTGTTGCCCACAATAGCCTTCTGGACGGGGAGGGGGCGGCCGGAGGCCATGGCGGTGTATTCGGCCAGTTCCTTTAGCCTGGTGGTGTCCATTCCCGTTTCATAATTGTAGAGGTGGTGGAGGGCCATGACTACCTCCTCCAGGGGGGCATTGCCGGCCCTTTCCCCCAGGCCGTTTATGGTCACTCCCACATAGTCGGCACCGGCTTCCACCCCGGCCAGGGCATTGGCCGTTGCCAGGCCGAAATCATTGTGGGTATGCATTTCGATGGGCAGTTCCGGGACAGCCTGGCGCAGGGCCCGGATTCTTTCATAGGTGGTCTGGGGGTTCAAGAGGCCGATGGTATCACAAAAGCGGAAGCGGTCGGCACCGGCGCCAAGGCCGGTTTGGGCAAACTGGATTAGGAAATCCAAATCGGTACGGGAGGCATCTTCGGCATTGATGGAGACATATAAGCCTGCCTTCTTGGCAAATGCTGTGGCGGCAGCTATGCTCTCCAGAACCCATTCCCTGCTTTTGCCCAGTTTGTTTTTAATATGCAGATCTGAGGTGGCGATGGAAATGGCCACGGCATCGACCCCGCAGTCCAGGGAATGCTCCAGGTCAGAGAGGACAGCCCTGTTCCAGGCCATTATGCTGGCCCGGCGGCAGCACTGGACGATGGCACGAATACTTTCCTTTTCTGCTCCGCCCATGGCTGGAATGCCCACTTCGATTTGGTCAACGCCAATCTCCTCCAGCATCCGGGCCAGGCGTATTTTTTCCTGGTTGGAAAAGACAACACCGGCAGTTTGTTCTCCGTCCCTCAGGGTAGTGTCGACAATTTTGATACGTTTCCGGAAGGTGGTCACGGACGTCACTCCTTCTTGTCTTTTTCGGTAAAAATTTTGGGTACTAGTATTAATGAATAATTGTATACATGCATATAACCCTTGTCAAGGCCTTTCTGCTAGCATTTTTTCGCCTGGAAAAAGAAAAAAGGCACTCGGGAGTGAGTGCACCGGGAGTAGTAGGGCTCTGCCTAAAGGCTAGAATATATAAATGATTTCCGCTGCCGGTCTTTACTCTTCCAGGGGCAGGGATGCATAGTAATCATCTAATATGGCTTCCCACATTTTGCTACCTTGTTCTTCGTAAGTGCTTATGCCGTGCTGGTAGGTGAAATAACGCATGCTGCTCATAAGTATCCCTCCCTTGGCATTGATAAAAAATTGGCTGACACCAATAACCTGGATACCTCCATAACGGTATCTTGGTATGAGTGTATACAAAGATACTATCCTTGTCAAGGCCAAATTTTATATATTACGGGACAGGCCCCTGAGCAATAGAAATAGGGAGCAGAAGTGCTCTGCTCCCCTTATCCTTACCCTTATCTTGCAAAGTTGTGGCTGCCAATTACCCGGACCACCGGACGGCTACGAATCCATTTGCAGCGGGCCAGTCTCGGGTTATAGAAATAGAGGGCATCCTTGACCACAACCTTGCCTTCCAGAGCCAGCCGGGCTGCCTCTACCGCCTCCGCCGATGGTTTCTGGTTGATGGAACCATTGCGGACCGGGCAGAACTGGTAGCGCCCGTTGACCCGCTGGTAGATTACCTGCTCGATTGTATTAGGAAAATTCTGGCTTTTAACCCGGTTTAAGACCACATTGGCGACAGCAATTTTACCTTCCAGGGGTTCCCCCCGGGCTTCTGCATGGACGAGTCTGGCAAGAAGGTCCAGCTCTTCCTCAGAATAAGTAGGAGGTAGTTCCCTTTCCTCCTCCACTTCTTCCTCAGAATATGTAGGAGGTAGTTCTTTTTCTTCCTCCACTTCTTCCCCAGAATATGAAGGAGGTGGTTCCTCTTCCTCCTCCAATTCTTCCTGCAGGGTAGCTGCTGCCATGACCCCTCCTGCCGGAGCATAGCTGGCAGTGCTGAGCAGGCTCCAAATTATGCAGGTAAGGATCAGGACAGTGATCCTGCGCATGGTTTCTCCTCCTTTCCTTTAGCCCCTTGGGCAAAAAAGACACCAAAGGAGATACTATCGGAAAACTCCTCCTCCTGTCTACCCCAGATAAGGGGAGGCAGAGGTGATGGTGCCCACCTTTTCGCCCTGACAGGGCAGTGGAGCCAAGGGCGACAATCTTTACTTTCCCTTGGGCGGGAAAGCTTCACTTTACTACCCCTTTTAATAGCTGGCATCTATTTAATCCCTATAATGTTAATAATTACCAATAAATTTCTTTCTTATACGCCCGGAGAAAAAATAAAGGGGACAAACCTTTTTTAAGGTCTGTCCCCTTTATTTCGGGATAGATGCAAAATTTGGCTTTCCCCTACTGGGCCAGTTCCCTGGCGATGGTCTCGTTCACTTCCTGCATGAGTTTTTCAAGTTCTACCTGGGCCTTATGCAGGGACTGCAGGGTGGTGTTGAGCTTCAACTGGGCCTGCAGCTGCTCGATAGCCTTGATATCTGCCTCCTGGATCTGCTGGCCGGTATGTTGGGCCAGGAGAACCTTCTGCTGCTTTTGCCTCAATTCTTGGAGGAGGTCCTGGGCCATGGGATCCAGGGAAAGCCGGGCCTCGGCCGATTTTAAATTCTTATACTCTTCGCTTTCTTTAATTGAGAGGGCCAGGTCTTTGGCTTTTTCCTTAACGGACAAAACGACACCTCCAGATAAAAATTTGTGCCCTTAGGGACATGGCTATCATACCATGCCCGGGTCCCGGGCGTCAAAGGAAATGGAGAAAAACATATCATATATTTATAGTGTTATTCTGAAGCCCTGCCTCGGGTTCCTGCTTCCTGCCCGGTAGGAAAAGGGGGTTTAACGGGTGAATTGTACCCTGGCAGGAAGGGTTAGGGTGTATATTCGGGAAATTGTAATAAGGGGGTATTTACCCTACGGAGGGTAAAAGATATAATCAAGGAAAACTAGGGAAAGGAGGCCTGCCAGTGTTAACCAGTAAACAACGGGCCCAATTGCGCTCCCTGGCCAACCGGCTTGTCCCCATTATCCATGTGGGGAAAAACGGGGTAAATCCCATGCTCATCCAGCAGGCAGATGATGCCCTCAAGGCCAGGGAATTGATCAAGGGCACGGTACACCAGAATGTGGAGCGGGAAACCGCCGATGTTGCCCAGGAGCTGGCCCAGGCAACGGAAAGTGAAGTTGTCCAGGTAATCGGCCGCAAATTTGTCCTATACCGGGCTAATCCCGAGGAACCAAAGATAGAACTAAAAGATTAGTTGTTTCCTTCTTTGTAGGCGGATATTGGGTTGCTTTGATGAACATTATCTAAAGACCCTGGCTTTGGGGGAGGTGAGGTAATGGACAGGACAACCAAGGTTTTTAGTGTCATTACCCTTTTGGTGGCTGCCCTGGCCTACCAGATGGGGGGATGGGACCTGGTGTTTGCCGGCATCAAAAGGGGTCTTGACACCCTAATTACTGTGGCGGTCCTCATTGTGGCAGCCTATGCAACGGCAGGATTGGCCGGCGTGCTGATCTCCCAGGAGAGCATTAAAAACTACCTGGGTCGGGAAGCAGGCTGGCGGGGTTTGCTGATAGGCATGGCGGCGGGAGCCATCACCCCCGGTGGACCCTATGTCTACTATCCCATCGCCCGGGCCATTTCCAGTGCCGGGGTAGGCTTTGCCACCGTCTTTACCTTTCTGACCAGCAAGGGAATTTGGGACCTGAGCCGCCTGCCCATGGAACTGGCCATCCTCGGTCCCCGTATTACCCTGATACGCTGGCTGGTGACCTCTTTCATTCCACCGGTTCTGGCCTATATCGCTTACCGGCTGGACAAACAGCTGGAGCCCTTTTTGCCCGCAGGGGGTGAAGAGTAATTGTTTATAGCGACGGCCCTTTTAGTTGTGGCGGCGGTGCTTTTGGCGCTTGTGGCTTACCGGCGGGATTCCAAGCTGGTCTCGGCGGGGCTGAAGGATGGGAGCAGGATTCTCCTCAATCAAGCACCGGTTCTCATCATCGCCTTTATACTGGCCGGCTACCTGGAGGTGCTGCTGCCCCCTGAACTGGTCCGGAACTGGCTGGGGTCAGAAGCAGGTTTCAAGGGGGTCATGATCGGCAGCCTGGTCGGCGGCTTAATTCCCTCCGGCCCCTATGTGGCCTATCCCATCATTGTCTCCATGTACAAGGCAGGGGCGAGTCTGGCCACGGTAATTTCCTTTGTCACCGGCTGGATGCTGTGGAGCACCAGCAGGCTCCCCTTTGAATTGGCCCTCTTTGGTCCCCGCTTTAGCGCCCTGCGCATGGCCCTGTACCTGGTCTTTCCGCCCCTGGTGGGGTTAATGGTCCTTTTCCTCTGGAGTTAACACCCGCAAAAGACCGGCCTGGTGTACAATCTGTGGGTAAAACAAAATGCACGGCCTGCAGCCGTGCACTTGAGAGGGGGTTCACAAAGGTATTTAATCTCCTCGGTAGATACATTTTAAGGTATTAATATTACAATCATATTACAGGCAAATTACGCCTATATTACAAGTTTCTTTTTCAGCCTGCAGACCTGGTTGTTTAGCTCTACACACCGAGGAGAAGGAGGATCATTACATAACTTACTGCCGCTGCCACTGTCTCTACCCCCAGGCCTACTAAGAAGGGTTTTAATCCGGCCTTCATCCGGCTAAATTCGGTGGAGAGACCAACCCCCGCGAAGGTGAGGAGGAAAAACCACTTGCTCAGATTATCCAGGGCCTTTACCTGGCCGGGGTCGAAGAAGCCCAGGGTGGCCAGCAGGGAAAAGGCCAAGAATCCCAGGAGGAACTTGGGAAAGCGGGACCACAGGAAGGCCGCCTTGTTTTCGACCCTGTCCCGCAGGCCTTTGCGGGCATAGAGAAGAGCAATGATGAGGATCACAACCCCCATCAGGGCATTGCGGGATAACTTGACTACTGTGGCCAAATTGCCTGCCGCCTCCGAGTAGGCAAAGCCGGTGGCTACTGCGGCCGCGGTATTGTCCAGGGACAGGCCGGTCCAGAAGCCAAAGAATTCATCGCTCAACCCCCACATGTGTCCCAGGAGGGGGAAGAGGAAGACCATAATAGCCCCGAAGACCATGATGGTGGCAATGGCGTAGCTGGCATCCTCCTCCTTAGCATCGATGGCCCCCGTTGTCCCAATAATGGCCGAAACGCCGCAGATGCCCACCCCTACTCCTATCAGTGTGGCCATTCTTTCTGAAAGCCCGAAGAGCCGCCCCAGGTAGGTGGCCGACAACAGGGCAACGAAGATCACTGCCACCACCAGCAGCAGGCCGGTAGCACCGATGGAAATGACATTTTGCAGGGCCAGGCGGCTGCCCATTAGAACAATACCGGTTTTAAGCCAGAATTCGTAGGTGTTTATACCGGGTACAAAGATCTGGGGAATTTTGATGGTGTTCCGCAGGAGCATGCCGATGGCGATGGCGAAGAGGACGTATTCGGTGTGGGGGACATAGTTGGCCACAATTTTGCCCAGGTAACCGACGACAAAGAGGAGGCAGATACCGGGAAGATACCTGGCAGAGCCCAATCCCAGGTTTATGCTCCGCGAGAGGCGCATGGTTAATTCATTGACCGTCAATGTCAACCCTCCCCATGAGAGTTACTACCAGGGTACGGTGCTGATGAGGCCGGTCTTAACGGCCAGGAAAAAGGCACCGGCCAGCACCAGTGCCCACCAGTCCAGGGATAGTTTGAAGCGGGCCATTTCTTCATCTCCTTTCGGCGGGTAGGGCCAGGTGGGAAGTATCCAGGAAGGAGGCTGTGTTCAGGCCCCGGATGGAGGCCTTGAGGGTATCTCCCCGCAGGCCGCAGCGCAGGGCTTCTACGGCCAGGACATCGGCGGGCTGGATGTTGCCCAGGTTGACATTGGGGCCGAAGCGGAGAATGAGGTTTTGCTGCTGGTTCTTGAGGGGGGCTTCCCAGATGAGGGCTTCCAGCCTTTCCACACCCCTTATCAGCCTCTCCAGCTCATCTTCCATGACTCGTCCTTCCTTATCATAGATAACTACACCCTTGCCCGATTCCCGTCCTTCGATAATGACACCCAAAACCCCGGCTTCCAGATCCCGGGCAATTTGTTCCTGCATGCGTTTTTCCGGCATCCTTTCCTGGGGGTCCTTTTTCCCCACCTCACTGATGACCTTGAGGCCGTAGTCCTTTGCCTTCTGGATGGCCTCGAGCCTTGTGGCAGGGGACATGTCGATGGTACCGTCGGAGACTTCCACACAGGTAAAGCCCAGATCCACGGCCCGCTGGAGGAAGCTGTCCAGTTTTCCCTGGAGAATGGCGATCTCCAGGAAGGTGCCGCCGGGGAAGATATCTACATTGTAGGACTTGACCAATTGGATTTTCTCCTGGAGGAGTTTGGCGGGATAAAAGGCGGAAGTACCGAAGGTCAACTTGATGAAATCGATGTAGTCGGAGGCCAGTTCCAGCAGATCCCTGGTTTCTGTGATCCCCAAACCCTTGTCTATGACCATGGTAAGACCCAACTGACGGGGTTTCCGCTGCCTGCCGGGCAGGGGAAATTCAATTACCTCTCTCCAAGCCCTTTGTTCCAACATTATCCACTCCTTTCACGACTCTAGGGGGGGTTCCTTCTCGCATTCTATTCCTCACAGCCGATAATGGTAACTTGTCCAGGAGAATTCTGCTGGGACTTGAAAAACCAATGTTTGTTATAAAAAAATCATACTAATTTTCAGTATAAAAAAAGGGAAACAAGCTGGCGACGGCGAATTTTTGCCTGTAGGAAGGGGGATGGAGACCAGGTGAACGAGCGGGAAGAAAGGATTTCACTGCGAGCCGACAGGGCGAAAAGAATTTTCTTGGGTGGGGCCAACTGTGCCGAGTCCATCTGGCAGGCCTTTTCCGAAGGTTTAGATCAGGATGAACAGGCCCTGGGTAACTGTCTGGCCAGTGGCTTTGGCGGGGGGCTTGGTTCCGGAGACCTTTGTGGGGCCATTGCCGGGGGCATCATGGTATTGGGACTGCATTACGGCAGGATCCCGGGCAAGCCACGCAATGAAATGCTAAAGGAACTCTGCCAAAAATTCTATGAGCAGGCAAAGGAGGAGCTGGGCTCGGTTTATTGCCGGGACCTGCGGGATCCCGAAGATGAAAACTATCGGGAAAAGTGTGCCGAGATTGTGGCGAAAATGGCGGCCCTAATTGAAAAAATACTGGAAGAGGGTAAGGAGAATAGTTAATAATAAGGAATGAAGGGGTGCCCCGGATAAAAATAAAATTAGCCCACCGGAGGGGGATAATCTGGAGGCAGTCTTATGGGTATCATTAAGATGGCACTGATCATCGCGGCCATGTTCGGCACCATTGCCCTCACCAATCGCCTGTTGGGAGAAAAAAAGGACCAGTGGTTTCACCTGCGCTGGGCGAGCAGGGTTATGGGTATGACCAGGCCCAGCCAGAGTTTTAATTTCGGTGCTCCCAAAACCTGGCAGGGGCTCCTGGTAACGATAGGGATGCTCCTTGCTATGGCTGTGGAGATCTATATTATCGTCACCTTCCTATAGAAAAGCTGTTTTCCCATGGCGTAGAGGAAGAATTTTGCCTGTATTGACGCCAATTGGACCCTTGTGCTATAATAAGCACACGGGAAAAGGGTAAACAGTCTAGCGGGGGCGCGTAGCTCAGTGGGAGAGCGCTTGACTCACATTCAAGAGGTCGCAGGTTCAATCCCTGCCGCGCCCACCATTGGAAACACAGTAACCACGGGGTTTTTAGATCCCGTGGTTTTCTTATGTCTTGAGATACAGTTGTTTTGTGGCCGTACTGTAGCCAATGATAGTATGAGTTTACGGTTAACCCTCATTTCATTTCCTTGTTCTACTCCATGCTTTCAGGCGCTTTTTCTGGTCCAGAGCATAGAATGCATATAAATAATGAGACCATAAAAATAGGATTGGTTGTTGACTTATCGGAGAAATGGGGGAGCGAGGAATGAAAATAATGCTGGACCCCGGCCACGGCGGTTCTGATCCCGGGGCAACGGCCAATAATATAATTGAGAAGGAAGTCAATTTGGCTGTGGCTTTACTGGCCCGGGACCTGCTCACGGCCAGCGGGGTAAATGTAATCATGACCCGGATGGATGATACCTATGTTTCGTTGCCAGATAGGACGGAAAGGGCTAATCGGGAGAAGGTGGATGCCTTTGTAAGTATCCACCATAATGCTGCTTCTGAGAGTGCTGCCAGGGGTATGGAAGTTTATCACAGTATTGTCGGGGGCGAGGGCCAGCGGTTAGCTAAGTTAATCCATGACCGGTACCAGGTTCTAATCCCCGAACTGCCATCGCGGGGAGTGAAAACCAGGACAGGCAGCGATGGGCGGGATTACTATTATGTTATAAAAAAGACCCAGATGCCGGCGGTCATAATTGAGGGCGGGTTTTTGACCAATTCCCAGGATGCAGCTCTTATCAAATCGCGAGCTTTTCAAGAGAAGCAGGCCCGGGCAATCAATCAGGCCGTGCTCTTGTGGTACGGCAGGGAAATAGACGAAGGCGAAGGAACGCCCATAATGGGGCCGCCCCGGGCCACTGTAACCCAGGCCCAGGCGTGGGCCCAGGGCCGGGGATCCCACCAGCGCTTCATAGCCATAGCTCCGGTGTACTGGGAGGTTGGCCAGACTATAGGCATTCGGCCCGAAGTGGCCTATGCCCAGGCTGCCAGGGAAACCGCCTTTGGCCGCTACGGCGGGATTGTGCGACCAGAGCAAAACAACTGGGCGGGTATAAAGACCAGGGACGCAACCGGGGACCGGCCGGAGGATCATGAAAGCTTTCCCACCCCGGAAGACGGGGTCCGGGCCCATTTCAACCATTTGGCTGCATATGTAGGTTTACCACCACTGGGTGAGCCCCACGGCCGGTACCATATCGTCAAAGGGTTCAGCTGGGCTGGGTCTATCCGGCATGTTGAAGAGCTCGGAGGTAAGTGGGCACCAGATCCTGCTTATGGAAGGATCCTGGTTCGGGACTATTTAGAACGCCTTCTGGCCACAGAAGACTCGGAAATTGAACCACCGCAACCACCGGCAGACGATCTGGCAAGTTTAGAGAAGCGGGTCCGAAGGCTGGAAGAAATAGTGGAGAGGATCCGCCAAGCGTTGACCTAATTCCTTTTTCCATAGAAAAGCCCCGGCGCAGCACCGGGGCTTTTACACTATTAATTCCTATATAAGTACCCGAGAGTGGTCTTCTTTTGCTGTGATAAGATACCTGGGCTCATCTAACCCCCCGCAATATGATCTCTTCGTGTTTTGATACTTCCTGCTCAATAATGTCAAGCTTTTCTGTAATAAGCTCGTGGCCGTCGAAGAGGGCCCTTAACTTTTCGCCGTGGTCAGTTTCTATTCTGCTGGCAGAAGCTTTGATGCTTACCATTTCTATTTCAAGATTTCCGAGCC
>LFSN01000015.1:13463-15602 GCA_001513125.1 Clostridia bacterium DTU030
GTTTCGAGCTTCCCAACCTTAGTTTCCAGATTTCCAACTTTGGTATCAATGCTTCCAAGCTTGGTTTCTAAGTTCCCAAAGCGCTTATTAAAATCAATGTACATTTTCTCCAACAGGGAAAGGATTTTTTCTTCGTTGTTCATTTATACTTTCCCCTTTCTTTTCTATACACGCTGATGGCTTGTCCTGCGGCACTTACATTCTAAAAGCCAGCTTCTCTGGTGGTAATATTCGCCAGGGGTTTCCTTTTTCCTGCCCCTTGTAAAATCTATTTTCAGCCGGCCACGACAGGGTTGCCAGCCGCACCAGGGGGAAAACTGTCGGCTGCAGAATGGCCGGCAAGGCAACTGGCTGGTTTTTGGGCTGATTATTTATGCAGCCTGTACAGGTTACGCTGTTTGGAGCAAAGGGCGGTTATGGGGTGTTATAATTTGCCCGGTGGGGCAGTATTTGTCCAGGGAAGGCAAAAATGCCCACCGTATAATGCGGGTAAGCATCGTTCCAATGCTGTATAACATCATTTCTTATCACTTATTTCCCTATCCATGCCCCATATTTATAGGTGCCAAACTGTTCCCTCATAGAAAGTTTGCAAAAGTAAACCAGGTCTTAATACCTGGTACATTTTTTGCAATTTAATAAAAGGCAGGCGGATATGACCTGCATAGCGCCTTATTTAAATGACAAGGAGGATAACCATATGGCACTAGAAATCTCTCTTGCCGGGAAAGTTGCTGTTGTCACAGGTGCTGCCAGGGGAATGGGAAGGGCCATTGCCCTGAAATTTGCCGAAGCAGGCTGTAGCGCCATAGCTGTCAATGACCTCCGTATCGATGATGATATGCGTTCCCTGGAAAAGGAACTGCGGGAGCTGGGCGCCGATGTAATAGTTGCCGAAGGGGATGTCAGTGAAAGCGGGGTTGTCAGTGGTCTCATCGACGCTGCCGTTGCCAAGTGGGGAAAGATCGATATTCTCATGAACAATGCCGGTATTGGCCGGAAGATTGATCTTTTCGACACTACGGATGAACAGTGGGATAGAACCCTGGAAATAAACTTGAAATCGGTTTTTATGGGTATGAAGA
Source organism: Clostridia bacterium DTU030 (assembly GCA_001513125.1). Lineage (GTDB taxonomy): Bacteria > Bacillota > DTU030 > DTU030 > DTU030 > DTU030. Next base: position 14,549 of record LFSN01000015.1, read on the forward strand.
CTGCTGGAACATATATGAAAGAACAGGGTTCTGGAGTGATCATCAATATGGCTTCCATGTCCGGGGTGACCGGAGGTTCCCAGGGACCCGATTACTCGGCGTCTAAGGCCGGCATCATCGCCCTGACCAAGTTTGGCGCCAAGACCCTGGGTAAATATGGCATCAGGGTTATAGCCCTGGCTCCGGGATATATACAAACCGAGCTCTTGGACTCCCTCTTCACCGATCCTAAGTTTAAGGAAGAGCGTATGGCTGCCATACCAATGGGCAGGACCGGTACAGTGGAAGAGGTTGCAAATGTGGCGGCATTCCTGGCCTCTGATCTGGCCAGTTATGTCTCAGGTGATACCATATTAATTACGGGAGGGAGGCTCAGTTAAGAGGAAGTACTGCCGCAAAAGGATACCTTTTTTTCCAAATCAACAAGAACATCACTGAAAAAAAGGAGGAAATGTCCATGCCACGTCCCCCGTATTTTATGGGTATTGATGGTGGTACCGGAAGTGTAAGGGCAGTAATCTTCGACAAGGAAGGCAACAACCTCGGCAGCCATGTAGCTGAATATGGGACAACTTATCCCAAGAGTGGTTGGGCAGAACAAGATCCCGATGAGTGGTGGAAGGCCCTCAAGGAGGCGATACCAGGAGCCATTAAGGCCGCCGGTGTCGATCCTAAGGATATCAAGGCCGTTACAGCCGACGCTACCACCAGCACTGTTGTGCTGCTGGATAAAGATAAAAGGCCGGTACGTCCTGCCATTCTCTGGATGGATGTCCGTTCCGCCGATCAGGCCCAGCGAATTTACGAAACGAAGCACCCTATGATCAAATACTACATGTCCGGGGTTCCGGCCGAAAGCCTTATTCCCAAATGCCTCTGGATTAAGGAGAACGAGCCGGAAAACTGGGAGAAGGCCGAGATCGTCTTTGAATACACCGATTGGCTGCACTGGAAACTGTCGGGGAATATCAATTCCAACATTTCCGTGGCTTCCTTCCGCTGGTTCTACGATGAGCCCCAGGGCGGCTGGCAGAAGGATTTCTATGAAACCATT
>LFSN01000015.1:15741-15953 GCA_001513125.1 Clostridia bacterium DTU030
GGTACAAGCCTGGTGGAAGGAGGACAGGTTTCCACCGGTTCCATCAAGACCTGGTTCCGGAAAAACTTCATGCCTGCCGAGTGGGAAGAGGAAGCAAAGGAAAGGGGCGTAAGCGTCTACCAGGTCATTGACGAAAAGGCAGCCGAAATCCCCATCGGCTCCGAAGGCCTCATACTCCTCGATTACTTCCAGGGCAACAGGACCCCCTATGC
>LFSN01000056.1:0-59186 GCA_001513125.1 Clostridia bacterium DTU030
TGCTCTTAGGTGGGTCAATTTTATTTGCACATGGTGGATCAATTCTATTGACTATCAACATACGGCTTTCACCTCCAGTTTAGTTGTTAAATAATCTTATTTACTCATTCTCTAGCTCAACGGGCTCGAGGAAAAATTGCACCCGGTAGCGCATGACCCGGACTTGTCCGGGTGGAAAAACAGCCATTGCATACTGAAGTTTTTTATCGACGTCAGAGGATATAATCAAACCCTTTACCTCTTCCCCTGGTGAAGCCAAATGATGTTTGTGACCCACCCCATATAACGTAAGAGCTGTCCAATTACTCTATCAGTGGTCTGATCCTTTTTAAGCTCCACCACCAGCCATTGGAGGCGCTCCTTATGCCGCGCCAGGATATCTATACGTCCGGCAGCGGTGGGGTATTCAAAACCGGCTTCCTCATCTCCCGGTTCACGGTCGATCTCCCATTCACCTCCCAACTCTGTGGGGTCCCAATTGTCGAAGAGAAAATCGTGGAGATGCCGCCCCAGACGGAAACCATGTTCCGGCAGTGGTGTTACTGATACGATATCTCCAGCCTCGCTTTTCTTTAAAATACCCCAGAACAAGGCATCCAAGGTCCATAATCTACGCCAACCTCGCTGGAGAGTTTATGCAAAAGCTTGTTAATCTCTTCATAGCGTTTCCCCAAAGTGAGACCCCGGTCAAAAGCAGGCTAAATACCCAATTGCTTGAGGGCGGCTTCTGATGCGTTATTCCATACCCCATAGCGATCCGGATAAGCGACCAGAAGTATTGCTGTGGCCAGAGCTTTTCCCAGCCCCTTGACCATTGAAGAGCCCACTAACTCTGAGAAACGTTGGTCAATGGGACGACTTTCCTCCAAGAGGATCTTCAAAGCATGGCGAAGGGCCTTCATAGCAGCCGTTAGTTTACCAACATGGCGGTAGAGCCCTGTCCAGTGCTTGTTGTTATCAAAATACAGGAAGGAGCTGAACTCCTCCTGGGTAAGGTTGGGAATATGTTCCCGGGAGAAAACAGGTTGATAGCGTGCTAATACCTCATCCCGCGCGTCAATGATAGACTGCAATTCTTTGTCCTTGGGCCCGGGCAAGGGTACTTTTCAGTTCATTTACTGCGCTCAGCCATTTATTATCCATCCCGTGGCCACTACAAAACCACGGACAAGAACACACATTAAATTGTTAGCTGTAAATCACCGCATTCCTCCAATTTTTAGTAAAATTATCAATTGAATTGAATTGCTCTCCTAATTCCCAACCAGAGAAAAATCCTCCTTCATCGGTACTCTATACGAGAATAACCAACCGATAAGGAGGATATTGGTTATGGTGAGTATTTCCTTGCCTTGTTAACGTTACGAGGACGTGAATTATCTGGCCATTAATCAGACTATTTAACTTTGGTTTTCAGCACTTCATAACCCTGCTTATTAATGGCCGCTTCTATTTCTTCAATAGAAACCTTGTCCTCGTCAAAATCTAACTTTACCTTGCTGGAGTTAAACATTACCTTTAGCGTGTCCTTGTCAACACCTTCCAGAGCCTTCAGGGCGCCTTCGATTTTTAACAGACAAGAGGGGCATGTTAAGGTTTCCAACTGGATCGTTGCCGATTTCATGTTGTTGACACCTCCCAATTTAATTTATTTTAACCTGTAGCCTAATAATCGCATGCCGTTGAGGATTACAGCCAGGATGCTGCCTTCATGGACCAACATGCCGATGGACATATTCACCCAGTCGCCCAACAACAGGCCAGTAAGTAGAATAAACACAACACCTACAGCAATAACAATATTTTGTCGCATGTTTCTTGCAATAGCCTTTGCTAAACCCAAGGCATGGGGCAGGCGGCTGAAATCTGAATTCATCAGGACAATATCCGATGTTTCAATGGCCACATCGGTTCCTCCGCCCATGGCAATACCAATATTTGCTGAAGCCAGGGCGGGACTATCGTTAACCCCATCGCCGACAAAGGCAACGATTTGGCCCTTCTCTACCAGCCGCCTGATATATGCAGCCTTATCCTCCGGCAGCATGTTTCCATGGGCTTCCGTTAAGCCCAGCTCCCGGCCGACGCGGTCGACGGTTCCCTGGTTGTCGCCTGATAGCATGACCAGATTCTTTACACCTAATTGCCGCAGTTTCTGGAGATCCTTTTTAACGCCGAAGCGAATTTGGTCCCGGACACCCATCAAGACCTTCAATTGACCGTCAACGGCAGTCAAAACCAGGGAATTACCCTTCTCCTCAAAACTGGCTATATCAGCCCTGGCTTCCTCGGTCAGTTCCACATTTTCCTTTTCCATCAAGGCAACATTGCCGACGGCTATTCTATGTCCATTGACGTAGGCTACAATCCCGCCGCCCTTTACAACCTCGGTATTTTCTACCGGCAAGAAGGTTGTTTCACCTATTTCCTCCAAAACCGCCTTGGCCAAGGGGTGATCTGATTCCCTTTCGACACTGGCAAGATAACCCAACACTTCTTCAAGATTATCTCCATAGTACTTGGTTTGTGCAACGGATGGATTTCCTTCGGTCAGTGTACCTGTTTTATCGAAAACAATAGTATCCAACCTGCTGAAATCGGTAACAACTTCACTGCCCTTCAGCAAGACGCCATGGCGGGCTCCATTGCCAATGCCGGCAACGTTGGAAACAGGTACACCAATGACTAAAGCGCCCGGGCAGCCGAGGACCAATATAGTAATGGCCAATTCAACATTTCTCGTAAACAACCAGACAATGAAGCTTATGACCAGGACAGCCGGTGTATAGTATTTGGAAAAGCGGTCGATAAAGCGTTCGGCTTCTGACTTGGAATCCTGGGCCTCTTCGACAAGTTCAATAATTTTGCTAAAGGTTGTGTCTTCGCCAACCCGGTCAGCAACTATTTGAAGCGTTCCATTGTCCAGGATGGTACCGGCATATACCTTTGCGCCCTTTTCCTTACCGACGGGGACAGATTCTCCTGTAATGCTCGCTTCATTGATATATCCTTCTCCGGATAAAACTGTACCGTCCACAGGAACCTTTGCCCCTGTCTTCACAAGTAGGACATCTCCCACATCAACTTCATCGACTTCAACCTCTTGGAATTTGCCGTTTTCCATTAGTTTTATGGCACTCTCTGGTGCCATTTCCGTCAGTTCTTTGATGGCAGAGCGGGTTTGATTGAGGGTCCGCTGCTCTAAATAAGCACCGAAAAGGAAGAGAAAGGTAACAATGGCCGCTTCCTCATAGTTCTGAATTAAAAAGGCCCCGAGAACAGCAATGGTAACTAATACATCAATGCTTACAACTTTTACCCGCAGGGCTTGATATGCCTGGATAGTAATGGGGGTGGCACCTAAAAGGGAAGCGATGATCAAAGACCAGGAAAAAATAGCCATATTGGCCAGTGTCCACTTGCCGATAAAGGCCGCTGCAATTAAAATGCCACACATCAAGGTGATGGTATTTTTCTTACTTAAAATAAATCTCTGCATGTCTCCCTCCTAAAACTCGTATCCCTTACAAAGGACAGATGAAGCAGCTTAGTCTTGGTAAGCTTTATCCAGTTCCGCCAGCATGTTATACACGGCTTCATAGGTTTCACAGACATCGGCTGGTACGGCATAGTTATCGGTGATCTCCCGCAACTCCTTGAACTCGTCATCCAGGTCGGGTCTCTCCCCTCCCGCCCCATTAATTTTTTCCCTGATTGCATCAAATACCTTGCGTACAGCATGAAATTCCGGGTGACTTCCGCCATGGACCCGTTCTACAATTGGTACAAATTGTTCTAGTTTTGGCAAATTGCGTTCTCTCACTTTGTTGAAGGTAGTCATATACATTCCTCCTCCCATGTATTTGTTTTTCCTTGCTAAAGATAGTTTGGCATACTTTGCGCCAAAAAAAATTGATCTAGATCACTGTTTTAACTATTATTCCCGCCCGATGTCACGTTATCAGGGCTAAACCACCCATCTCCTTCATAGTTCACTTGCTGCATTTCCTGCTTTGTTATTTATTTATCTATTTCTCCGACTGATGCCGCGCAAATCTCCTTGTAAAACAATTTATTTACAATAAAACCCGGAAAGAAGCTTTGCTGTAGAAGGCCAGCTTTTGCACTAGGAAAATAACAATTGTGAATAACTTGGCTCCGGTTTGGGCACGCTAAAAGAACAATGATGGCATATTGTCATAATTGTAGAACTTCGTTTTTTTTGTATCCCTTGGCAGGAATATACTATTATATGGAGAAGTAATAGATCAGTGTTAATTANNTTTAGAGGGCGGTGAAACAAATGACAATCTCACTAATTTCTCCAGGCCGTTATGTGCAAGGTGAAGGTGCCCTGAAAGACCTGGGTAAATACCTGGAATCCTTTGGTAAGAAAGCCCTGGTAGTTGCCAGTGGATCTGGACTTAAGGCGTGGGGAGAAGAACTTAAAGCGGGTTTGAAAGACAAGGAATACGTTATCGATAATTTTGGCGGCAAGGAATGTTCCCAAATACAGATCAATCGGTTGGTAGAATTAGGTAAACAGGAAGCCGTAGATTTCGTCATTGGTTTCGGTGGCGGTAAACCCATTGATACCGCTAAGGCTGTAGCCCATAAGCTCGGCAACATCCCTGTAGTGATAATCCCTACCATCGCTGCAACCGACGCTCCCACCAGCGCCCTTTCTGTCATCTATACAGAAGAAGGCGTTTACGAAGCTGTCTGGACATTCCCCAATAACCCCAACCTTGTCTTGGTTGACACCGGAATTATCGCCAAGTCTCCAGCCCGGTTCTTAGTAGCAGGAATGGGCGATGCCCTGGCCACCAAATTTGAAGCTGAAGCCAACTTCCAGGCTAACAACGACACCAATGCCGGTGCTAAGGCCACAGTGACTGCCCGCACCCTGGCAAACCTCTGCTATGAGATCCTCTTGGAATACGGTCCTATGGCCAAGGCGGCTGTAGAAGAGGGTATAGTTACCCCTGCCCTGGAGCAGGTGGTGGAAGCCAACGTCCTCTTGAGCGGCTTAGGCTTTGAGAATAATGGTGTCGCCGGGGCTCACGCTATGCACGATGGCTTCACAGTCCTGGAAGATGTCCATGGCTACTATCACGGCGAAAAAGTCGGGTTCTGCACCATAGCCCAGCTGGTAATGGAAGGCCGTCCGGCCGAGCTGATTGAAGAAGTCATCAACTTTAACTATACTGTAGGTCTGCCCATTACCCTGGCCCAAATTGGTGTGACCGAAGATATTCCGGCAAAAATCAAGAAGGTTTCCGAATCTGTCCCCGACTACGTTCACAACGAACCCTTTGAGGTAACAGCGAAGAAAATCTATGACGCCATCCTGGGCGCCGATGCCCTGGGTCGGAGATTCTTGGAACAATAACCGAGCACCCCTTAGTCAACTGGGGCTGCTGAGGCAGTTTTCGCCCTGCCTCGGCAGCCCCCGTATTTTGCATATATAAAGTCAATCCCGACGATGACACGTAAATGGTGATACTTCCTATGTCATCCCCATCGCCGTGTTAATCTACACGATCAATATATTTTTATTCCGTTCCTGCTTTTAACGCCTCGCTCATGGAAACTGTCTCCACATTCCTTGCGCACAGCAGCTTGCTAAACTGGAAGGTCAACATAATAGCGGCAAAGGATACTGCCACATAAAGGGGGCTGACTATAGGTGGTAAGGTTAGATTTATCATATTGCCGAGATAGCCATAGAGTGCTCCCATTGATGCTGCCGCAATGGGAACAGCGATTATAAATCCGGTCACTATAACAAAGGTGGAGCTGTCAAGAATCAGGGACCGGATTTCCCGCCGCCTGTAACCAAATACCTTGAAAAGGGAGATGGTGTTCCTGTTTTCCTCGATAATCAATATTGTTACCAGATAGATAATAATCATGGCCACAATACTGGAGACTATTGTCAGCAACACTACCATAGAAATCGTCTGTCCGAAAAATTCATCCATTGCCTCAGGCAACTCACCCATAGTTTTGGTTCCGGCCAGCTTTTCTCCGGGAATGTCAAGCTTTTCTGTACTGAAAAGGCCAATATAGCTGTTTTCCGGGAAGCCCATTATTTCATTAAACTCCCTGATAGGCACAAATATAAACTGCTCGATGTAGGAATCGGCAACTGCATCTATCTTAAAGGAGTAAGGCTTCCCATCCTCTTTGTTGATGAAGGTTACTGTATCTCCGGCTTTAATGTTCAGACGCCGGGCTAAAGACCTGGTAATGTTGGTTTGATTGTTGGGAAGAAGATTTCCTTTCCTGTCTTTCAAAGTCACAAGTGCTGCATCCGGCTCTATCCCGGTTATATAAAACTCAATATCTTCCTTGTCTTCGGGATAAAACCTCCCTGCATTAAAAACCTCTGCCCCTTCCGGCGCCTCCCCCACTTGCAATTCCCGGAAGGAATATTCGTATTCAAACTGGTAGACATCAAAAGTCTTAAACACATGGTTAAAAGAGTTCAACATAGTAAAACCAAAGAGCATCAAGACCGAGGCACTGGTGACACCCAAAAAGAGAAACACAAGACGTGGAATGCTTCTTAGCTGTTCCCGCAGTTTAAATTTGGTACTGAACTTAAACCTATCCAGTTTGAGGGACCGCTCCAAAGGGTTAACCTTGGTTCTCTGCCGGTCTCCTTTCATCAGTTCCGCCGGAGAACGTTTCAGTTCAGAGTGGATAACCAGATAGCTGCTGAGGCCCAAGAATAACCCGGGCGTCAGTATGCCGATTAATACATTGAAAAAGCTGATCTCAATACCTGGTACGGGAACATTGTAGTAGGAAGTCAGCGCCTTGAGCATTGGCTCTATAGATGGTAGTGCCAGAACAGTTCCTATCAGCCCGCCCACCAAAGCCAGCAGCAAGGGAATAGCCATATAGTGGACCAATAATTCCCGCCGCCGGTAACCCTGGGCAGAAAGGGTACCGATAATAACCCCTTCCCGGCGGATCAGCCGCCAGAACATGATGCCGATAATTAAACAGGACAAAAGAAACATTGCGACCGGTAAGGGCACACTCATGGTCTGCATCCCGGTGATAGATGCCCAAACTAACCTTGCCCGTCTATTATTCATAATGTCAACCCAATCAGAGACAGTAATACCTTCTGCCTGCAGATACTCCCGCAATTGCAGCGCCTGGGTATTTAGGCTCTGGGTCCTATCATTAAACCTGACGGAATAAATCCGCTCATATCCACCTATATTGACAAAGGCCTCCCGTTCTATAACACCCACACCGAATTCGGTAGGCGAATAGATTATGTCATTGATGTTTTTTAAGGGATAAATATAATGGGGCAGGGATACAAAACCCACCACAGTAAAGGTTTTGCCCGCCACCGCTATTTGACTTCCAAGAGAATAGCCATTGGCTCCTGCAAAGGCAGGATCAAGGAGTATTTCACCCGGCCCGGAAAGGGGCCGCCCTTCTGTAACAGCTGGGATATTCAGTTTTTCTGTTTTGCTGAGGAGCCTGAGGGTAAGGGTATCGGTAAGGTCGGCATCAAAACTCAGGTAATCCTCAATAATAGCATTGGCCGCTTCCTCCATCTCTTTATAATCAGGAATAGCCCTGTCCGTCCTAAAGGATAGATCTTCCTGCCTGTGCTCTTCTGTAAAGGTTGTAACCAAACTGGCAAGATTTTGGGAAAGACCGGCAGCCGCCACAAAGGTGTAGCTCCCCAGGATAATAAGGATAAGAATTGCAAGGTAACGCAATTTGTTTTCTTTCAACATCCGTAAAACTCTTCTCTGCAGAACCATCACCACTCAATCCTTTCTGCTGGCAGAATCGTCTGATTAACCACCTCATCAACAACGACCCCGCTCCTTAGCCTAAACACCCTGTTTGCCATGGCAGCAATGGCTGTATTATGGGTAATCATCAATATGGTTGTGTAAAAATCTTTGTTCACCTGTTGCAGGAGCTGCAAGATACTGCGAGAGGTCTGATAATCCAGGGCCCCCGTCGGCTCATCGCAAAGGAGTAACTTCGGATTTTTAACAATGGCCCTGGCAATGGAGACCCGTTGCTGTTCACCGCCGCTCAGTTCCCTGGGAAAGCGGTGCTTTTTATCAAGCATATCCACTGCCGCTAATACTTCGTCGACATTCAATGGTGCTTTGCTGATATTGGAAACGACCTCAATGTTTTCCCCCACCGTAAGATTGGGAACCAGGTTATAGAACTGGAATATAAAGCCAACATCCCCCCGTCTATATTCCGTCAGCTCATCGTCACTCAAATTATTTATCTCGACCCCGTCCACGATAACCCTGCCGCTTTCGGCCCGGTCAACACCTCCTATGATATTCAGCAGGGTGGATTTTCCCGAACCCGATGGACCCAGGATGACCCCTACTTCCCCCCGGTCCATTGCCATACTGATTCCCCTTAATACTTCATTTCTCACCTCACCGGTTATATAGCCTTTCTTCAGATCCACAACCTCAATAAACATCTTATTGCTCCTCCTTTTTGTAGAAACACCGCCGCAAGATACTAAAATACTCATCCGCTTCCTTCAGGACTTCCGTACCGACCTCTTCAAAGGACTTTACTTTATCCCTTTCCTCTTCGGCAAAACCCAGCATCGTCCAGTTGATTATCTTAATCATTCTTTCCCGATCAATATCTTCCCGGAATTTTGACCAATCAATATTTTGGTAACCTCTTTCCAAACCCTCGGCGATAATTGCTTTACCAATTCTATTAATTTCAGGTTTAACTTCAGCCGCATCTTCTCGGGCTGCAGTCTTAATAAAATTAAAGGCATGGGGATACTTTTTATAAATTTTGTATTTAACCTCCCCCAACTGCCGCATTCGGGTAAAAAAATCTGGTTCCATCCAATCCACTTCAGCGTATATTTGTTCTATTATCTTAACTACATAATCAAGGAGGAATAAATAGAGTTCCCTTTTGCTGTTAAAATAGTTGAATAATGATCCCTTAGATATTCCTGCTTCCTTTACAATGTCGTTGGTCGATGCCTTGCTGTAACCATTCCGGGCAAACTCTTTTAAGGCAGCGTTTATAATACGTGCTTTCTTTTCAGATTCCAGACTGAAAAACTTCTGATAGATGATAATCACCCCGTTTCTTACTAAATCTCAAATGACCACTTTGGTCATTATTATTGTACAACAAGATGACCAAAGTGGTCAAGGCAATCACTAAGAAAACCGGGGCGGTTTCGTCCCGGAAAAGTTGCTGGTGATTTTTCTCACTGATTGTTGCTTATGAACTTGCCTTTCCCAACAAGCCGTACAAAAACAACCTGATAAGCCCCAGCTTGTATTCAGCGCTGGTTTGGAGGTATTGGGGCTCCTGCATGATAGTCTTCAATGAGTAAAGGAATTTCATTATTGCCTCCTTTGGGATCCTCTCATCTATCGCTCCTTCTTGTATGCCAAGATCGATAAATTTGGAATAAAGCTCGGCGGATTTCTCCGCCACCACATCCCAGTACAGCTGGCGCAGTGTCTTATCGGACCAGGCCTCTTCTTTGAAATTAGATCGGCTCGCCGCAATTATCGCCTCATGCTTTTTGGCCATGATTATCTCTATTTTTTCTGAAAAAGAAATATCCCTGTCCAGTATCTCCTCATACTCCTGGATTATTTCGTTCAGTATGTAGATAAAAACCTCTTTGGCCAGTGTTCTTTTATCTCCAAAGTAGTTGTAAATGGACACCGGCGAAACATTGGCTTTCGCAGCAATTTCAGCAATTCCCACTCCGATAAAACCTTGCTTTGTAAAAAGTTCCCTGGCTGCAGCGATGATTGCCTTCCTCTTGGCTTCCGTTCTTCTTGCAAAACCGTTCATATCTATCACCCAAGATCTATCATAACAGAGTTTTGTAATATTGCAATATACATTTCAAAACTTGTTGACAACCCTATTTTGCAGGTTATATTATGGAATTGTGAGGGAAAATACTACAAAACACCGGGGGTATCTTTATGAGGTCATATGTTTTAAATTTTCCTGAGATAGACAAAACAATGCAGGCGGACGTGGGAGGCAAAGGAGCAAATCTCGGGGAATTGACCCGCATTCCCGAAATCCTGGTTCCCGAAGGTTTTTGCATCACTACCACGGCCTATAAAAGATTTATAGAGAACAATAAGCATCTGCAAAATTTGCTGGATGAACTTGCTGAAATAGGAATTGAGGAAAGTGAGCGTATTGCAAAAATCAGCCAGAGGATTCGCTCGGAAATTCAAAGCTCAGCGATGCTGGATGAGATTAAAAATGCCATTTGTGAAAGGCTGGCCAAGTTTGATAGCCACCAGGCCTTTGCCGTGCGTTCCAGCGCAACTGCCGAGGATCTTCCCGACGCCTCCTTTGCTGGTCTGCAGGATACGTACTTAAATATCAAAGGTAGAGAGGAGATAATTAAGCATGTAATTAAATGCTGGGCTTCCCTCTATACTGACCGGGCTGTGGTTTACCGGATCCGGAACGGTTTCGATCACCGCAAGGTATCCCTGTCCGTTGTGATCCAAAAAATGGTGCTGTCGGAGGCCTCAGGCATTTTGTTTACCGCCGACCCCGTAACCTCCGACAGAAAGACAATGTCTATTGATGCCGGTTTTGGCCTCGGCGAAGCGTTGGTGGCCGGCCTCATTAACCCTGATACCTATAAAATTCGGAAGGGAGCAATTTTCTCCAAAAGAATCGGCACCCACACCCTTGCCAGCAAAGGGGCAGAAGGTGGGGGTACTATGATAGAAGAAATCAGCCGGTCAGGGGAACAGGTTCTGACCGACCAGCAGATCCTTCAGCTGGCAGAGCTTGGTAGGAAGATCGAAGACCATTTTGGCTATCCACAGGATATCGAGTGGTGTCTTGCCGGCGGCCAGTTTTACATTTTGCAAAGCCGCCCCATCACGACCCTCTTTCCAGTCCCCGAAAGCGATGACAATATAAAACACGTCTATATGTCGGTGGGCCATATGCAGGTTATGACTGAACCTATCCTGCCCCTGGGCATGTCTTTTTTCCAGCTGGCATCCCTTTTTCCCGTAGATAGAGCCGGTGGACGGCTGTTTGTGGATATAACCTTCGACCTGACCACACCCAAGGGCAGGCGGATGATAAAGCAAAAGGTGGACAATATGGACCCCCTGATGGCCAGTGCCGTCCGTAAGGTCATGGAGGATAAAGACTATATCAAGAGTCTTCCCAGGGGAAAAGGTAATCTATTAAAGGGGACCAAGCTGTTTTCGTGGCTGAAAGAAGCTCTCTGGCTGTATATAAAAAATGATCCTGCAATTCTTGACCAATTGATCAGACGAAACGAGGAGTCTCTGGAAAAGCTTGAACAAAAACTACTGAATCTCACCGGCGATGAAGTGTTTGCTTATATCAGCGAAGATAGAAAAGAACTGCAGGCCAGGTTGTTCGATCCCACTATATTCGGAACGGTACTTGTCTGCCAGTTTGTAGCAAACTGGCTCAATAAAAATATAAAAAAATGGCTGGGAGCGAAGAATGTTACAAAATTGCTATCTAAATCTGTGGAGCACAACGTTACTTCCGAGATGGGCTTGGCCATATGCGATCTTGCCGATGTTGTTCGCCAGTACCCCGAGGTTTGCCAATACCTTACCCAGGCCAGGGACGACCACAACTTTTTCGCCGACCTGGCAAAATTGCCAGGGGGCAAGGAGGCAGAGGCAGCTATCAAGAACTTCCTGCAAAAATATGGTATGCGCTGCCCCGGGGAAATAGACATTACCAAACCCCGCTTCTCCGAAAAGCCCACCCAGCTGGTCCCTGTGATCCTGAGCAATGTAAAACTCCTTAAACCCGGGGAACATGTTGAGAAGTTTGAACAGGGAAAACGGGAAGCCAAAGAAAAAGAAAAGGAAATAATTAATGGGCTATTACAACTTCCCGGCGGTGTCCGTAAGGCACGGACGGCGAAAAAAATGATCAGCGTATTCCGCAACTTCGTCGGTGCCAGGGAATACGCGAAATATTTCTGGATCCGCCGCTTTGCAATCTATAAGCGAACAATTCTGCGGGAAGCAGAAAAACTGGCAGCTGCAGGCGTTATCGATAAGGCAAGTGATGTATTCTACCTTTATTTGGACGAATTTCGCGAAGCGGTTAGAACAGGCCGGGTTGACCAAAGGCTGATTGAAAATCGCAAGAAGGAATATTCCCGTTATGAAAAGTTGACCCCACCGCGCATAATCATATCAGACGGCGAAGTTCCCTCTGGAGAGTATGACCGCCGCAGCGTCCCCGCCGGCGCCCTCATCGGCGTTCCCGTCTCACCTGGCGTAATCGAGGGCCGGGCACGGGTGGTATCGAGGCTGGATGAAGCCTATGTCGAAAAGGGTGACATTCTCGTGACCCACTTTACCGATCCCAGCTGGACGCCGGTCTTTGTTACCATTGCCGGGCTTATCACCGAGGTGGGCGGCGAGATGTCCCACGGGGCGGTCATAACCCGTGAATACGGTCTCCCGGCGGTTGTGGGCGTAGAAAAGGCAACGAAGCTCATCAAAGACGGACAAAGACTGCGTCTGAACGGTACGGAGGGATATGTGGAAGTACTTGATTAGCCTCTTGGTGGAAACAAGCCTCCAAAACAGGTCCATTGGCTGGGACTATCCATAGCCGCCTCCCATTCACTGGCCCGCCCTAGCTATGCCTTATAGGCTTTTGAAAAAGATCTTAAGAACAACGCGGAAATGAAAATAATCGTTAATGTAGTCAAGAATATTGTCCTGTGTATTTCCAGCCAGTTGATGATAAACCCATACAGCAAGGCACCAAGGGGAATGCCTCCCTTCGTTATTAAACCCACGATTGAAAACATCCGCGACATGTATTCATTGGGTGTGCCCCTTTGTATAAGGGCCTGAATCGGAACATGGATGAACATGATGGCAACACTTAACAGGAAAAGGGTTCCTGCCAGGATGGAAAAATAGAAAAGGGTCTCCTTTCCCAGGAGGGATAAGCTGAAGGGGAACAATAATAGCGAAAATATCAACATCATACCCATGAGCATGAGACAGCCGATCCCAAGAGGTGCAATAACCCTTTTTTCTTTACCGAATAATAGGCCTACCAGAATGCTTCCAAATAACGCCCCCAAGATGATAATCATTTGCAGATAGCCATACTGGGTGTCGGAATAATTGAGCTGATTTCTAAAAAACAATGGCAGTACCACTGTGAAAATGGGTTGTATTAGAGCGTACACGAGGAGGAAAAAAACACACAACTTACCCAGTATCTTATTAGTCAAAATATATTGCAAGCCCTCTGCTAAATCTGCTACTATACCCTTCGTGCCTTTCCGCCTTATTTGCCCGAAATGCTTATAGTTGATCAACATTTCGCTGCCTGCCGAGAGCAAAAAGGAGATCCCGTTTAGAAAGAACAATATGGTAATGCCTAAATTAGCGTATAGAGCCGTACCAATTACAGGGCCCAACAGGCCGGACAGAGTCCTGAGGGCGGCAACGGCCGAATTAGCCCGGGTCAAATCCCCTGCATCTACCAGCTGGGGCAACATTCCCTTTGTGGCCGGGTCAAACAGCCCATTAAGCAGGGAAACAAGGGTTTGACCAAACAGTAGCAAGGCGAGGCTCATTTTTCCTAAATGAGAGGTAGTGGCCAAAACAAGTATTATCACTCCACTTGCAATATCCGTTGCCACCATGATTGCCTTTCGATTAAGTCTATCCCCCAGGACACCGGCAAAGGGGTAAACCAGAAGTGTCGGCGTTAATGCGAGAAAGGAGAAGATTCCTACGATAGCAGCCGAACCGTTTATATCGATAAGATAAAGGGGCATAACGACCATTTGGAGACTGCTTCCCGTATCGGAAACCATCCTTCCCAGCAATAACAAGATTAGATTGATGTTAAAAGTTTTTTTCTCCCTTGCCCTCTCCAAGCAGAGCACCCCTTCTTGTTATTCCAGGATTTCCACATACCCTTCTGTTCCATTTACGCGAATCCTTTGCCCATCCTTTATCAGTCTGGTCGCGTTCACCACGCCGACAACCGCCGGCAGGCCGTATTCCCGGGCTACTACAGCCCCATGGGACATCATGCCACCGGCCTCTGTAACAAGGCCAGTAATAGATACGAATATGGGTGTCCAACTAGGATCTGTGAATGTTGTAACGAGAATATCCCCCTTTTCGATATGAGCATCTTCAAACTTTTTTACCACACGGGCCCGGCCTTCAACAATACCCGTCGATACCCCAAGCCCCGCCAGGGCGCCGCTGGGAATATGGGCAGAATAGGATACGAGAGGTACTTCTCCATCGGAAAAAATAATCCGGGGCGGTTTAAGGGCAGCATATGAACGATAAGCACTTTTGCGTTCTTCTATCAAATCCTGATTTGCGTACCCGGACCTTACTACTTCAATCAGTTCTTCTATTGACAAGTAATAAGCGTCCCTAGGGTCTTTTAGCACACCGGTCTCCACAAGTTTGTTTACTTCTCTCATAATAGCCTGCTTATACACATCATAATAGCTCATCCAAAAATATTTCGGATATTCCCTTATACCAACAAATTTTCGATATATTTCTATTTGCCTTTTTAACTTCCTGGCCTCGCCTTTTCCATAGGCAGTCTCCACCTTTGCTACCAGCTCTTTTATTAATTGTTCCACTTCCTGTTTACCTTGTTCAAAAGAAGCTGCTGCATGACCGGCAGGTAGATTTTTAATATTGTTCAGCAAGGAAGCGCAAAGTAAGCCTGGACGTTCACGGAAACGGTCACGGGTTATATCAATTTCACCAGGGCAGCGCATACCATATTTTGCCAAGAACCCTTCCAGCTTGTCGGCCACCTCTTGGCCTCCAGCCACTTTTCTGAGTTCTTCCAGGGATAAATCCTCTCCCACTTGTTCTAGATAAGAAACTATTTCCGGATATTTTCTTGCCACATCGGAAACTTCACTTAGTTTTAACCCCATTTCGGAGGAAACATTATGCTTTACCGATTTTGCCAGGCGGTTGGAAATAGCCTTTTCGCCCGTGATTTTTTCTATGGTTCGATCAATTAGAGTGGCAGTCAACATGGCCGTAAGAACGGTACCTGCACCTGCTGGATCACAGATGGTGATACGCATATTTTTCTGGTCGTCCAGTATAAACTGCAAGGCTTCCACCCCAGAAAGCGCCTCTAATTTACGCTGCGCGGCTTTGATCGCAAATTTTTGCCTCTGAACGTAGGCGTCGATCTCCGCCTCATCAGGTCTGAAATAGGCACTGATAGCCCGCCAAATTATTGCCGCCCTGCCCTCAAGGGAAATTGCACTGCTGGGACCTTTGGGAATTTTCCTGACATATTCCTTTCTTCTAGTAATTTCTTGCAGCGCATTATGCAGCAGCGGATCCTTGATCCTGGCTTCCGACAAGAAGACTCGGCGTCCTCTCAGCGTTCGCAGGTCGTGCGTGATATCCGTGTACATCCGTCCACCCAGCTCATAAAAGCTATAAAACCTTGATTTTTTGAGCATGGACAAACCTAAAGGCAGAATCGTGTCAGTCATCATTTGCAGGTGGCCCACAGAAATGGCACAATGCTTATAACCATCAGGACTTGGTGGCAGGGGATACAGGGTGGTGATGGGCCTGGCTTGAACGATAAAGAAACCATCTTTGTTATAACACCATTCAATATCCTGTTCGCAGCCGAAATCCCTCTCAATTTTCTTACCAATTCCCGCTAATTCCCAAAGTTGCTCTTCTTCAAGGGGCATTTCCCCTTCTCCTTCCCTTGTCTTCATCAGCCTGCCTTCCCGCAACTTCCATTCAAAGGGGTTTTTCCGCCCGGATACCAAATCATCCCCCAAACCTCTAACCGCTTCAATAACAGTTGTAAAACGATCGGAAGTCATCGGGTCGGCAGTAAACATTACACCTGATACTTCCGGAACAACCATTTTCTGAACCACCACAGCAATTGCGACTTTGCTATGGGTAAAACCGTTTTTTATGCGGTAAGCAACAGCCCGTTCATTAAACAGGGATGCCCAACACCTGACAATTGCCTTGCAAATGTTTTTAACACCAATAACATTTAAAAATGTATCTTGCTGACCGGCGAAGGAAGCCCCGGGCAAGTCCTCAGCTGTGGCACTGGAGCGCACCGCGTATGGCAATGAATCACCATGCTTTGCTAGCACCTCACCAATTATTTCTATGAAGCCAACAGGAAAGCTTAATTTGATGATTTCTTCCCTTATGTGTTTACTCAGTTGGGATATGGTTTTAGTTTCCTCTGCTGTAATCTCCTCTAACCGGGATAACAATTTTCCAATTTCCGGTTCAGACAAGATCAACTCCTTGTAAGCCTGGGCACTAACAACAAATCCATCCGGTACAGGAATACCCGGGATATGGTGCAGCTTGGCCAGATTGGCACCTTTCCCCCCAGAAATAGACAGTTCACAGGCCCTATTGTCGTTTAGTTCAATAATATATTTTTTCACTTGAGATCCCTCCCAAAGCTAAATTGTTATCTTAGCCAGATTATTACCTTACACTTACACCTTCCCGCATGATTTTTATGGCTTCATCCAGCGTGGCCATGAATTTTTCTTCATCATCAAGTCCTGTCCTATAAAAATTCAGCAATAAAAAACTATAAAACATATCTATCATTACGTCAGCATCAATTTCCTCTTTTATTAAGCCGCTCTTTTTATCCCGCTCAATGATCTCTTTCCAGCGTTTTGTTGAATCTCCCCGCACCTTCCGAATGAAATCACTGTCATCCATTTCTTGCAGCAGAGCAATATGCGCATAGTCCGGGTTCTGCTTTCTCAATTCAATGAGGGCTATAAGTTTTTCCCTAATTATGTTAAAAAAATCTCCATCTATATTATCCACACCCGCTTGTTCCAGCGCATCCCATTTATATTTTGACAATTCCTTGATAATGTAAAGATAAAGGTCTTCTTTATTATCAAAGTATTGATAAAAACTGCCCCAGGGTATTTTAGCAGTCTTAACAATTCGATTTAGAGACGCTTCGCTGAACTTGTGAGATGCAAATTCCTGGACCGCCGCTTGAAAAATCCGCCGCTTTTTTTCTTCCTTCAGGTTGTAGAAGGTTGGCTTTGGCATAGTTGCACCTCCTAGGAAGGATATGAGATGGTTCTCACAATTGCATTATAATATATTAATTGCCAAATGATAAGTATCTCACATGCATATTGCCGACTAATTTAATCCAGACAAAAGAAAAACCGGCACAAGCCGAATTGGTTCTCTTTTCCCTAAATATATTTGCTCCCTTCCCGTACACTGAGTTTGGGTAGTTCATTATTGGCTATGAATTTTCTAACTGATTCGGGATTTGTCTTGGAGTATTCCCGCAGTGCCCAGCCGATGGCCTTCTGGATAAAAAACTCTTTGCTGGCGAAATGATACTTAATAAATGTATATAATAGCTCCTCATCGGTCCTTTCCTTGTACTTCAGCTGAAACAGCAGGGCAGCCCTCTGCAGCCAGAGATGATTGCCAAAGGCCCAGCCCACTATGGTCTCAGGGATAACTTCGGGAAATTTAAGGGCAATGGTGCCGACGGGATGCTGGGCCAGCATATCGACGGTATCCCACCAGGGTTTTGTTGTAATCAACTTTTCCATTAGGGGCAAGTCGGTTTTATCGAGTTTTTTAAGTGAGCGCCTTATATAATCCAGGGCAGCGTATTGGTACTCCCGCTCCTCCAGCTCCCAGAGGGCTAAAACCAGCTCCCCGTGAAAGGGTTCTTTGAGGATACCGCTTTCCTTATAAAAGATTTTCAGCAGCTCTTTCCTGGTTGGTGTTTTAATCCCAAGGAAGGGGAAATTATTCTTCATGTATTTGGCCATGGGGATGGCGTTGTCCCTGTTCCCCTTCTCTTCGAATAAAGATATTATTTGCTTTATCTGGTTCATAAGATTGACCTCCAGGAGAAAGGATTATTGGGCTGGTTTTAAAGCAGGCAAAACCCTCCTTGTCTAGTCGAGAAAACGGGTCCTGTATCCCTTTTCGATTAAGGAATTGATAATCAGCTGGGAATGCTCCGCATCCCTGGTTTCCAGATCCAGCTCAACTTCTGCGATGCCCAGTTCAATACCCATTTTTTCCCGGTGGTGATAGATATTAATTATATTGGCCCCCATTTGGGCCAGATGACCGAGGAGTTGGTAGAGCTGGCCGGGTTTATCTTCCAGATAGGTTATAATCTTTACCCGCCGCCCTGCCTTGACCAGGCCCCGCTCGATGATCTGGGCCAAAATATTGACGTCTATATTTCCCCCACTTAAGATGGCTACTATTTTTTTCCCGGCCAGGTTTAGCTTCTTGTTGAGTAAAGCAGCGATGGGGACAGCACCGGCCCCCTCAACGATTAATTTTCCCCTCTCCAACAACATTAGAATCCCGTTGGCTATTTCCTCTTCATTGACGGTGACCACATCATCGACATACTTTTTGGCAATCTCATAGGTAAGGCGACCCGGTGTCTTTACTGCTATTCCATCGGCCAGGGTTTTAACGGACTCCAGTGTCGTTACCTTACCCTTTTGCAGGGAAGCCTGCATCGAGGCTGCCCCCTCTGCCTCGACACCAATCACCCCTATGGAAGGTTTCAACTCTTTGAGGACTATGGCCGTCCCTGCAATCAGGCCTCCGCCGCCAACGGGCACAAGGACCACCTCTGCCTCCGGTAAAGCGGCCATAATCTCCAGCCCGATGGTCCCCTGGCCGGCAATAACATAGGGGTCGTCAAAGGGGTGGATCAAAGTCGCCCCGGTCTCGGCCTGCAGTTCCTTCGCCTTAATGGCACACTCATCAAAGAACTTGCCAAATAATTCTACATGGGCACCGTAGCCCTTGGTGGCCATAACCTTAGCTATGGGGGCGTTCTCCGGCATTACTATGGTAGAGGGAATGCCCGCCCTGGTCGCGGCCAGGGCTACACCCTGGGCATGATTGCCCGCCGAAATGGCTATAACGCCCCTTCTTTTTTCCGCCGCTGTCAAATGTCTAACCTTGTTCAATGCCCCCCGGAGTTTAAAGGAGCCCGTCTTTTGTAAATTTTCCGCCTTTAAATAGACCATGTTCCCACTTAATTCACTGAAGGTCCGGGATAGGAATAAAGGGGTATGATGAATTTCATCTTGAATGCTGGCGGCGGCCTCCCGTATAGATGCCAGGTTAACCTCCACTGCCTTCACCTGCCCTCCCATGAAAAAATCCGGTTGAACCGGATTCTTTCCCTTCAAATTCCAGCCTTGGCAATGGCCTCTTCAAGCTTGGCCACATCAAAGCCAAGAATCTCCTCTTCACCAATTACTGTAACGGGAACGCCTCGATAGCCTTTTTGTATGAGCTCCTGCCGGGCCTGGGGATCGGAAGCCACATCAACTTCCTCAAAAACTAACCCCTTCTGGCTGAGAAACTCCTTCACCTTATCACAATAGGGGCACGTTGGCGTTGTATAAATAATCGGTTTTTCTGCCATCTCTTCTGAACTCCTTTCTCTAGACTACCACTTCTGGGCCAATAGTCCCTTCCCTACAGCTGTCCTTGACTGGGTCCCTGCTGTTCGGTGGGAGCAAGGCCATAGGTTATCGGCCGCATTGGCGTAATAGTAGAAATGGCGTGCTTATAGACCAGCATCTGTTTACCATCGGACTCCATGATTACGGTAAAATTATCAAACCCCCTCACAATACCCTTGAGCTGGAACCCATTAATCAGATAGAGGGTGACTAGTACGTTTTCCTTCCGCAGCTGGTTTAAAAAACTATCCTGCAGATTCAACTGCCCTTTGGCCATAAAATATCGCCTCCAGTTTATTAATTCCCCCGTGCTAGAGTTTATTCGCCGCCAGCCCCAATTTTCCTGCCGCTGTACTAGCAATATCTTCCATGAGCTTCTCCCCTGGTGGCATAGAAATATGGTACCAATTGATCCGCCTATCCCGGCGAAACCAGGTTAGTTGCCTTTTGGCAAAGCGCCGGGTGTTCCGCTGCAAAATTTCCACAGCTTCTTCCAGGCTAACCTTCCCTTCCAGATAAGGAATTATTTCTTTGTACCCCAGGCCCTGCATGGAATTTAGGTCCGGCGAATAACCCCTGGCCAACAAATCCCGCACCTCATCAACCAGGCCCCTGGCAATCATCCTTTCTACCCGCTCATTTATAAGGGAATACAGGGAGGTCCTATCCATGGTGAGGCCCGCTATATAGAGCAAATAGGGGCTCTCCTTATCCTGCTCCCTCTCCCACTGGGAAATGGGACGGCCGGTATACTCATACACTTCCAGAGCCCGTATGATCCGCCGCAGGTCGTTGGGATGGAGTCTTTCAGCTGCCACCGGATCGACTCCACGGAGTTTTTCCAATAGATAGGCCCCGCCATATTTCTCCCCCAGCTTCCGCATCCGCTGGCGGAATTCCCGATTCACAGCGGTACTACTAAAGTTATAGTTATCGATAACGGCATTAATATAAAACCCGGTACCGCCGGCCAGGATGGGAAGTTTATTCCGCTCCCAAATATCCCTGATAACCCTTTGGGCCAACCGTTGGTAATCGGCGACACTGAATTCTTCATCGGGATTGACGATGTCAATCAGGTGGTGGGGAATTCCTTCCCTTTCCTCCCAATCGGGTTTCGCCGTTCCAATATCCATGTAGCGATAGACCTGGCGGGAATCGGCAGATACTACCTCACCCTGGAGACGGTGGGCTACCTGAATGGCTGTTTTTGTCTTACCCACAGCAGTGGGGCCTACAATTACAAGGAGTGGTATCTTCACTGGTTTCCTCCCCCAACAACATAATCCCAATAACAGCTTCCTGGTGGTGACTTACCCTCGTTTAAATTTCTTTTCCAATTCCTCGGCAGAGAGATGAATGATGGTAGGGCGTCCGTGGGGGCAGGTAAAGGGCTGTTTCGTACTGCCCAGTTGTTGTATCAGAGCCCCCATTTCCTCTGGGCTCAGCACCTTGGCAGCCCTGATGGCACTGTGACAGGCAAGGGACAGGGAAAGGGACTCCTTGAGTTCCTGGAAAGATTTCCCTTCCCAGCCAGTGTCTAAATCACCCAATACCGCCAGGAGAATCTCCTTCTCCCTACCCTTGGGAATAACGGCAGGCACCGAATGAACAATTGCTCCCTGGGAGCCAAATTCTTCGATCCCAAAACCCAGCTCGCGAAACAGACCTATATTTTGCCTTAGTATTTCCCATTCATTGTAAGATAATTCCAGGGTTAGGGGAACCAGTAGATTCTGCCTGTCGCCCGGTACTGCCCCGCCTTTCAGCAGTTCTTCATAGACTATCCGTTCATGGGCGGCATGCTGATCGATAAGGAACAAGCCGGCCATACCCCGGGCGATAATATAGGTTTGATAGACCTGTCCCAGGGGTTCCAGGAGGGGAAAGGTTGGATTGGGTTTCCTGGCCCCCAATTCTGGTTCCATGGTGGAGAAGGAATAGCTGCTGTTCCTTTTTCCCACCGCCGGGACAACTACATTATCTTTTGTCAAGGCTGCCGGTGTTTGTCCTTCTGCCACCTCCAGGGGCAGAGTGCCCGTTTCCCCCTCCCCTTGGCTCCTGTCTTGATCCCTATAATCTAAATAACTGATAGTGGGCTTTAGCCCTGGGACCAGATTACTGCGGCCGAGGACAGAAGCCACAGCGGTATAGACTGCCCTCCCTACTTCCCGCTCCCGGGCAAAGCGGATTTGGAGCTTGGTGGGGTGCACATTGACATCCACTTCCCTGGGGTCCAATTCCAGGGCCAAAAAGGCCACGGGAAACCGGTTTGCCAGCATCTGGTTGTGATAAGCCCGCTCCAGAGCGCTGGTGAGGAGGGGGTTTTTCACATACCTTTTATTAACAAAAAAGTATTGACAGCTGCGATTGGAACGATTGAGGGAGGGGCGGCCAATATAACCTGTTATCTTAAGGTAGCCGTCATCGGCCTCCACAGGCAGGAGCTCCTCCCACAGATCACTGCCGAAGATCGCCGGGATAACATCGCCCAGGGAACCCTTGCCCGTTGTCGTAAGGAGCCGACGGCCATCCCGGGTCAGGCTGAAGGAAACCTCGGGATAGGACAGGGCCAGGCGGACAACGGCTTCCGTAATATGGCGTGCTTCTGTTTGGGGCTTTTTTAAGTATTTTTTCCGGGCCGGGGTGTTGAAAAAGAGATCCCGCACCGTTATAACTGTTCCAGCTGGCGCCCCGTGCTTTTCTACAACAGGTTTCCCTCCCCCCTCTACCTTCAACAAACTGCCAGCCACAGCCCCGGTGGGTGCAGTTAAGATCTCCAGCCGGGATACGGCGGCAATGCTGGGCAGGGCTTCGCCGCGAAAGCCCAGGGTCATTATTCCTTCCAGATCCGCCTGGGTTTTGATCTTGCTGGTGGCATGCCGGTGGATAGCTATGAGGACCTCCTCCCCGGTCATGCCAAAGCCATCATCCCTGACCCGTATAAAATCCAGCCCAGCACCGGTAAAGTCAATATCGACATGGCTGGCCCCGGCATCAAGGGAATTTTCGACCAGTTCCTTTACTACAGCGGCGGGACGTTCTATCACTTCGCCGGCAGCAATTTGATTGGCAACTTCCTTGTCTAAAACCACAATGCGGGACATTTTCCTTTCCCCCTCTTTATTCCCCCTTGAGGAGTGACTGTAAAACGACCAGCACCTGCAACGCTTCCAGAGGGGTCATGTTCAAGGGATCCAGATTCTGTATGGCGGCCAGCACCTCCCTTTCCTGAAAGGAAAAAAGGTCTAGCTGCACCGGTTCAGGGCCGCTGCTGGCTATCTCCTCGGCCGTGTCCTGGTCCCCTTCCAGCAGGGTCAGTATTTCTTCGGCCCGCCTAATCACAGCCTCCGGCAATCTGGCCAGGCGGGCCACATGAACACCATAGCTCCGGTCACTGGCACCGGGAATAATCTTGCGCAGGAAAATAATATCCTTACCCTGTTCTTCCACGGCAATGGTATAGTTTTTAACCTGCTGGTAATCATTGGCCAGGGTGGTCAATTCGTGGTAGTGGGTGGCAAAGAGGGTCTTGGCCCCCAGCTTTTCCAGGATGTATTCGGCAACGGCCCTGGCAATGGCGAGGCCATCATAGGTGGATGTGCCCCGCCCAATTTCATCCAAAATAACTAAGCTGTTGCCGGTGGCATTGCGCAGGATATTGCCCACCTCATTCATTTCCACCATAAAGGTACTCTGGCCGGAAGCCAGGTCATCGGCTGCCCCAACCCGGGTAAAGATCCGGTCAACCACACCGATTTCCGCAGCCTTGGCCGGGACAAAACTCCCCATCTGGGCCATCAGGACGATGAGGGCCACCTGCCGGATATAGGTAGATTTCCCTGCCATGTTGGGACCGGTGATAAGAAGAAACTGATTTTGGCTATCCAGCAGGGTATCGTTGGGGACAAAGGGGGTATCGGTCAGCATTTGCTCTACCACCGGATGCCGGCCCCCTTGAATTATAATCCGGTTGTCGGTAGTTAAAACCGGTTTATTATACCGGTTCTTTATGGCGGCCAGGGCCAGGGAGAGGAGGGAATCAATTTCTCCAATGATTTTGGCCACCCGCTGTACCCTTTCGATTTCGCCGGCTACCCGCTGCCTCAATTCTAAAAACAGCTGGTATTCCAGCTCAATACACCTGTCCTGGGCACCGGTTATTTCTGCTTCCCATTCCTTCAGTTCCGGTGTAATGAAACGTTCGGCATTGACCAGAGTCTGTTTCCGAATATAATCCTGGGGTACGGCATCCAGGTTGCTTTTGGTAACCTCCAGGTAGTAGCCAAAGACCTTGTTGTAGCCAATCTTAAGGTTTTTTATGCCCGTGCGCTCCCGTTCCCTGACCTCCAGTTCTGCCAACCACTTTCTTCCCTTTTGGGCCATGGTCCGCAGCCGGTCTACCTCCTGGTGGTAACCGGTCTTGATCAAATTGCCCTCCCGCAATCCTGCCGGCGGGTCTTCATTCAAGGCATCCTCCAACAACTGCCAGAGGTCAGTGCAAGGGTCCAGGGCCTCCCTGAGGGCTGCCAGCCTGGAGGCTTGTACACCTGCTAAAGCTTCCTTGATGGCAGGTAACAGGGCCAGGGATCTTTTCAGAGCCAGGAGGTCCCGGGCGGTGGCTGTTTGGTAGACCACCTTGCCCATTAACCGTTCCAGATCATAGATATCCTTGAGACTGTCGGGAAGGGATGTCCGGAGGGCACTGTCGGCGACAAAATCTTCCACTGCCTCCAGGCGCTCTTCAATCCGTTCCTTATTGAGCAGGGGCTGCTCCACCCACTGCCTCAGGGTTCTGCCACCCATGGCGGTAAAGGTATAATCCAGGACTCCTAAGAGGGTGGCCCTGGTTTTATCACCGCGCAAACTCCTGGTCAGCTCCAGGTTTCGCCTCGATGTTCCATCAATTACCATATAATCGCTGACCCGGTATGCCTCGAGCCCTTTGATGTGTATGGGATCCACCTTCTGGGTTTCCCGCAGGTAGAAAAGGATCGCACCGGCGGCACAGGCACCGGCCTGAAACTCTTCCCCTTCGGGTAGGTTTACAGACGCCAATTCCCTTTCCAGTAGGGTAAGGGATGTGGGCAAAGAGAACTCCCCTTCCCTCCTGGGTGAAGGCAGGACTGGAAAGAATTGCTGCAGTTCCTTTATCAATTGCTGCAGTTCCGTATCATCCTGGGGATAAAGGCACTCGGCCGGCTGCAGCCGCAGCATTTCACTGCGCAGGGCTTCAACCTGCCCCGGGCCATTGAAGCCCGTCACTTTAAAATCCCCCGTACCGGCATCGATGATTGCCATTCCCAGGGAGGTCCCATATTGGGCTACTGCAGCCAGGTAGTTATTCTTCTTTGCCTCTAACACCTGAGGGTCGAGGAAGGTCCCCGGAGTCACAATCCTGGTAACTTCCCTTTTCACCAGGCCGGTACTGGTCTTGGGATCTTCCACCTGTTCGCAAATGGCGACTTTATAGCCCTTTTCCAGGAGACGGGCGATATAGCTGTCTGCTGCATGGTAGGGAACCCCACACATGGGCATCCGTTTCCCCTTGCCTGCATCCCGGCCCGTCAAGGTAATTTCCAATTCCCTGGCGGCTATTTCGGCATCTTCGAAGAACATCTCGTAAAAATCCCCTAGACGAAAAAAGAGGATTTTGTCCATGTGCTGTGCTTTGATCCTTTTGTACTGGGCCACCATAGGGGTATCTGCCATCGGCATCCCTCTTCTCAGCATACTACTCGCTATTTATTAATTATAACATAGGGCCCTTTGGAAAAAAAGGAAGAACCAGCCAGGCTGGTCCTTCTACCCCATTCCCAATTTTTATTCTATCTTAACCAACTCCCCGTACAGGTTCCAGGTTTGGGGCCTGGTGATCCGGACCGTAACCAGCTCCCCCATCAAGTCCTCCTCCCCCGGAAAAAGGACCAACTTGTTGGTCCGGGTCCGGCTTGTGAGGATCTTCTCCTCCTTTTTGCTGGTTCCCTCGACCAGCACCTCAAGCTCCTTGCCCCGCAGCTCCTCATTTATATCCCTGCTAATGCGGTCTTGTAATTCCATTAACCGGTTCAAGCGTTCCTTCTTTACATCTTCCGGCACCTGCTCCTTCATTTTGGCTGCTGGGGTTCCGCTGCGGGGGGAAAAGACAAAGGTGAAAGCGTTATCAAAGCGCACCTGCCGGACAATGTCGAGGGTGGCGGCAAAGTCTTCCTCCTCTTCACCGGGAAAGCCGACGATAATATCGGTAGTGATGCTGCAGTCTGGCACTTCCTCCCGGATCCTTTCCACCAGCTGCAGGTATTCTTCCCTGGTGTAACCCCGGTTCATCCTTTGCAAAATCCGGTTGCTTCCCGCCTGGATGGGAAGGTGAAAATGTTCACAGACCTTGTCACAGTCCCGGACTGCGGCAATTATTTCCGCGGTAAAATCCCGGGGATGGGAAGTTGTATAGCGGATACGCTGGATCCCTTCCACCTGATTAACTTCCCGTAAAAGCTGGGCAAAGGAAACCCCCTTTCCCAGATCCCGTCCATAGGTATTGACGTTCTGCCCCAGGAGGGTCACTTCCTTGTAGCCTTCTTGGGCAAGCTCGGTAACCTCCTGAATGATATCCTGGGGCGGCCGGCTCCGCTCCTTACCCCGGACATAGGGGACAATGCAGTAGGTGCAAAAGTTGGTACAGCCATAGGTAATAGTAACATAGGCCTTCAGCTTCCCTTCCCTCTGGGCAGGAAGATCTACCAGGGGTACCTGGCCTTCTTCCCAGACCTGCACCAGGGGTTCGGACAGGGCGGCGGCCTTGCTGATGAGTTCCGGCAGTTCCTGGATATTGTGGGTGCCAAAGACAAAGTCAACATGGGGGGCCTTGGTCAAGACCCTTTCCTTGTCCTTCTGGGCCATGCACCCACCGACACCAATTAAAAGATCCGGCCTTTTCTTTTTTAGGGGCCGCAGTTCATTTAGGCGGCCATAAATCTTACGTTCCGCCGTCTCCCGGACGCAGCAGGTATTGAAGAGGATTAGGTCTGCTTCCTCCACACTGGCAGTCCTGGTATAGCCCAGGTCGGCCAAAATACCGGCCAGGGTCTCACTGTCCCTTTCATTCATCTGGCAGCCATAGGTCCGGATATGATATTTTTTTCCCTTCCCAATTTCCCTGCAAATCTCCATAAATTCCTTTAACCCCTTCCCCCAAAACCAATTCTTCTTTGTTCTATATTATCAATGATAATACGCAGCTCGAAGACTAACCTCTAATTCAGTATATCATTAATATATACAACCTTCTAGACCGGATTCCTTTCCTCCAGCCTGCATTCCAGGGGCGGTATGTCCACCAGCCCCTGGATACTCGGTTGCCTGAGGAGACAGCCTTCCGTCCAGCCCAAATGCTGTATCTCTACCGTAAGCCAGGGTTTGACCCACAGTACAGGGGAATGCCCCTGGGGGCCGTTGGCAAAGGGCTCCTCGGTGGTTTGTAGCCGCTGCAGCCTTTCCGTAAGCCGGAACCACCCTTCCTGGGTCAATTTGCCCGTGCCCACCCGTCCCACATAATGGAGGCGCTCCTCGTCATCGTATAAGCCCAGGAGGAGGGAATTGACCCTGGGACCGGCTGTGGTAAACCCCCCAACAACGGCTACCAGGTTACGATAGTTCTTTACCTTCAGCCAGTAATCCTTCTTGGCTCCCAGAATGTAGGGGGAAGTGAGCTGCTTCATCACAATGCCTTCCATGTCCTGTTCCTTGATGGCTGTAAATAAAGCCCTGCCATCCCTATGGCTGGCTACCCTTCGGCAGTGCCCGCCGGGAATAATGATTTGGGCCAGTATTTCCTCCCTATCCCGGAAAGTCCTTTCCCTGATCCACTCCCCATTATAATACAGAACATCGAAAATCATATAGGCAATGGGTATGGTCCTTTGCAGACCTTTAACCCTTTCCAGGCGCCTGATGCCGTCCCTTTTCATAACCCGGGGAAAGGAAGGCCTGCCGTCATTTCCCAGGGCGATAACCTCGCCGTCCAGTATTGCCGACGCGGCGGTGCAGTAAGACCTGATGTCGGTTAGTTCCGGATAATGCCAGGTCCGCTCCCTCCGCCGCCTATTAAATAGCCGGACTTCCCTCCCGTCCCAATAGGTCAATATCCTGACCCCATCCCACTTGACCTGCCCTATCCATTCTTCTCCTGTTGGGATGCTGGTACTGGTCTTGGGCTCCATGGGTATAACCGGCTCCACAACCTTCCCTCCCCGCAATGTATCACCCTTAGTTTGTGTCCCGGGGAGAAAAAATAACAGCTGGCAAAGGAGAAAGGCCGTCAGGCTTTACTGCCGCGTCAAGTAAAAAAGGGGCTTTCTGCCCCCTTTTAACTGCCGACTTCTTCCCCAACGGCCCGGTGCTGCTGTACCAGGACAAGATTCTGGGCAAGGACCTTCACCTGCTCCAGATGAGGATCCTCTGTCCCCTGTAATATCAGGCCCTCTGCCTTCAGAATCCTGACATAATCAATAATCTCCCTGGTAAATCTTTCCCCAGGGCAGATTAGGGGAATTCCCGGCGGGTAGGCCATGATCATTTCGGCACTGATTTCCCCTTCTGCAGCGTCCAGGGTAACTGTCTTGGTTTCACCATAAAATGCATCCCGGGGCGATACCAGGGCAGCGGGCAGGGGCGGCAGGGCGCGGCTAAATTTGCTGATGCTTCCCCCTTTGCCCAAAGATTGCACCAGATCCTGGATACTGGCTACCAGGTGCTGGACCATTTCCCAGCTGTCCCCTATACTGAGGAGCAAAATAATGTTATAGAGGTCCGACAGCTCTACTTGAATCCGGTACTTGTGGCGCAGGATTGACTCGACCTCCTGGCCCGACAAGCCCAACTGCTGGACATTCATGGTAATCTTGGTGGGGTCCAGATAGCGGCAGCCCGGCCTGCCCTCAATATGCTCCTCCTCCAGAAGCTCGATTCCCGGTAGGCGGGAAAGCTGTTTCCTCACCCAGCGGGCTTTCCTGAGGACACCGGCCAGCAATCTGGTCCCCGCCAGGGCCATCTGTTTGCGGGCAAAATCCAGGGACGTCAAGAGGATATAGGAGGGGCTGGTGGTCTGGGTTAAGTTTAAAACACCCTTAACCCGCTGGGGATTGACCAAATTGCCCTGATGCAGGAGTAGAGAGCTCTGGGTTAAGGAACCCGCCAATTTGTGGGTACTGGCGGCACTGAGATCAGCCCCCGCCTCCATGGCGGAAGGGGGCAGTTCCGGATGGAAGCAGAGGTGGGCACCATGGGCTTCATCGACCAGTACGGGAACATTCCTGGCATGGGCAACCTCTACAATGCCCGCCAGGTCGGAGGCAACACCGTAATAGGTAGGATTGATGACAAAGACACCCCTGGCATCGGGATGCTCCCGAAGGGCCCGTTCAACGTCTTGGGGAGTGATCCCGTGGGTAATGCCGAATCTCTGATCAACCTCCGGCTGCAGGTAAACCGGCTGCACTCCACTCAGAATTAGACCACTTATGACAGAGCGGTGGGCATTCCGCGGCACAATAAGTTTTTCACCCGGGGCACAAACGGCCATGATCATGGCTTGAATGCCGCTGGTGGTTCCATTCACTAAAAAATAGGCATGCTCAGCCCGGAAAGCATCGGCGGCCAAATCCTGGGCTTCTTTAATAACATCTAGGGGGTTGAGGATATTATCAAGGCCTTCCATACAGGTAAGATCAATGCCCAGGGCAGTAGGCCCTAGTTTTTCCGTCAGCTCCGGGTTGCCCCGGCCCTGTTTATGACCCGGCACATGAAAGGGAATTATCCCTTGAGCCCGATAGGCACACAGGGCATCCCACAATGGAGTTCTCTTTTGTTCTCTTTTTCCCATGACCCACCACCCTTTACATTCTAATTCAGATAATAAGGAGCCTCCTTCGTCACAACGACTATATTAAAACACACCGGGACCAGTTTGACAAGACTAATTAAACCCAACTTAAATGCAAAATTTATTAGGGCAAGTGGGCACTTTTCATCAACAGGCTTGTCCACCTTTTTCCTTTCTAACTTCTCTTTTTTTGCGGTACACCCCCCCTTCATCCCCCCAGCTGCCTGAGCTGTTCCTGCAGGGCCAGGATGAGCCGGTTTTGTTCCATCAGCCTTTGGGCATAGCGGCGGTTTTCCCGGCGCAAACGATCATTAATCCGTTCCAGCTTCTCCGTTTCCAGCCGCTTTCCCCTTTCTGACGCCTCCAGGATATTCATCAAAACCCTGCGGCTCATACGCAGATTCTCTACTTTGGCTTCCAAATCCCGTACCCGCAGGCGCAGATCCTCAAGCTCCAGATAATGGTCATAGTCAAGCATGGTCACACCACCTTACCGTCAATATCTACAATAATAACTATGCCACATGGCCTCGTTTCTATACTTCCCCTGCACGCCTTTTAGTTCTTTCAAAAAAAAACGTGGGATCAATATCCCACGTCCAGTTTACGCCTTTCATCATTTTTAGTTTAGGGTGGAGATCAACACTCCCGCAGCAATGGCCGAACCAATTACCCCGGCCACATTGGGGCCCATGGCATGCATGAGCAGGAAATTCTGTGGATTAGCTTTTTGGCCAACAACCTGACTCACCCGGGCAGCCATGGGTACGGCAGAGACCCCGGCAGAACCGATGAGGGGATTGACCTTGCCGCCAGTCAATTTACACATCAGCTTGCCCATTAATATCCCTGCGGCGGTCCCCCCAGCAAAGGCGGCTAAACCCAAGAGAATTATAAAAATGGTCTGCCAGGTCAAGAAGGTTTCCGCTTTGGCTGAGGCACCTACCGTAAGGCCGAGGAAAATAGTGATGATATTGATCAGTTCATTTTGGGCTGTCTTAGAGAGCCGCTCCACCACTCCCGATTCCCGCAATAGATTCCCCAGCATCAGTGAACCTATCAAGGGCGTTGCATCAGGAAGAAAAAGGCTGATGAGAATAGTTACGATAATTGGGAATAAGATCTTTTCGGTCTTACTCACCGAGCGCAACTGTTCCATCACTATCTCCCGTTCTTTTTTCGTAGTCAGTGCCATCATAATTGGCGGTTGAATAATCGGCACCAGGGCCATATAGGAATAGGCGGCAATAGCAATGGGACCCAGTAATTCCGGAGCAAGAATGGAAGCTGTATAGATGGCCGTCGGCCCGTCAGCCCCGCCAATTATGCCGATAGCACCAGCCTGGGCGGGAGTAAAACCGAGGAGGAGGGCTCCCAAGAGGGTGGTAAAGATCCCCAATTGGGCCGCTGCACCCAGCAGGAGGGTCTTGGGATTGGCCAATAGGGGCCCGAAGTCGGTCATGGCACCTATACCCATGAAAATCAAGGGTGGGTATATCCCCAGTTTAACCCCCTGGTAGAGGTAATAGAGGAGGCCACCCGGTGTCCCATCTGGCCCTGGCGGATCCATTAATCCGGCCAAGGGTATATTGGAAAGAATGACACCGAAGGCAATCGGTAGCAGAAGCAAGGGCTCGTATTCCTTAACTATGGCCAGGTACAGGAGCACACAACCAATTATGAGCATTACACCCTCTTGCCAGGTAAGGCTGAAAAACCCGAGTGATTGTATAAATTCAACTATAGCCTCGGCTAACATGTCTGTGCCCCCCCTTATTCGAGGACTACCAGGAGATCGCCGGTGTTTACCGAGGCCCCCTTTGTTGTGACAATCTCTTTCACAGTACCATCCTGTGGTGCCACAATCTCATTCTCCATCTTCATGGCTTCCAGGATGACCAGCACATCACCGGCGGCGACGGCATCTCCAGGCTTTACCCTGACATCCAAAATGGTTCCGGGCATTGGTGCCTCTACCTTGATACCACCGGCAGATACCGGCGCGGCCTTGGCAGCCGGTTCCGGGCTGGTTTTTTCTGCAACTGGCTGAGGTGTAGCAGCCGGCGGCGCCTCCTGTTTAACAGGAGCCGGGGCTGGGGCAGGTGCCGGAGCCGGTGCCGGCGCGACCGCTACTGGGCCCTGGCCCATTTCTTCCACTTCCACTTCATAAGCAGTACCATTTACTACTATGCGAAATTTTTTCATCCTTTGCCTTCCTCCTTCATTTTTTCCGCAAGGCCAGATTTCCTAGCCAATCTGGCGCTGGTTCATCAGTTCCTGTCTTCCAGCCATACTCCAGGTAGAAAATGGGTACGGAAACTGCCTGCGAACAACCCTGATCCTGGCGCCCGCCGGTTCTAAATCCCGATAGGCCGCCAGGGCACTGGCTATAACTGCCATCACTTCAGCGGGTATCTGGTCAGCCCCTTGACCAGGCTCTCCTATAGTTTGAATTCGAATTCCCTCCATCCTTTTTCTTCCCCCTTAATTTTCCCGCAAGGCCACAGCCCATCAGTTCCTGTCTTCCAGCCATACTCCAGGCCGAGAACGGGAACGGAAACTGCCTGCGGACAACCCGGAGCCTAACCCCCGCCGGTTCTGCATCCAGATAGGCTGCCAGGGCACCGGCTATAACTGCCACCAGTTCAGCGGGTATCTGGTCCTTTGTTTCAGCCCCTTGAACAGGTTCCTCCATAGTTTGCATAGGCTCCGGCTTTCTATGCTCTACAGACTCTTCCTGGACCGTCCCTTTGTTTTCCCTACCACAAATACGGGACAACAGACCCACTATCACAGATAACAGGTAGAGGCTGATAAAGGTTATGCCCATGCCTATAATCGTTAGCCGGAACCCTAGCATGATATTTTCCATTGATACCCCTCCCTTCCGGGGTTTTAGACAGGAATATTACCGTGTTTTTTCGCCGGTCTCGTTTCCCTCTTGCTGACCAGCATTTCCAAAGCTGCAATCAAACGGACCCTGGTCTCAGCCGGATCAATGACATCGTCCACATAACCCCTGCTGGCAGCTACATAAGGATTGGCAAAGCGCTCCCTGTATTCGGCGATCCTTTCGTCCCGGGTTTTCTGGGGATCGGCACTTTCTTTGATTTCCTTCCGGAAGATTATGTTGGCTGCCCCCTCTGGTCCCATGACGGCAATTTCCGCATTGGGCCAGGCAAAGACCTGGTCAGCCCCCAGGTCCCGGCTGCACATGGCCAGATATGCCCCACCATATGATTTCCGCAAGATAACGGTAAGCTTGGGCACCGTTGCCTCCGAATAGGCATAGAGCATCTTGGCCCCGTGGCGGATGATGCCACCATATTCCTGGGCCGTGCCCGGTAAAAATCCGGGTACATCGACCAGGTTCACCAGAGGAATATTGAAGGCATCGCAAAATCTTATGAAGCGGGCAGCCTTGTCGGAAGCATTGATATCAAGACATCCAGCCAGGATCTTAGGCTGATTGGCGACAATGCCAATTGTCCTTCCGTTCAGACGAGCAAAACCGATGACAATGTTCTGGGCGTAGTAGGGCTGTACCTCCATGAAATCCCCCCGGTCCACGATCCTGGTGATAATATCGCGGACGTCATAGGCCCGGTTGGGTTCCGGTGGGACAATCTCCCGCAAGGACTCATCCATGCGGCCAGGGTCGTCCCCCGTTTCCACCAGGGGTGGATCCTGCAGGTTATTGTCGGGCAAGAATGACAGCAGGCGCCGGATGGCCTCCAGGCATTCCTCTTCATTTCTGGCCTTAAAATGGGCTACCCCACTGGTCGCGTTGTGGGTCATGGCGCCACCGAGTTCCTCGGGAGTTACTTCCTCCCCTGTCACCGCCTTGATAACCTCGGGTCCGGTGATAAACATGTAGCTTGTGCCTTCAACCATAAAGACAAAATCGGTTAGAGCCGGTGAGTAAACGGCACCTCCGGCACAGGGGCCCATAATAACCGAGATTTGGGGAATTACACCGGAAGCGATGGTATTGCGGTAAAAGATTTGGCCGTAACCACTGAGGGCGTCGACTCCTTCCTGGATCCGCGCCCCGCCGGAATCATTGATACCAATAAGCGGGACTCCGGTTTTCAGGGCCAGATCCATGATCTTGCAGATCTTGCGGGCGTGCATTTCCCCCAGGGAGCCCCCCATGACGGTAAAATCCTGGGCAAAGACGTATACAGTGCGTCCATTGATGGTGCCGTAGCCGGTAACTACCCCTTCACCCGGGGCTTCCACCTCATCCATGCCAAAATCGGTGCAGCGGTGCCGGACAAAGGCGTCCAATTCGACAAAGCTGTCGGGATCCAGGAGCTTTGCTATCCGCTCCCTGGCCGTCATCTTTCCCGCCTTATGCTGTCTTTCAATCCTTTTTTCTCCACCGCCAGCAGAAATCTTTTCCTTCCGCCGGAATAGTTCCTCTAGGAATGCCCCTGACATCTATTCATCCCCCTAACCCAATCGTTATTTCCAGGTAAACTAGTATAATTATACTATTCCCGCCAAATTGAAACAAGTAGCCCTAGTCATCCCGTTGGCACAGCTCAAGGAGTACACCGCCGGTGCTTTTGGGATGGAGGAAAGCTATCTTTGCCCCCCCTGCTCCCAGCCGCGGTGTCTCATCTATGAGCCGAATACCAGCCGCCTTAGCCTCTTCCAGCGCCTTTTCCAGGTTGTCAACCCGGAAGGTAATATGGTGTATTCCTTCCCCCCTTTTTGCAATAAATTTTGCCACTGGACTATCGTCAGTGGTTGGCTCCAAAAGCTCCACTTTGCTCTCACCCACTGGAATAAAGGCCACCTTAACCTTCTGATCGGGAACCTCCTCCACACCCGTAACCTCCAACTGCAAAATGTCCCGGTACAGTTTCAGAGCTTCCTCGAGATCTTTTACGGCAATGCCAATATGATCGACCTTGCTGATCTTCATGGTGTACCTCCTTTCCCATTCCCGGTGATGGGTTGCAAAATTTCCCTGGCCGCGGCAAAGGGGTCCTTCTCCCGGGCGGCCACCTTCTCCAGCAATTGTTCCAGTCCCCCCGCCGACCAAAGGTCCAGCAAGCGGGCTTTGATTTCCTCCTCCACAATGGCCATAATCTCAGTCCTATACCTTTCCCGGCGGCGTACTTCCAGCTGGCCATTTTGGCGCAGATGCTGTATGTGTCCTTCGATACCTTCTACAACGGCATCAATGCCCTTATTGGTTGTGGCAATGGTAGAATACACAGGGGGCCGCCAGGCAGCCTCCCTATTGCTCAGATCCAGCATCATCTCCAGTTCTGCCACCACCCGGTCGGCACCCTGGCGATCTGCCTTGTTGACGACGAAAATATCTGCAATCTCTAAAATACCGGCTTTAATGGTCTGGATATCATCCCCCAAACCGGGAACCAGAACAACCAGGGTTGTATCGGCCGTTTTTACAATATCAACCTCCGACTGGCCGACTCCCACCGTTTCGACGAAAATATAGTCCTTGCCTGCCGCGTCCAATATTCTAATAACATTGTGGGTAGCCTTGGCCAGGCCGCCCAGGCTTCCCCTGGTGCCCATACTGCGGATGAACACCCCCGGATCCGTTGCCAGCTCCTGCATCCGAATCCTATCGCCCAATATAGCCCCTCCTGTGAAGGGACTGGTGGGATCAACGGCGATAATTCCCACCGTCTTCCCCAGCTGCCGCAGTTTTTTTGCCAACCGGCCTACCAGGGTGCTTTTTCCCGCCCCCGGTGGGCCGGTAATTCCCACGACCAGGGCCTTCCCCGTATGGGGGTAGAGGGCCTGTAAGTCGGAAATGGCCTCCTGGGGGCGGTTTTCTACCATTGTAATCAGGCGGGCCAGGGCCCGTTGATCCCCTGCCAGAATACCTTCAGCCAGTGTCACATTTTCACCACCCGTCTGCAATGGGACTAGCTCTGCTGTGCACGCTCCTTAATATATTCGATTACCGCCTGGGTAGTAGTACCGGGGGTAAAGATCTCGGCAATACCCGCTTCCTTCAAAGCCGGTATATCATCTTCCGGGATAATGCCCCCACCGATAACAAGTATATCCTCGGCTCCCTTTTCCCGCAGCAGCTCCATTACCCGGGGGAAAAGGTGGTTATGGGCTCCCGAAAGGATGCTCAGGCCGATAACATCCACATCCTCCTGGATGCCAGTTTCCACGATTTGTTCCGGTGTTTGCCGCAAGCCGGTATAAATGACCTCCATTCCTGCATCCCGTAGAGCCCGGGCCAGCACCTTGGCCCCCCGGTCATGGCCATCTAGCCCTGGCTTGGCAATCAAAACACGAATGGGTCTATCCGTCATTAATTTGCGCCTCCTTCCTCCCCCTAAAGCGGCACATCTACATGGCCTGCTAATAATCTAATTAGAATATTACCGAAGCCTCATATTCACCAAAGACTTCCCTGAGTACGTCACAGATCTCACCCAGGGTAGCGTAGGCCTTCACTGCCTCAATAATCGGTGGCAGTAGATTGGCATCGGATTGGGCCGTTTCCTTCAGGCGCTGCAAGGCCCCTTCCACAGCCCCTTGATCCCTGGTTGCCCTGAGTTGGGATAGTTTTTCCTTCTGATAGCGGCCCACAGCCGGGTCTACCTTGAGGAGGTCCTTGGGTGTCTCTTCCTCCTCCAGCTGGAACTTGTTCACACCAACTACTATTCTCTCCTCGGCTTCTACCGCCTTTTGATATTCGTAGGCACTCTCCTGGATTTCCCGCTGCATGAAACCCTGTTCGATGGCCTTCACGGCACCACCCAGAGCATCGATCTTCTCGATATACTCCATGGCCCTCTCCTCGATCTGATTGGTCAAACTTTCCACATAATAGGAGCCGGCCAGGGGGTCAATGGTATTGGCCACCCCGCTCTCGTGGGCGATAATCTGCTGTGTCCGTAGGGCAATCCGGACCGAATCTTCACTGGGCAGGGCCAGGGCTTCATCCCGGGAATTGGTGTGCAGGGACTGGGTGCCGCCCAGCACTGCCGCCAGAGCCTGTAGTGTTACCCTGACCACATTATTGTCGGGCTGCTGGGCCGTCAAAGCACAGCCGGCCGTCTGGGTATGGAACCTGAGCATGAGGGACTTGGGATGCTTGGCCCCAAAGCGTTCCTTCATAATCCGGGCCCACAGCCGCCGGGCAGCCCGGAACTTGGCTACCTCCTCCAACAGATCCATGTGGGCGTTGAAGAAGAAGGAAAGGCGAGGGGCAAATTTATCGACATCAAGTCCTGCTTTGACAGCCGCATCCACATAGGCAATCCCGTTGGCCAGGGTAAAGGCAACCTCCTGCACCGCCGTACACCCGGCCTCCCGGATGTGATAACCACTGATACTAATGGTGTTCCAATTGGGAAGATTTGCGGAACAATAGGCAAAGGTGTCAGTGATCAGGCGCATGCTGGGTTGGGGTGGAAAAATGTAGGTACCCCTGGCCACATATTCCTTCAAAATATCGTTTTGTATTGTCCCCGACAGCTTCTCAGGAGCTACTCCCTGCTTTTCGGCAACGGCAATATACATTGCCAGGAGGATGGCCGCCGGCGCATTTATGGTCATGGAAGTACTTACTTTGTCCAAAGGTATGCCGGCAAAAAGGGTTTCCATATCCTGCAGGGAGTCGATGGCCACGCCAACCTTCCCCACTTCCCCTTCGGCCAAGGGGTGATCGGAATCCAGGCCGATTTGTGTAGGAAGGTCAAAGGCAACACTTAAACCAGTTTGGCCTTGTTCCAAAAGGTATTTATAGCGCTCGTTTGATTCCTCGGCTGTACCAAAGCCGGCATACTGGCGCATGGTCCAGAGACGGCCCCGGTACATGGTAGGCTGAATACCCCGGGTATAGGGGTATTCGCCAGGCATGCCCTGATCCCTTTCGTAATCCTGATCGGCCACATCAAGAGGCGTGTAGACCCGTTGGACGGGTAGGCCCGAAAGGGTGCGGAACTCTTCTTTCCGCTCAGGGAAACGATCTATAACTTTCTTGAGGGTAGTTTCTTCCCACTTACGCTTTTTCTCCCTGATGCTGTCCACCTGCTCCTTGACAAACATCTCCCCTGGTTTCCTCCCTTCCACAACTATTTTTCCAGCTGCTCCTGCCCCAGCTGAAAACCGAGGGCCAGGGCTTCCCTATTGAGCTCTTCAGTGCCCTTGGGCACCCTG
The DNA here is from genome assembly GCA_001513125.1 of Clostridia bacterium DTU030. Lineage (GTDB taxonomy): Bacteria > Bacillota > DTU030 > DTU030 > DTU030 > DTU030. The sequence goes on from LFSN01000056.1 coordinate 37,638, forward strand.
CTCAATACTGCCTTCTCCAGGGCTTCCCTGCTGACAGCCCCTGTTATCGCAACCGTTACTCCCAGGGCAACTATATTGGCTACAATAACCTTGCCCAATTTATCCCGGGCTAATTCGGTAATGGGCAGAGAATAGACCCGGGCCCGGGTTTCTGGGACCTTCTTCACATAGTAGGAATCGACGATAAGGATACCATCATCCCGGAGGGAGTCGATATATTTGTCACAGGCCTCCTGACTCATGGCCAGCAGCACAGAAGGTTCCTTAACCTTCGGGTAATCGACGGTGGTGTCGCTTATAATGACCTCTGACTTGCTGGCACCACCCCTGGCCTCCGGTCCGTAGGACTGGGTTTGTACAGCCTGCTTTCCCTCTTTTATCGCCGCATCGGCCAGGATTATTCCCGCCGTGATCAGACCCTGTCCCCCAAAGCCGCTCAAGCGAATCTCCAACTGAGCCATACCATCACTCCCCTTCCAGCATATCGATTATCCGCTGGTACTCTTCAACATACTCGGGTCTATCTCCCCGGTGGAGCTCACCGATGACAAATTTGCCCGCCATTTTTTCCGGGGGCAGTTTAGCCGCCGCCTTGACGGGAACTGCATGTTCCTTCTGCCATTTGAGCATGTCAACGGCGTCTCCCATCTTGTTCCTGCGGCCGAAATAGGTGGGACAATGGGTAACAACCTCGATGAAGGAGAAACCCTTATGCTCAATTCCCTTGGCAATCAAATCTATGAGCATCTGGGTATGGAAGACGGTACCCCTGGCCACATAGGTAGCACCGGCTGCTATCACCAGTTGGCAGAGATCGAAGGGATGATCCACGTTGCCATAGGGGGCTGTGGTGGCAAAGCGCTTGTGGGGCGTCAGGGGGGAATACTGCCCGCTGGTCATCCCGTAAATATTATTGTTAAAGACCACGGTGGTCAAATCTATATTGCGCCGGGCAGCATGGATGAGGTGATTCCCGCCGATGGCGGCACAGTCCCCGTCCCCGGTTAAAACTATCACTTCCAGTTCGGGACGGGCCAATTTTACCCCCGTGGCAAAGGCCAAAGCCCGTCCGTGGGTTGTGTGCAGGGTGTCAAACTTCATATATCCTGGCGCCCGGCTGGAACAGCCGATCCCTGATACTACTGCGGTCTTAAAGGGATCCAGATCCTGGCGCTGTATTGCCCGGAGCACCGAACCCAGGATAATGCCGTGGCCACACCCTGCACACCAGATATGGGGCAGTTTCTCCATCCTTGTGTACTTGGTCAACAATTCCTTTACCGCCATCCTATTTCACCTCCTGAATCTTGGCCAATATTTCATCGGGGGTGATGAGTTCGGCATCTATCCGGTTCAAGCCGTATACACCAGCCTTGCCGCAAGCACAGCGCTCAACTTCCAGAATAACCTGACCTAAATTCATTTCCGGCACAACGAAAGCCCTTACCTTTTCGGCCAGATCCCTGATGGCTTTTTCCGGGAAGGGCCAAATGGAAATGGGGCGGACCATACCAACTTTGATGCCCTCTTCCCGGGCCAGGTCAACTGCCCTCTTGGCAGACCGGGCCACAGAACCACAGGCAACCACCGCAAGCTCAGCATCCTCGGTCAAATATTCTTCTACCATGGGGACAAAATTGTCCTTAACCTTGTTTACCAAACGGCGGACAAGATAATCCCCATCACTGCCCCGTCCCCGGGGAAAGCCCGTTTCATCGTGGACCAAGCCGGTCACGTGGTAGCGATAACCATCACCGAAATTGGCCATGGGCGGTATTCCATCGGGATCTGCTTTGTAGGGGAGATATTCTTCCGGGGGAACCGTTGGCTTTTTTCGCTCTTTAAGGACTATTTCTTCCTTTTGGGGCACAACTATTCCTTCCCGCATGTGACCGACCACTTCATCCATGAGGAGGATAACCGGTGTCCTGTACACCTCGGCCAGATTAAAAGCCTCTATAGTCAGGGTCAGGCATTCCTGCACCGAAGCCGGCATGAGGGCAATGGCAGGATGATCGCCGTGGGTTCCCCAGCGGGCCTGCATGATATCTGCCTGGGCAGGAGAGGTAGGTAAACCCGTACTGGGGCCGTAACGCTGGACATTGACTACCACACAGGGCACTTCCGCCATGGCAGCAAAGCCGATATTCTCCTGTTTTAGGGAGAAACCAGGACCGCTGGTTGCCGTCATGGCCTTGGCCCCGGCCAGGGAAGCACCGACAACCGCTGCCATACTGGCAATTTCATCTTCCATCTGAATAAACTTGCCTCCATGCCTGGGCAGGCGTACTGCCATTCCCTCGGCAATTTCCGTAGAGGGGGTTATGGGATAGCCGGCAAAAAATTTGGCACCTGCCAACAGGGCTCCTTCAACACAGGCTTCATTCCCCGACATCAGGACAGCTTGTCGTTCATTTTCTCCCATCAGGGTCACCTCCTACGCTTATGGCAAAATCGGGGCAGCGCAGCTCACACAGCTTGCATTGAATGCAATCCTCCGGGCGGGCTACCTTAGGCTTGCCATCTGGCATTCGGTCATACACCTTCTTGGGGCAAAAGGCTACACAGATCCCACAGCCCTTGCACCAATCCAGATTGACGTCAATCTCTACCTTTTTAGCCGTTTCCAAGTTCCTTTCACCTCCCGCTTTCCTAGCCCTTCAGCTTACCATACAAAATGGAAGGGGTCGTCACTTCTCCTGCAGTTCCAGAATAGCTGACTTGACATTATTAATAGAGCCCAGGTCAGGACGATACCTTAATTCAATAATTGGCTTCCCATCACCGACAATGGTAAGAACGTCTTCCATACGATCAGAAGATACGGCTACTATGTCTACCATTTCCAGAAAACTACGCAATTCATCGCCAGAGCTGGCCTGGGTTACGGACATCTGGTAATTGCCGAAACCAAAAGAATCCGACATTTCCAGGAAATTTTTTGCAAAGGATTCTGAACGGCAAACCAAGCCAACTTTTTTCCCTAGGGGAATGCGGGCCAATTCCACAATGGTTTCCGGCTCCAGGTTCATGGCAATACCGATGACGGGTTTATCCAGGTGGGAAAGGAGCTGCTGGACCTCATTTAAGTAGAAAAAGGTGGTAACAACCAGATCTACATCGGCAAAGGTTTTAGTCAACAAGCCTTTATTTTCATAGAGTTGGGAAAGTAATACCGGTTTGACGGTAACCCCTGCTCTGGGTTCCAATACCTGCACAAAATACTGGCAGTATTCTTCGGTGCTGGCAACAAAGGCCAAACGTACCAGGCGGAGAAACTCCTTCTTTTCCCGGGCCCGCTCCAGGGCGATGGCCAAAAAATCATCGAGGCGGAAGGATAGTTGGGTAGCCTCCTCTATGGCCAGGTCGATGACCTTTAGGAGTTTAGCCTTCCTGTCCTGTCCTGTCCACAGTTCAGTCTTATCGGCCACAAAGGTCCCCCTTCCCTGTTGGGATATAAGGATGCCCTCTAATTCCAGTTCCTTATAGGCACTACTGACCGTATTGCGGCTGATCCCCAGCTCCTCGGCCAATTCCCGCTCTGTAGGCAGCTTCTGGCCAGGGGACCAATGGCCCAATTGGATCCGCTTCTCGATCTGGTTCTTCAGTTGGATGTAGAGGGGGATCCCACTTTTGCGTTTTAAGCTGATCCCAGTCCTATTCTTTGTCACAGCACTTCCTCCAGAGCTGAACAGTTCTCCCTGCTTCAAGAGCTAGTTCTCAGTGGCAATAATGGCCCAAATTTGGAAAAGAAGGTGGGGTGTTGAACCCGGGAAAGGTTCAACACCCGGGTTCCTGATCCTAGTACCATCCCTTGGCCTTCATAGCCCGGGCTATCTTATCGATGGCTACCATATAGGCGGCCGTACGCATATCTACATTTTGCTTTTTATGCATAGCATACAGATCATCGAAGGCCTTGTTCATGTTGATCTCTAACTTCTCATTTATTTCTTCTTCTGTCCAATAGTAGTTTTGGAGGTTTTGCACCCACTCGAAGTAGGAAACGGTGACCCCTCCTGTATTGGCCAGCACATCGGGCACTACTTTAATGCCCCGTTCTTTCAGGATTTCGTCCCCGGCGGCGGTGGTGGGCCCATTGGCCCCTTCAATAACATATTTCGCCTTGATCCGGGACGCATTTTCTTCGGTAATTTGGTTTTCCAGGGCACAGGGGAAGATGGCGTCGGCCTCTACCTCCAGGGAATACCTGGTGTCGGCAAAGACCTCATGATCTCCCGGTGCTTCCTTTAGATTATCCGGATTCTCTTCCGCATACTTGGCCAGGGCAGGGACATCCAGGCCCTTGCTGTTGTAAATGGTACCAGAAATGTCACTGAGAGCCACAACCTTACAGCCTAACTCGTGGAGATGAAGGGCGGCACTGCGGCCCACATTGCCAAAGCCCTGGACAGCCACCCGTGCCTCCTTGGGATCAAAGCCTTCTGCCTCGGCAAAGCGCTTGAAGGTCAACATTATACCCCGTCCTGTGGCAGGACCCCGCCCCAAAGAGCCGCCGACAATAATGGGCTTGCCGGTAATTACGCCCGGTGCATGGTAACCGACCTGCTTGCAGTACTCATCGACCATCCAGCCCATAACTTTAGGATTAGTGCCCATGTCAGGAGCAGGAATGTCTACGAGGGGACCAACATAGGGAGCTATGGCCCGCATATAGCCGCGGCTGACCCGTTCCAACTCCCCTTCCGAAAGTTCCCGGGTATCGATGATAACTCCACCCTTACCGCCCCCATAGGGCAAGTTGGCAATGGCACACTTGATGGTCATCCAGGCGGATAGGGCTTTAACTTCGTCAGCATAAACACCCGGGTGGAAACGCACGCCCCCCTTTGCCGGTCCCAGGGCATCGTTATGCTGGGAACGGTAACCCTTAACCATCCTGACCGAACCGTCGTCCATCTTGACCGGGAAGCTAACTTCGTAGAAACGCAGAGGCTCCTTTAAGATTTCGTATACCGCCGGTTCCATTCCCAGGGCATCGCAAACCTTTTTAATGTGCTCTTGGACACCAGTTAAAACATTGTTCTTTTCCTCTCCCATATCAGCCGTACCCTCCTTTTAATCTCTTAACCTTCCTCCCTACTCCCCCTTGATTAGGTTCTTAGGTTCCTGCACAGTCCCCCCCTTCTTGCGCCAAAGGCCCTGTCCTTTGAAAAGGACTTTTGCCGACCGCCAGGCGCCAATTATATTGTCCAGGGACTACTAGGGCCAAAAAGGATCAATGGTTTGGTTAATGGTTCTTCTATTAATAGCTATTCGGTTTTCTGGTAAAAAATCCTCCCGGTTCAAAACAAAAAAATATAACACAATTTATTTTCCATCGGCATTTCCGGAACAGATTTCCGCAAATTAGCCGGTTATGGGGCAGCCAATTCCCCAAAATAAAAAAATAGCCTTGCAGGCAAGGCATTTTCCATCATTGGACCGTCATAATGGAGATATTGTGCTGTCCTTAATCAATTTATTTTGCAGCCAATTCCGGCGGGGAGATCACTAACTTGGCATCGTAGTCAAATATTTCTAGGGAAACTTGTAGACTATCGGCAGAGCCTATACTGGTCCCATGAAGCTCCAGACGCCGCAGGCGTATTTCCCTTTTATCAATCCACAGCCGACAGGTAAAATCCTGCCAAAATACCTGCCACAAGGGATTGGATACACCCGCCAGTTTACCTTCTAACAGATAACACCTCTGCCCAGCAAAATCCCTTTCCTCCACCAGCTCTACAGAATGAAGGCGCCGCAAATCGGCAAGGGGACTTTCGGAAAACAAGACCGTTTCCCTGAGCAGGGAGGGCCCCTGCCCACCCTGGAAGCTGATCCAGGCATCCTGGGGGTCACGTACTATATATTCATTACCGATAATGTAAGCTTCCAAAGGATTGGCCAGGGTCTCACCTTTAATATAAAAACGGTCTGGAGCATTATAAATTCCTTCTATTTCTGTTAAGACAGTCTCATTTCCATCAATATAACTGACGGCCATCAGGTTGTACTTGTAGCTGTAGGCAGCGTCGAGATTGTCCAACCCCTTGCCCACAATCTCCTGGGCGCTGAGGGGGGGATGTTGGGCCCGATAAACTAACCTCCCACCCACAAGGAGTATAAGCAGTACGAGAATTATTACTGTTCGTCGTCCCAGGCGGTGATCTACAAAAAGAAACCGCATGGATTCTCCCCCTCCCTGATCACCCTTCCCATTAATTCTAAGCTGAGGGCGGGGGAATTAGAACTCTAGCGCCATTTTTTCCTATCTGCCCGGTCTGTCTCCCTGTTCATAAGGGAAAGGCGGGCCTCTAATAAGGCAGAAACATATTCCTCCGGTATGGTAAAGGCCCCCGGCTCCCATCCCTCACCGGGCAGGCCGTGAAAATCGGACCCACCTGTCAGGAGTAGAGACCAACCCCTGGCCAGCCGGTATAACCTGCGAGTAGTGGGCAAGTTATGCCGGGGATGGAAGACTTCCAGGCCCATCAGCCCCTCGGCGACCAGTTTCCGCAGCCGCTCCCGGGCTATCCAACCTGGATGGGCAAGGATAGGTATCCCCTGCACTTGCCGGATGAGTTTGATTGCCTCTTCCGGTCTCAGCCTGGGACGGGGGACATAGGCCGGACAGCCCTTGCCGATATACCTGCTGAAGGCCTCGCCAACGGAAGAAACATAGCCCTTTTCCAGCAAGGCCCGGGCCAAATGGGGACGCCCCACTGCTCCCCTGCCAGCCAGTTCCCGGACCCGGGACCAGGATACCTGCAGGCCCAGCTTCATAACCCTCCTGGTCATTTCTTGCATCCGCCGCCATCTGGCCTGACGCAAGGCGGACAGGACCCGCTTCAGGGTAGGATCCTGGTAGTCGATAAACAGGCCCAGGATGTGAAGCTCTTCTTCATCTTCCAGGACAGTGCTCATTTCAACGCCGGGGATAACATGCAAGCCAAATCTTCGCCCTGCCCGCAGGGCACGGCTGATTCCTTTCGCCGTGTCGTGATCGGTGATGGCAATGGTTGTCAGTCCGAGGGCAACGGCCCTGACCACAAGCTCTTCTGGATCCAGGGTACCATCAGAAGCGGTGGTGTGAAGGTGTAAATCGGCGACCATTGTTTCTGCAACCTCCTCCAATCGAAAAAAGACATTCCATCTATCTGCAGCTTACCAATAAAATAGCCTGTCTATTCCTTAAAGAATAAACAGGCTTATGATCAACCTGGTAGATTTTTTCTACCGGGGTTCGACAATCAGTTTGATTGCCGTTCTTTCTTCGCCGTCAATTTCGATGTCTGTGAAAGCAGGGATACATATGAGGTCTACGCCACCCGGGGCAACAAAACCACGGGCTATTGCCACTGCTTTCACAGCCTGGTTGAGGGCCCCGGCACCGATGGCTTGTACTTCGGCGCACCCACGTTCCCTTAGTACTCCTGCTAAAGCCCCTGCTACAGAATTGGGATTTGATTTAGCTGAAACTTTCAAAACTTCCATCCTGTTTAGCCCTCCTTTTTTTACCCTTTCTTGATTATTTCCTTGTTACATGAAGTATTCGCTTGAAAAGGCAAAATTCCTGCCATCGAATAAAAACATGCGAAAAAATTTATAACATTATTTCTTTACCCTCAGCCGCATTCGGTGATTCTTCTTATTCCCAGGCTGGTACCCGTAACTTCATCGATTTCCAGCAGTATCCCGTTTAGTTCTCCCGGACCCCTGGCTGGATAGAAACGTTGGGGCATCTGGGTTAAAAATCTCTTGATCACCGTTTCCCTTTCCACCCCAATAATACCTTCGGCAGGTCCCGTCATGCCAATATCGGTTATATAGCCAGTCCCTTTGGTCAAGATCCGCTCATCGGCCGTCTGGACATGGGTATGGGTGCCAAAAACAGCAGATACCCGGCCATCTAAATACCAGCCGAAGGCCTGTTTTTCCGAAGTTGCCTCTGCGTGGAAATCTACCAGGATTATCCTAGTTTCTTCCTGCAGGTGGGCAAGCAAGGCATCGGCACGGCGGAAGGGACATTCTAAGTTATCCATAAAGGTGCGGCCGGCAAAATTGGTAACGGCAACGGGAATGCCGGAGGCACTCCTCACCACAACCCAACCCCGTCCCGGGGTACCCGGTGGATAGTTCTCCGGTCGAATTAGCCGCTCTTCCTGATCGAAATAGGGTATTATTTCCTTCTTATCCCAGATATGATTCCCGGAAGTAAGAACATCGATCCCGTAGCCAAAGAGCTCCCTGGCTATAGGAGGGGTGATGCCCGCCCCCCCGGCTGCATTCTCACCGTTGGCAATTACTAAGGCGGGAGAATATTTTTCCCTCAATTCTGGAAGCAACCTTTGCACCAGTTGACGTCCCGGGCGGCCGACTATGTCGCCAATAACCAAAATCTGCATCAGAATCCGTCCCTCTCTATGGTATTCATATCTCGCCAAAAGTCTACTTTCACAAAAAGTAGGCGGTAGCACCGCCTACTTTGCATACTCAACAGCCCTCGTTTCCCGGATTACATTTACTTTAATCTGTCCGGGATAATCCAATTCCCTTTCGATCTTTTTGACAATATCCCTGGCCAGCCGAATTGTGGCCAGATCATCGATTTTTTCCGGTTTTACCATTATCCTTATCTCACGGCCGGCCTGAATGGCAAAGGCTTTATCAACCCCATCAAAGGAATCGGCTATTTCCTCCAGTTTTTGCAGGCGTTTGATATAGGCCTCCAGGGTTTCCCGCCGTGCTCCTGGGCGGGCAGCAGAAATAGCATCAGCTGCCTGAACCAATATAGCCTCCAAGGAATTAGGCTCAATATCGCCATGGTGAGCGGCAATTGCGTGGACAACCTCCGGCGGTTCATTATAACGCCGGGCCAATTCTTCACCGATCTTCACATGGGGCCCTTCTACTTCATGGTCTACAGCCTTACCGATATCGTGCAGGAGACCTGCCCGCTTGGCCAGTTGAATATCAGCGCCTATCTCAGCAGCCATTACACCACAGAGGTGGGCAACCTCAAGGGAATGTTGGAGGACATTCTGCCCGTAGCTGGTGCGGTATTTAAGGCGTCCCAGGAGTTTAACCAATTCGGGATGGAGACCGTGGACACCAGCTTCAAAGGTCGCCTGTTCCCCTTCCTCCCGGATAATATTCTCCACTTCCTTAGTTGCCTTTTCCACCATTTCTTCAATACGGGCCGGGTGAATGCGACCGTCAACAATGAGTTTTTCCAGGGCAATCCGGGCAATTTCCCGCCTGATGGGATCAAAACCCGACAAAATCACAGCTTCCGGTGTATCGTCTATAATGAGATCTATTCCCGTTAAGGTTTCCAGGGCCCGGATATTCCTGCCCTCCCTACCGATGATCCTGCCCTTCATTTCATCGCTGGGCAGGGAAACAACGGAGACCGTTGTTTCCGTAACATGGTCGGCAGCACAGCGCTGTATGGCCAGGGCTATATGTTTCTTGGCCCGCTTCTCAGCCTCTTCCTTCGCCTGGCTTTCAATTTCCTTGATCATCATTGCCGCCTCATGGCGGATTTCCTTCTCGATATTGGTCAGGAGTATGTTCTTTGCCTCTTCAGAAGACAGGCCCGATAATCTTTCCAATTCGGCCAACTGTTTCCGGTAGAGTTCCTCAAGTTCTTCCTTTATCCTTTGTACATCGGCCTCCCGGGAAACAAGTTCATTTTCCTTCTTCTCCAAAAGCTCCATTTTCCGGTCCAGGGCTTCTTCCTTTTGGACAACCCTTCTCTCCATACGCTGCAGTTCATTGCGGCGTTCCCTGTATTCCCGCTCCTGATCCGCTCTGAGCTTATGGACCTCTTCCTTTGCTTCCAGGGTTATTTCCCGTTTCTTGGCCTCTCCTTCCTTTTCTGCCTGTTCCAATATCCTCTTAGCTGCCTCTTCAGCCGAAGCAATCTTTGCCTCGGCGATATATTTACGAGCCCAGTAACCCACTATAAAGGCTACCAGGACAAGCCCAAGGATTGGAATTATTGACCCAAAAATATCTCTTCACCTCCCCCCTTTTAAGTTTAATCGCAAAATAAGCCGAGTCGGAACTCGGCTTTTCAGAGACACCCCTCAGCAAGATTTCTTCCCCTTTGAGGCTTAACCTCGAAAACAGATTGTTCCCAGTATCCCCAATGTTCAGTTCCCACATAGGTTGTTTAATAATTCTATATGCCTTCTGCTCACCAAGCTGGCAAACATGAACCTTTATCATAGATTGTATAGGGTTTTAAAAGCCTTGTCAAGTAGAGGGGGATTAGACTTGGCAATGGCGGTCACCAGCTGGAGAAGAGAATTACACCATCGCCCCGGTGGGATAAGCTATTCCCTGGGAGGTAAAACCTCCTCCAAAACCTTCCGGCTTATGTCCGGTGCAAACCCCTGTCGGGTCAAATACTGGGCCAGGCGGCGATAAGTCTTGGGTCTACTGCTCTTTGCCAGGGAACGTACTTTCCTCCGGGCTAATGCCCTGGCCCGGTCTAACTCCGCGCTGTCGGGTATTTCCTCTAACAGGGATTCCGCCAAAGAACCTTTGATCCCCCGGGACAATAATTCCTGGAGCAGGCGTCTCTTCCCATAGCCCCGCCGCTGGAGCAGGATCTCTATCCAGCGGCGGGCATAGGCTTCATCATTAAGATAGCCATAATCGGTCATCAGGGCAATAACCTGGCCGGTAGCAGCTTCTGTAAAGCCTTTCTTGCGGAGGCGCTGTCTCAACTCCTCCACGCTGTAGGGCCGGTAGCTTAACAGGTTAAGGGCATATCCTTTCGCTTCGACAAGATCATCGGGCATTATCCCACTCTCCCTTGCCTTTACTGGGTTTCTTTTTTATCCCCACTGGCGGCTTCCTGGATTACTGGCAGATTAAAGGCTTCCCGGAGCCGGTTTTCCAATTCCAGGGTCAGCTCAGGATTATTTTTAAGAAATTCCCGGGCATTTTCCCTGCCCTGCCCTATGCGGGTATCCCCATAGGAATACCAGGCTCCGCTCTTTTTGATTATATCCTGTTCCGCCGCCAGATCTAAGATAGTGCCTTCCCTGGAAATCCCCTCGCCGTAAATAATGTCAAACTCCGCCTGTTTGAAGGGGGGAGCAATCTTGTTTTTTACCACCTTAATCCTTACCCTGTTGCCGATTATGTCATTGCCCTGCTTCAAACTTTCTGTTTTCCTTACTTCCAGGCGCACAGTAGAATAAAACTTCAGTGCCCTCCCTCCCGGCGTAACTTCCGGGTTCCCAAACATAATACCTACCTTTTCCCGGATCTGGTTGATGAAAATGGCCGTAGTCTGAGATTTACTGATAGCACCGGCCAATTTCCGCAAAGCCTGGGACATCAAGCGGGCCTGTAAACCCACATGGGAATCCCCCATATCCCCTTCCAGCTCCGCCCTGGGGACCAGGGCGGCAACGGAGTCCACCACCACCACATCAATGGCACCACTGCGGACCAGGGCCTCGGCAATTTCCAGGGCCTGTTCCCCTGTGTCCGGCTGGGAAATCAGAAGGTTTTCCACGTCAACACCGAGGTTGTGGGCGTAGACCGGATCCAGGGCATGCTCGGCATCGATAAAGGCGGCATTGCCCCCCATTTTTTGGGCTTCCGCAATGATATGCAGGGCAACGGTAGTCTTCCCCGAAGATTCGGGCCCGTATATCTCCACTACCCTGCCCCTCGGTACCCCCCCTGCACCTAAAGCCAGATCGAGGGTCAAGGCTCCCGTTGGTATCACTTCAACATTCAGCTTCGCCGAGGCTTCCCCCAGCCGCATAATAGAACCCTTACCAAATTGTTTTTCAATTTGCATCAATGCCATTTCCAGTGCCTTTTGTTTCTCCACTTCTCTTCCTCCTCCCCCAGTTTCCTTATCACCTTCCCAGGTCAAAAGGCTGTATAACCTTGTAGATTGGCCCCTGCGGTGTTAGTATGCTCTGAATGAGGGCAATATCCCCGGCAGTGAAATTACCGTAGCTCACCTCCCCCCGCTGCCTTATCTCTGACTGCAAGGGGACAGCGGCTGTGGGAGGTTTGCGAAACCTGCCCAGGGTAACATGGGGTGTGTAGGCTCTTCTTTCCAGGGCAAAACCTGCCCTTTGTAATTCTTTGCCCAAACGGGTGTGCAATTCCTGTAATTCTTCCCTTCCCCTTCCGATTCCTGCCCAGAAAACCCTTGTTTTCCCACGGGGGGGAAACACCCCCAAACCCTTGATTTCTACTGGGAAGGGCTCCATATCCCGGGCAACAGCGCCAGCGCAGCTGCAAGCTTGCCCTACCTCCCTTTCCGAGAGAGAGCCGAAAAAATGTAAAGTGATATGTAAATTGGCCTCTTTGACCCATTTTATCTCCCGATCCAAAAAAGAAAACTCATCCTGGAGAAGCCGCAAGTTTCTTTGGATCGGAGCAGGAAGCTCAAGGGCCAGAAAAGCCCTTATCCTTTCCAATCTCATCACCCTCCCCTAGAGGAGAAAATACTGTCCGCCGAAAGCCGAAGGCGGCCTGGCGGTAATAGAGGGATATGGTGTCGGCGGCCACCAGCCTCCAACCTCCTCCTACCCTGCTGAAATGGAGCAACACCAGTGTATAGGGTATTTCACTGGTACCCTGCAAACCCCTTATTCCCGCCGCCCCGGAAGTGCCGGCATCGATGACTACACTGTCCTCTACTTCCCGGATCTGGGGTGTATGGCTGTGTCCATGGAGAATAACCGGGACTCTTCCCACAAAGGGCATGGCCATCCCTGGTTCATGGACGGCCAAAAGATCTGGTTTCCCTTCCCGGGCCAGCACCTCCTCCAGTTGGATCACAGCAGCCTCCATTTCTCCGGGCTCAGCCGGGGCCATTACTTCCCTTTGAGCAGCCGGATCAGGAGCACCCAGTATCTTGAGGCCGGCCACCTCCACCACCTCCCCATTGAGGAGGGTAACGGCCGGGATAGTGGCCAGGTGGTTGGCAACAGCAGGAGAATCATGATTTCCCAGGGCCATCACATAGGGAACAGGCCAATCATCCAACCTGCTCAAGAGTTCCACTTCCAGGGGCGTGCCAAAATCGGTAATGTCGCCGGTATCGACGACAAGATCTACGGCAAAGGTTGCAACGACCCTCTCCACCAGCTCCAGGGCCACCGGGTTGTTGTGAATATCGGAAACATGGAGGGCCCTGAGATCAATCCCGGCCAATTCCGCCTGCCCAAAATCCTCCACCCTCTGCAGCAGGCTATAGAGATTGGTGGACATCAGCTGGATATGTTCCGCCATGGTTTCGACTTTGCCAAAGGCCTCCTGGAACAGGGACACCATCCAGGGTGCCGCCTGCAGCATGCCCTGATATTCAAGCTCGGTGAAGCCCGCCGGAGTATAGGTGACAAAGGTCAAGAAAAGGATAAAAAATACGGCCAGCAAGCCAATGGCACTTCCCTTAAAAATGCTGAACCAGCTGCGATATCCCAATATCAGTACCCCCAGGCCGCCACCCAGGGCTGCCAGCAGGAGGATACGCACACAAAAATCAAGGATAATTTTTTGGCCCGGCTGGAGAAAGCGGGCGTAGATCTCTTCCTGGGACAGTCCCGAGAGAAGTAAAACCCGCAGCCCTTCCAGGTCTACACCCTGCAGCGCTACCTGCAAACGCAGGGGGGAAAGATGGGTCCGGGCCCTGATAAAGCCGAGGGGGGGAATTTGCAACTCACTGACCCCATACTCGAAAAAGGCAATGGAGACCCGAATTTGGAAGGCATCGAGAACATAATCTGCCCGGCCAAAGCTGGCAATAGAAACCAAGGCAAAGGCAATGGCCACAACAAAGAAAAGAAGCCTTTTTCCCCTAGCCATTATCCTCCTTTTCCCCGCTTAAATATCCCAGTAAGTACCTGCGAACCAGGTTTAGGGCGGCCTGGCTGGCCCTCTTTTTTATAATAGGTCTTGGCCCCCGTAAATTATGTCCTTCCACATAGACCCCATCCGGGGTGGCGAGGGCCATATAGACCAAGCCCACGGGTTTGCCGAGCCGGCCTCCCCCTGGTCCGGCAATACCCGTTACTGCCAGGCCCAGAGAGGTTTTACCCAGTTCCCGCACTCCAACCGCCATGGCCCTGGCCACCTGGCTGCTCACGGCTCCAAAACGGTGCAGCAGTTCTCCGTCTACCTTTAACAGCTTTTCCTTGGCTTCATTGCTGTATGCTACTACTCCATAACGGAAATAGGCAGAACTGCCGGGCACCTCTGTCAAGCGGTGGCCAATTAACCCCCCTGTGCAGGATTCGGCGACACTAATGGATTTGGCCCTTTCCTTGAGTAGTATCCCCACTGCTTCCTCCATAGTTTCATTGTCTACAGCAAAGACATACCTACCGACAAGACTTCTTATTTTTTCCTCCATCTCTGCAAGGAGGCTTTCCGCTTCTTGCGGCAAGTTGGCCTTGGCAGTAAGGCGTAAATGGAGCTCATTTTCCTTGGCCAGGGTCGCCAGGGTCGGATTAGATTGCCTTTCCAGCAATTCCTGCAGCATGGTTTCCAACTGGGCTTCTCCAACTCCATAGAGTTTTAGCACCCGAGATTTTATAAGCTCCCGCTGCCCACTAAGACGCTTTTCCAGACGGGGCACAACTTCCCTTTCGAACATGGGCACCATTTCAAAGGGAGGTCCGGGCAGCATGACGACAACCTTGCCTTCCAGGACCAAAAACACCCCGGCTGCGGTCCCATTGGGATTGGGTAATATTTGGGCCCCGGCAGGAAAGTAAGCCTGCTTTTTGTTGTTATCAGTCATCGTCCGGCCCCGACTGGCAAAATAGTTCTGCAAAGTGCTTAAAACTCCATGGTCCAGCACCAATTCCAGCCCTAAATACTCGGCGACAGTCTCCCTGGTTAAATCGTCCATGGTAGGACCTAAACCACCCGTTAGGATAATCAGATCCGAACGCTGCCAACCCTGGGCAAAGACCTCCCGTAAACGGGCTGCATTATCTCCCACGGTAGTAGTGTAATAGACATCGATGCCCAATTCGGCCAATCTCTGACTGATAAAGGAGGCGTTGGTATTGACGATCTGGCCTAAGAGAAGCTCTGTCCCTACAGATATTATTTCCCCTTTCATAATTTTCCATCGCCCTCTCTGAATAGTTTATCACCGGGAAACAGAGACCATTTCCATCTCCCATTTACTTTTCTTCAAAGTAGGGTCGAGACCCTGCCTCCTGTAAAAAAAGTCCGGGCCATGCTTCCCCAGTCTCAGAAAAAGCAGCAACAACCGGCCTGGGCCTGGTTGTCGCTGCTTTTTACGCCAGCTGCGCCCTTTCCAGGGGCTGGGGCTTGTCCCCACCCGCAATAAGCTGCCGCAGCCTCTCCCCCGAAAGCTTCTCTTCCTGCAGTAGTTCCTTACTTACGCAGCATATTACTTCCACCTTGTCCTGCAATTCGCCTCTGACGAGCTCCTCTTGAGTTTGCAAAATTTGGGCTACAGCCTTGTGCAACAGCTGCCGGGGTAAACTGTCGGGATCGACTATCCCCAGCTCTGACATGCCGGCATATACCATTTTTTTGGCCAGCTGGGCTGCCTCGAGAAAATCGTTGCTGGCCCCGGTACTCCTGCTCTGGAAAAGAATTTCTTCCGCAATGGAACCGGCTACTAAGAGCTGGATTCTCTCTTCCAGCTGTCGGCGGGTCTGCAGATAGGAGTCGGCCTCCGGCACCTCCCGCACATATCCCAGGGCACCACCGCGGGGTATGATGGTAACCGTCGAAACAGAACCGGGCCTAATCCGTTCAGACACCAGGGCATGCCCAATTTCATGCACGGCTATCCGCCTCAATTCGTCTTCATTGGGCTGCCTGTCCATCTTTTCTCCCAACATGACCTTATCGATGGCCTCGAGGAAATGCTCCTGCCTCAGTTTTTTCTCCCGCTCCCGAAAGGCAAGGATAGCCGCTTCATTGGCCAGGCTTTCCAGATGGGCACCGGAAAAACCAAAGGTCTGGCGGGCAATGCTTTCCAGATTTACATCGGCTGCCAGGGGCTTATTGGCCGTGTGAAGTCTAAGGATTTGCAAGCGACCATCTTTGTCGGGTAGATCAACATGAATTATGCGATCAAAGCGCCCCGGCCGCAGTAAGGCCTCATCCAGCAAATCAACCCGGTTGGTTGCCCCTATGAGCAAGATGCGGAACTCATCACTGGCCGTTATACCATCCATCTCCACCAGTAACTGGTTCAAGGTTTGATCATATTCCAGATGGCCGGTATGCTGACCCCTCTTGCCCCCCAATACATCGATCTCATCGATAAAAATGGTTGCGTTCTTCCGGTTATTCTGCCTGGCCAGCTCCCGGGCCTGGTGAAAGAGTTCGCGGATGCGTTGGGCACCGACACCGGCATACATTTCCACAAATTCGCTACCCGCTGCCGCTATAAAGCTGGCCCCAGTGTAGGCGGCGGCGGCCTTGGCCAGAAGGGTCTTACCGGTTCCCGGCGGTCCGACCAGTAGTATTCCCTTCAGGGGCCTGATCCCAAGCTGGCGGGCGGTAGAACTATCCCTGACAAATTCCAAAGCTTCTCTGATTTCTTTCTTCGCATTTTCCTGCCCACCGATATCGGCGAAGGTTATCCTCCCCGTTGAAGGCGATGCCTGGCCTTGAAAGCCCTTATTGAGGACCTTCAAGCCAGAGAGATTATATAGCAGATAACCTAAAGCACCGAGAAGGAGAAGGGGCAGCAGGTTTACACCCTGGAGAGCTAGGAAAATCACGGCGGCAATAACAATTCCAACAGCGATTTCTTTAATCAACCCCTATCCTCCCCCTGTCTGGGTATAACTTCATAGAGATAGTAACCATCCTGGGCAAACTGCAGATAAACCCGTTTACTGTCAATGGTAAGGCGGTAGTCCTCAACTCCAGAGGAGCGGGCTTCTTCCGCGACCTTTTCTGCCAGAGAGACAAAATTGCCCCTGGCGATGGCTTCATAGACGGCAAAGTGAACTCGATGATAAAGCAGGTCCAAATCCTTGTTTCGGCGGTCCCTTAGAATTATAGCATGGGTTCCCTTCCTGAAGCTTTCCCGTAATTTACCCTCGATTTCACCATAGACCCTGGCCAAATCCGCACCAGCCGCCAGCTGGAAGGCAAAGGCTTTCCCCTCCCCGGCGGGTAGTACCTGCACCCCTTCTACTCCCTTTATGGCTCCCAGCTCCTTGAGTATGGGGTTCAGGACAAAATGGCGCTGGTATAAGGACTGCCCAACAAAGAACAGGACTAAGGACAAGAGGGCAGCCGCGGCTATAATCCCTACGTGAAAACCTTTAATCTTCATCGCTATCTTCCTATCCTGCGGCAATTATATGCCCTATTATACCATATATTAACTGGCCTGGGCCGATGTAATCTTTGGTAGCGGTATACGTCAGAAGGCGCGGCTAAACATTAATTTCACAAAGAAATGTAAACTATAAAAGACGGCCGTAGACCGTCCAGCAATAACATAATTGGATTCTAAGGGGAACAAGGGCAGCCTGCCACACCGGACCTGTAAAATACTAAATCCTACACCAGTACAATCAAACCACCATTATTTCAAGGTTCATCGATATTCTCTAGAACTGCTTCCAAACCAATGGCATGATTGACGGGCAGGGAAAAGCAGATACCCATTCCCTCTGTATTTAGTCCCACCTTGTGAGTTATGCTTTCCATAATAGCGCGTCTTTTCTCCTGCGGGGCAAGGATCAGGACAAGATCCTTCTCTGGTTGTATGGTTATGCCGAGATATTTGATGGCTTCCTTGGAGCCAAAACCATGGGCATGGAGGAAGGTACCGCCAGTTGCCCCGGCAGCCTTGGCTGCTTCCATGACCTGTTCGAAATACCCGCTATTTACTATAGTTACAATTAAATGATAGGCTTCCTTTGGTGATGCTGTCACCTCATCACTTCCCATCTCTAAATTTTCCATCGCCCGCATAATAGTCATCGAAAGGGCGCTGCTGATGCTACTTAAGCTTATGGTACAGGCTATTCCTGTCCCCGGTTTGCTAAAATCTATTTCCTGCTGAAGTTGATTTAAAATATATTGGGACATTTTTTCTGTCTGCAGGCTGAGGGAAATAGCCTTCTTCGGGCCACCATAACCGAGGATTTCATAAATAACCGATTCTGCCGTACCATAACCATGGGTAAATAGGAATACCGGCGTATTGCATTTTTGCAATAGCTTAATTAAAACATCCCTCGAGTCGTAATCCATTATAGCTATTAGTGCCTCATATTTGGTCACTGAACTTTCTCCCATTGATAACCCTCCGTCACTGCCCATTTTATAACCCACAGGGTTTACAAGCTTCAATGCGATACCATCCTTTGTAAAAGCAAGGATCACCATGCCCATGTCTTCCTATTCTGCATCAACCTGACCAGCAGTATAGTCCAAATCGATAATGGTGTCCTCTGCAGGGATAACAGCTTCCTTTTCCAGCCTTCTAGCCTTAATGGCATAGGCCAAACCAAAGAGTGAAATGGTGATAACCGGCATCATAGCAACGAGGGCAACAATGCCGAAGGCGTCGGTAAAAATGTTGCCACCGATGCTTTCACTGGCTCCCAGGGCAAGGGAAAGCATAAAGGTGGCCGCCAGAGGCCCTGAAGCAACGGCCCCCGAATCGAAGGCGATTGAGGTAAAAAGGGGCGGAATGTAGAATGACAGGAGGAGGGCAAGAAAATAACCGGGAACGATGAAATATAAAATAGATAATCCTGTAACAACCCGGAGCATAGCTAAAGCTACAGAGATGCCGACCCCAAAGGATAAGGCTGTGCCCATGGTTTTACCAGAAATTACCCCTTCTGTAACATCTTCTACCTGCCTCTTTAAAACGAAGACAGCTGGTTCAGCAGAAACAACTAGGAAACCTATGGCAAAGCCAATGAGAATCAAGAGCCAGGGGCTGATATTTTGTACGAGGATGTTTCCCAATTGATATCCTGCCGGCATAAAACCGATATTGGCACTGGCCAAAAACAACACCAGGCCTATGTAAGTGTATATCGTGCCGACAAAGATTTTCAAGATTGTCTTTGCTGATAAGTGCAGCTTCCAAACTTGAAAGATTGCAAAGGCAAAATAAACAGGAAACAAGGCTACGGCTACTTGGGCAAAGTATCCCCCAATATTAGCCCGATAAAGGGAGACGATATCGGAGAAGGAATTGAGGTCAGGCACTGCCAGGGCGCTGCCCCCCGAAGGACTGAAAAAAATTCCCAAAATCAGGACAGCAATAATAGGTCCGATGAGGGTAAGGGCAACGAGGCCAAAGCCATCTTCCTCAGAGGTTTTATCTCCCCGCACCGACGCCAGTCCAAGGCCAAAAGCCATAATAAAGGGCACCAAAATCGGGCCTGTGGAAACGGCGCCCGACTCCCAGGCTATGGAAAGAAATTCAGGGCCCGTGAAGCCGGAAAGAATGAAGGCGCTCAGATAACAGCCAATCAGAATATAGGACAGGGGCACCTGAAACAGTATGCGCAGAAAAGCCGTTGCCAGGGCCAGACCTACGCCAACGGCTACCACGATGATAATGATGAGATCTGGTACGCCGCTTACCTGCCCAGCCATTATAATTAGATCGGGCTCTGCTATGGTAACAAAGACACCCAAAATAAAGGTCATTACAACGATCAGGAAAAGATTTCTGCTCTTGACAATGGAAGAACCCAAATGTTCGCCAACAGGAATTAAAGATATGTCTACACCCAGATTAAACAGGGCTATGCCGAAAATCATAAGGGAAGCACTTACCAAAAAAAGAAGAGTGCCATTCCAGAGGGGCATCGGTGCTACGCTAAAATTTATCAGCATTACTAATATTATAATTGGCACTATTGATGAGGTAGATTCCTTCAGCTTGTCTAACAGTAACTTACCCATAAAATCCCCCTTAAACCTGATCTTCAGTGGCACAAAAGTACTGAGTTTATTATTTTGGCTTGGGACGGCCTACTACATAAATTAGTTCCATACTGCCCGGCCCTTGTCTAATTGCGGAGGACAATCAAATTCCGTGCCTTAATAAAATAATCAATGCCAGAAAAGATCGTAAAAAAGACTGCCAGCACAAGGGCAATATTGCCAATGGGAATATGAAGGAGACTAAAGGGATAATCTTGTACGAGTATGGCAAGGATGGCTATAATCTGAAAAACAGTCTTCCATTTGCCCAGCTTGCTGGCTGCAATTACAATACCTTCAGAGGCAGCGATTACCCTGAGCCCGGTTACTGCAAATTCCCGCCCAATGATGATCATAGCCACCCACGACCCAAGACGCCCCATCTCCACCAGGCTCAGTAGGGCAGCAGTAACCAATAGTTTATCGGCCAGGGGATCAATAAACTTGCCGAAGTTGGTAACCTCGTTTCTTTTCCTGGCAATATAGCCGTCGAGACTGTCGGTGGCTGCGGCCAAAGCAAAGATCCCGGCAGCGATGAAATCGCCATGGGGGATCTTCAGCAAAACAAACAACATAAATACGGGGACCAGAACAATGCGCAGTAATGTCAGTTTATTGGCCAAATTCACCCCTAACCTCTCCCCTGAGATCATAGTCATCGGCTCCAGTAATCTGTACCTTTACAATATTCCCCCAGGCTTCCTCGGGGGCGGCAACATAAATCAATCCATCTATTTCCGGTGCATCCCGATAGGAACGACCGACCATAAGACCCTCATCGGGCCCCTTGCCTTCCAGTAAAACATCCAGTTCCTTCCCCAGCCACTGCCGGTTCTTCTCAGCCGATATAGAGCGTTGGAGTTCCATTGCAGCATCATACCGAAGCTTCTTTTCCTTTTCCGGAAGCTGATCCCGATAGGCTGCCGCCGGTGTCCCCTCTTCCTGGGAATAGATAAAAAAACCGGCCCGATCAAAGCGTACTTCCGCGATAAAATCCAGCAATTCGGCAAATTCTGCCTCTGTTTCTCCCGGAAAACCGACAATGAAGCTTGTGCGAATGGCAATATCGGGTATCTCCGTCCGCAACCTTTCTATTAATGCTAGGATTTCCTCCTTGGTCTGCTTCCGATTCATCCGGGCTAGAATCCTATTGCTTACATGCTGCAGGGGAATGTCGACATAGTGAAGAACCTTCGGTTCCTCTTTGAATACCTTGATTAACTGGGGTGAAAGCCGGCTGGGGTAACAGTAAAGGAGCCGAATCCAGCTGATACCCTCAATCCTCGCCAGACGCCGCAACAGTTCTGGTAAAGCCGGCTCACCATAGATGTCTTCCCCGTAACGGGTTGTATCCTGGGCGATCAGGATCACTTCTTTAATCCCCAGTTGGGCCAGGGCTTGGGCCTCCTCAACAATATCCTCCTGGCTGCGGCTCTGCAAGGGGCCCCGCAATTGGGGAATAATGCAATAACTGCAGTGATTGTTGCAACCTTCCGCTATTTTGAGGTAGGCAGAGGGTCCTGCCTGGGAAAGGAGCCGGGGCCACTGGCCGGGAAATCTGGCCCGGGGCGGTCCTGTAAAGCGGCACTGCCG
>LFSN01000056.1:59209-72120 GCA_001513125.1 Clostridia bacterium DTU030
GCGTCAATCTCGGGCAGTTCCTGGGCAAGTTCATCGGCATACCGCTGAACAAGGCAGCCCGTCACTATTAAGGACCGGCATCGCCCCTGTTCCTTGTATGTCCCCATTTCCACTATAGTCTCCACCGCTTCTTTCTTAGCTTCTTCAATAAAGCCACAGGTATTGACAATTAAAACATCGGCTTCGTCCGGATCTGCCACAAATAAATAGCCCTCCCGTTCCAGCAGGCCCAGCATGACCTCACTGTCAACGAGATTCTTGTTGCATCCCAGGGAAAGCAGAGTAACCTTAATCTGCTGCGACTCCAACACCATTAAGTCCCATACCTCCATTTATAGTTACAAGTATAGTATACCTGTTCCCGCCTGTCAAAAGACTGCTGCCCAGCAGTAGCTTTAGCATAAACAACGGATCTGGCAGCTTATTCCAGGGAAAAGGTTATGTCCTTGGGAATTCCCGGTTTTCCGGCTGGACCCAGTTCTTCCCCATTTACCTTCAGGATAAGGCCGCCGGGATTCCCCGCCCGGATGCGGAGTTCTTGTTGGGCGGTAAATTCCCTCTCAGCCCCCGGTTGGAGGGTCTCTTCCACCCTCTCTCCATCGGCGATGACGCGCAACCAGCAAGGAGCATTCTCAACCCTCACCCGCAGGGAAATGGGTCCTTCTGTCACCAGGTATTCTCCCAGACGATCGGTATCCTGTACCAGCTTTACCCTACCTGTCCTCTCCTCATCTTCCCCTGGAACCATCTTTCCTTCTCCTTCACCCACATCCCCTTCTTCTCCAGCTGTGCTGCCATTTAGTCCCCCTATATCCTCCGGTGCCGGCTCCCCTCCTTCCCGCCAGGGGAGTAGATTAGAAAGGGAATATATAACTACAATCCCCAGCAAAAGTAATAGGAAAATGACCCGCAGGCCGGATTTGGGCCTGTATCGCCGGAACCTTTTTTTTATCACTACCGTCCGCCCTTCCGGCTCTTCTCCATGGGCTTTGGGGGAGACAGTTGCTTGTTGCCGGGGAAGCTCCACCCCGAGAAAGCGGGCATAACTGCGCAAAAAACCCCTGGCATAAACATTCCCCGGTAGAGCTGCATAATCACCTTCTTCCAGGGCTTGTAAATACCGGACACGGATCTTAGTTTCCTCTGCGACGGTTTTGAGACTGATACCCTTCTCTTCCCGCACCCTTTTTAAATACTGCCCGATCTCCTCCCGGGACAAGGTTGCATCCTTCCGACCATCTTCGGCCACAACATCACCTCCCCACCCAATATTGCCCTGGACCCAGTAAGGACAAGATGGCTGCAATTCCCACTTGATTCCTAGTGATACCTAATCCATCTTATCTGTTTCTGGCCTGCTACTTTTTATTTGGTAGTGTTTCTTTAAATAATACTCGATCTGGGAAGCCGCCCTTTTAAGATCATCGGCCTGGACAACTAGTTCATAAGCCTGCTCCGGCAGCAGTGATTTCCTGTACAAGGGATCATAGTATTCCCTCAAAAGGATTTCAACAAAGGCTGTAAGGTTTCCTCCCCGCAATAATAACTTCAACTCAGCCACCAGCTTCTTGCCCAGGCGCTTTACCAATCTGTCTAGGGCGGCTTCCGCCTCTTCCAGTTCGGCTTCACCCATCCTGGTGTATTCCTCCACTATCCGCCCTACTCGGACTGGTAAGCTGGCTTCCACCTTGATTCTTTTCCCGGTTCGGATGGCATTATAGAGAAAGTCTGGGAGAAATATCCTGCCAATGCGTCTGCTTTCCCCTTCGACCAGTAAATAAGGAGAATCGTTAAGCTCTTGCAGCCGCTCCCATAAAAGGGCGTCGAAGTTTTTTTGCCCCCTCGGCTCTTTAAAACCGAGACCTCCAAAAACCGAACCCCGGTGACCGGCTAAGTTTTCTAAATCGAGGACAGGATGACCGCGACTGTACAGTTCTTTTAAAATTAAAGTTTTTCCTACCCCCGTTAAACCATCGAGTACCACAGGCTCGGTAACAAGCTTATAGGCAGCCAGCTCAGCCAAAATGAATCGGCGATAGGCCTTATAGCCCCCTTCAAGGCGAAGGGCCTTTTTGCCTACCAATTCCAATACACTGGCCACAGCCCGGCTGCGCATTCCTCCCCGCCAGCAAAAAATCACCGGCTTTTTCCCCTGACACCTTTCCAGGATCCCAGCTACCAGGGCTGGGAGTTTCGGAGCGACAACCTTTAGGCCGTCCAGTTTTGCCTGCTTTACACCCTTTTGTCTATAAGTTATCCCGATCAGTCGACGTTCATTATCGTCAAAGAGGGGAACATTAACGGCGCCGGGAATGGTCCCTTCAGCATATTCCGCCGGTGAGCGCACATCTATAAAACACTTATTTTTTAATGCCAGCGCAGTTTTTATATCTATATCGGTGTACATCGGTTCACCACTATCCTGACGGAAATCCCCCATCACCATTCCCCGGCCTCCCCCTGGGCCCTAACTCCGGCAGCAGAGCTATTTTGAAAATCCAACAGTTCTTCTTCTCGGCTGGGAATAGAAATGGCACCTGCCGCAAGTTGGCGCCGGTAGGAGCCCAGGAGATACCTGGCCTGGGGGGAAAGCTGACTCCCTTCTCTGACCACCAACAGCCCATCCTCAACACCAAAGTTAAACACCCCGGCGGCAAATCCTTCCAACAGTTTTGCCTGGGTTTCTTCCACAACCAGGGCCAGATCCCAGCCTAAACTGGCCAGTATTATCTCCTCCCCTTCTGGGTGGGAATAGCTGTCCAAGGAAATCAAAGCAGCCCTCTGCTCCCTTTCCGCCAGCAGCTCCACTAGTTCCCCAACATTTACACCGGATGCAAGGATGATAACATCTGCACCCCTGCCCAACAGTCCCTCGGCCACGGCAGCAGCCTGTCCAGGCTCCGGTCCAGCAAGGGTTTGCCCAAATACTTGCACCGCCGGCTCAACCTCATACAATCCTGCTGCAATGGCATACTGCAAGTTTTCCGTCCCGGGAGCGGCGATATAGCCCACCCGCCCGGTATTACTTTCAGCACCGGCAATAATCCCCGCCAAAAAGGCAGGTTCCTCCTCCCGGAAGGTCAGGGAAACTACATTGGGTGCCGAAAGGCTGCCATTTACCAGAACAAACTTCCTCTCAGGATAGAGGGGAGCAACCTCCGCCAGTGCCGGTACCATATCTTCACCAAGGATCCAAACAGGATCCTTGCCTCCATCGGCCAGCTCCCGCAAGCTGGTAATATAGGCACTGGGCTCGGTGGTAATCACTTCCACTGTGCCCCCCAACCCTGCCATTCCTTCCTGCAAGGCAGCCTGCAGGACGGTCCCGGCAGCCCCTTCCTCTGACACCGGCACGACCAAACCAATCTGGGGGGGTACAGGGGTTTTATCTTCCCCTCCAGCCCCTTCCCAGCTGCCGCAACCCACCAGGGAGATCAGGAGCAGTAAAAATAATATGGAATATCTCTCCAAGACTTTTCTTGCCGTCACTTCTTCCTTCCTTTCTCCAGAGGTCAACCTTCCCCTTCTGCACTTTCTGCCAACCGCTGCAAGCGTTCCCGGGAAATCAAAACTTGCCTGGGTTTGCTCCCTTCCGAAGGTCCCACATAGCCCCTTTCCTCCATAAGGTCGATAATCCGGGCTGCCCTGGTATAGCCAATGCGAAACCGGCGTTGGAGCATTGAGGCCGAAGCTTGTTGCTGTTCTACAACAAGCTCCAGGGCCTGGGGAAAAAGCTCGTCCTCTTCTTCCCCGGGGTTACCCTTTTCCTGAGTCGCCAGTTCAGCCTCTAACACTTCTTCCCTGTATTCGGGCTCGGCCTGCTGCCGCCAGAAATAGACCAGCTTCTCGACCTCCTTGTCTGTGATAAAGGCCCCCTGTAGACGATAGGGTTTTATGGAGCCAACCGGCAAAAAGAGCATATCCCCCTTCCCCAGGAGTTTTTCCGCGCCCCCCATGTCGAGGATGGTGCGGGAGTCGGTTTGGGAAGAGACAGCAAAGGAAATCCGCGAGGGTATATTGGCCTTGATCAGGCCGGTAATCACGTCTACCGAGGGGCGCTGGGTGGCAATGACCAGGTGGATACCCGCTGCCCGGGCCATCTGGGCAAGGCGGCAGATGGCATCCTCCACCTCACTGGGAGCAACAAACATCAGGTCGGCCAGCTCATCAATGATCACAACTATATAGGGCAGAAATAATTCCTTTTCTTCAGAAGGATCAAGAGAACGGTTATAACGTCCGATATTGCGCACGCCCCTTTGGGCGAAGAGATTGTAGCGGTTTTCCATCTCCTGGACAAGCCAGCACAGGGTTGCCGCCGCCCTCTGGGGATCCACGACGACGGGGGCCAGGAGATGGGGTAAGTCATTATAGACGGAAAGCTCTACCCGTTTGGGATCAATCAGGATAAATTTAACCTCATCGGGTTTCACACGAAAGAGAAGGCTGGCTAAGAGGGCGTTGAGACAAACACTCTTGCCGGAACCCGTTGCCCCGGCAATTAAAAGATGGGGCATTTTCCCCAGGTCGGCAATAACCACTTCCCCGGCAATATCCTTGCCCAGGGCAAAGGTCAGGGGAGAAGTACTTTCTTTAAAGACCGGGCTTTCAACAACCTCCCGCAGGTATACCGGAGTTATTTCCTTGTTGGGTACCTCGATTCCCACCGCCGCCTTGCCGGGAATAGGGGCCTCAATGCGGACATCCGGGGCAGCCAAATGCAGGGAAATATCGTCGGCCAGGGATAGGATCCGGCTCACCTTGGTTCCCGGTGCCAGTTGCAGTTCATAGCGGGTGATGGCCGGACCTCTGCTCACCTCAATAACCCTTGCCTTGACATTGAATTGGGCCAGGGTATCTTCCAATAATTTTATGTTTTCGGTGACGTGCTTCTGCCAGCGGGTATCCCTCTGGCCTTTGTTACGGCGCAAAATATGTACGGGGGGCAGTTGATAACTCAGTACTGACCGGATAGGCTCCACGGGAGGTGGTGCTGCTTTGGTCCCTTCCTCCTTTACCTCTTCCTCCGGGATCTTTTCCAACTCCCTTATCGGTTCCGGTTTCTCCTCTCTACCCACCAAAACGGGGACGAACCTTTCTTCTTCTGCCCCCTCCTGTTTAATCTCTTCCCCCTGGGCCAGGGGATTGGCACAACAGCGGTGAATTACCCGGCCGCCCTCCTTTACCCTGTTAATAATTCCCCGGCTCAAGTTGACCAGGGAGAGATTGGTAATCAGCAGGGAGGCGATCAAGCCCAGGGTCACCAAAACGATGTAACTGCCTAGGAGTCCAAACAGGGTGAGAAAGATCAGGGCAAAAAGGGCGCCGATGAGGCCCCCTCCTTCCCCTGCCCAGGCATAGCTCCAGACCTCGGTTTTCGGGTATTGCAGATGAAACAGGGTCAAGAGTACCAGCACAAGGAGCAGAGTGCCGGTAAACCGGCTGGAAGAGATTTTCCTTTCCCTTTGCATGAGGAGTATCCCAAGGAGAATTAGACAGAGGGGGATAAAATAAGCACCCCAACCCAGGCCCAGCCGGAAAATGCGGGCAAAAAATCGACCCAGGGCTCCTGCACCCAGATCGGCCAAACTGATGGTAACCAAAACAGCCAGGGCAAAGGAAGATAGCCCGGCAATCTCATATTTTAACCCCTGGCGGTCTTTTTTCTTTTTCCTGGCCACACCCTTCACCTCAGCTGTACTATTCTGCATCAGGAATATTTTTCCTGCAGCCTTCGTCTTCCCACATATATTATAAGACAAGGCTTTGAGACTGTCTAAAACAAAACTGCAAGCAAAAGCCTTTGGCTTTTCCTACCAGTAAAAGTACTGCAAGGCCAGGGTTAATAGGCCGGCAAACCAACAGTAATAGCCGAAGATATACAGCCTTCCCTGCCGCAAAATGCTATATAAGAGTTTGAGGGCCAGGACACCGGTTATCGCTGCCGCCACCAGACCAAGGCCATAATCCAGCAAAGTCAAGCCAGTGCTGGAAGTAGCAGCAATTATGTCGCCCAATTTGAGTAGAGTAGCCCCGGCTATAGTCGGTAAGGCCAGCAAAAAGGAATACCGCATAGCAGTATCCCGGTTGAGCCCCCGGAAGAGGGCCCCGGCTATGGTGGTTCCCGAGCGGGAAAGGCCCGGCATAATGGCACAACCCTGGGCAAAGCCAATAAAAAGGGCATCCTGCGGCCTCATCTTTGCAATATCCTTGCCACCGATTCCCCTCTTTCCTTCGATCAGCCACAGCAGGGTGCCGGTGACCAATAACATTATGCCGACGATGGTAACGGACTGAAAAAGCTCTTCAAAAATGGGGCCGAAAAAAACTCCCATAAAAAAAGTGGGAATGGAGCCGAAGATAATTAACCAGGCGAATCGCCAGGCCGCCTGCTGTTCTCCATGAAAAGAGGGTCTTTGCCCTTTAAGTAAAGCCAGGATACCGAAAATAAAAGTCCTTAGTACCATAACAATATCAGGCCAAAATACTAAGGCAATAGCCAAGAGACTGCCGAAATGCACCACCACTTCAAAGGTAACTCCAGGAAAGGATACCCCCAAAAGCCTTTGGGCTAAAACCAGGTGGCCGGAACTACTCACCGGCAAAAATTCAGTTATTCCCTGGATTATCCCCAGGATAATGGCAACAAGTGGCTTTGGCAACAGCTTACCTCCAATCTCCCATCACCAGATGAGCGATATTATTGGAATGGTCCCCGATCCGCTCCAGGTTGCTGATAATGTCAAGATAGATAATACCAGAAGTTGGGTAGCACACGCCCTCATTGAGCCTCTGAATGTGATTGTTGCGGTAAGTACGCTCCATCAAGTCAATTTTATCCTCATTTTTTAATACTTCCCGGGCCAGGTCCTGATCTGAGTTTTCCACCGCTGTGTAGGCCTTGTTAAATATGTCGGCCACCAGTTCAAACATGGTCCTTAGCTCTTCTATGGCAACAGCGGAGAAGGGCAGGCGCTCTTCTATCTTGGACCTGGTAAGCTGGGATATGTTTTGGGTGTGATCGCCAATCCGTTCTATATCATTTACAGCATGTAGCAGCGCCGTCACCCGCCTTGATTCCGACTCTGTCATAGACCGCTGGGATAGCCGGGCCAGGTAAAGGGTTATTTCCTTTTCCAGCTCGTCGATTACCTCTTCCTTTTGCAGGACCTGATCTATATAGTGCGGGTCATTTTCCATAAAAGCCTTATAGGCATCCTGAAAACTATCGGCAGCAATCTTAGCCATCCGGATGATTTCCTTGGTGGCATGGGTAATGGCTATGGAAGGTGGGGTCCTTAAAATTGCCTCCTGGTCTATAAATTTCAGGCCCCGTTCTATAACCAGCTCCTCGCCCGGTACAATTCGGCTAATAAAGCTAACAAACTGATTAATAAAGGGCAATATAAGTAGGGTGTTGGTTACATTAAAGATGGTATGGGCATTGGCAACTTGCCTGGGCAAACTGGCCGCCGTATGCTGTACAATTCCCTCAAAATAACCTATAAAGGGCAGAAAGACCAAGACACCACCGACATTAAAAAGCAGGTGGGCAACGGCACTTCGCCGCGCAGTAAGTGATGTACCGATACTGGCCAGAAGGGCGGTGACGGTTGTACCGATATTGCTCCCCAGGACCAGGGAAATTGCTCCCTGCATATCCACAAGGTTTTGCCCGGACAGAACAATCACAAGGCTGGTCGTAGCACTGCTGCTCTGGATTATCGCTGTAAAAAGGGCGCCGGCAATAATACCCAGGATTGGGTACTTGCCAAAGGAAAGCATAAGATCAATAAAAGGGGGAAATTCTCGCAAGGGTTTCATTGCCGAAGACATGGTATCCATGCCCAAAAAGAGGATCCCAAACCCCAGTAAGGCCTGTCCAATATACTTTGTCAGACGATGCTTGCTGAAAAGAAAAAGGATAACGCCGATACCAATAGCCGGTAGAGCGTAATCGGTGAGCTGAAAGGCAACCAACTGGGCCGTTACCGTTGTCCCTATGTTTGCTCCCAGGATTACACTCACTGCCTGCTTCAGGGTCATTAAGCCGGCATTAACAAAGCCCACCACCATTACTGTCGTGGCACTGCTGCTTTGTATAACGGCTGTCACGAGGGCACCCATAATTGCACCCATAATGGGAATCCCGGTCAATATTTCCAATACCCTTCGCATTTTATTCCCGACTGATTTCTGCAGGCCCTCGGCCATTATATCAATGCCAAAAAGAAAGAGCCCCAGCCCTCCCACAAGGCCAAACAGGGTGGTCGTTATCATCCCTACTCCCCCTTAACAAATCTATGCAATTTATCAGGGAAATTATATCATAAAGTAAAACCTTAAACCAGCGGGAAAAAAGGCAGGAGGGCCAGGCAGCCTAACCCCCCCCGGGTACAAAATTGATGATTCTTCCCGGCTGCAGGCCGGGATGCAGATAATCCTGGGGATCGGTACTCAATATGCGCACTATCCTTCCTTGGTTCAGACCTATGGGCTCCACCACCACCATCGTTCCTGCCATTTCTACCTCCAGATAGGATGGGCGCATGTCTTCCAGGCCTTGATAAACATTTTCCAAGGGCATGGTGGTATAGAGAATCACTGTAAGGGTTCCCTCCTCCGCTTCCTGCCATGTTCTTTAAGGTGGGCAATGGCGCTATCGAGCCAGGCCAGGGCCTCACCCACGCCACCAACCTCATCAATTAGTCTATATCTCACTGCATCCCTGCCTACCAGCACCGTACCAATATCCCGGGCCAGTTCACCGGTGGTAAACATTAATTCCCGAAACTTTTCCTCTGAAATGCGGGAGTGTCTGGCAACAAAACGGATGACCCGATCCTGCATTTTATCCAGATATTCATAGGTTTGGGGTACCGACAACACCTGACCGGTAAGGCGGAGGGGATGGATGGTCATGGTTGCCGTCTCACTAATAAAGGAATAATCGGCAGAAACGGCTATGGGAACACCAATGCTGTGGCCGCCGCCCAGGACAAGGGATACGGTAGGCTTCGATAGGCCGGCAATGGTTTCCGCTATGGCCAGGCCGGCTTCCACATCTCCACCAACAGTATTTAATATTATTAGGAGCCCCTCAATGCTGGGGTTTTGTTCCACAGCAACCAGCTGGGGGATCAGGTGCTCATATTTGCTTGTCTTGTTCTGAGGGGGAAGGACCATGTGGCCTTCAACCTGCCCCACAATGTTTAAGACGTGGATATTGGATTTCGGTTCCGGCAGCTCCATCTGGCCCATTTGCTGCAGGTTGGCTAAACTGGCATTGCTCTCCCCCTGGGGTGCAGGAGAAGGCTGTTGGGCAGGCTGGGGCTGCCCCGCTAACCTGGCCCCCGGTTGGGCCACCCCTGTCGGCTGCCCCTGGCTTGGGTTTTGGTTTACATCCCTATAAAGCAGGCTCACGGCAATTACCACTCCTCTCTTTTTCTTCCCCATGTATTATAGGTTGAAGGGGAAACAATTATACAAAGGGTCCCTTGACAAGGGGTTGGAGGAGTTCTTAGGGCATAATTAAGGAAAAAGCAGGAAAGATCCTGCTTTTTGCGCGGGTAATTACCGCAGTAATGATTTGCCGTAACAAGCTGTAGAAAATATGATGACCATGGAGAGGGTGGATGCTAAGATCATATTTCCATAATAATGGGAAGGATCATGGGCCGGCGCCGGGTCTTTTCAAAGAGGAATCTACCCAGGGACTCCCTGACCCTGTTTTTGATCGCCGACCATTCGGTGACCCGGTTCTCCTCACACTTTTCCAGCACCTGCCGTACCTGTTCCCGGGCCTCTTCCATCAAACTCTCTGACTCCCTGACATAGACAAACCCCCGGGAGATAAGATCCGGGCCGGCAACCACCTCGCCTCTGTCCTTAGCCATGGTAATAACTGCAATTAGAATGCCATCCTGGGAGAGCTGCTGCCGGTCCCGCAGGACTACCTTCCCCACATCGCCCACTCCTAAGCCGTCGACGAGAACTTTGCCGGCCGTCACCTTGCCTGCTATCCTGGCTTTGTTGGCTTCCAGCTCGAGAACGGTACCATTTTCCAGGATGAAGTTGCGGCTGGCGGGGATGCCCACTTCCCTGGCCAGGGCAGAATGATGGATCAGCTGCCGGTATTCCCCGTGCATGGGCACAAAGAAGCGGGGGCGTACCAGATTAAGCATCATTTTTAATTCTTCCTGGGCAGCATGTCCCGAAGCACCGATCCCTGCCGTCCCCTGGTAAATTACCTGGGCTCCTTCCAAAAACAGCCTGTCGATGATCCGCGTTGCCTCCCTGCCGCTTAAATTCCCCGAACCGGAAGCAATTACCACCGTATCACCGGGCAGGATATCGAAATTACGTTCCCCGCCCAGGGCTGCTGGTGCCAAAATAGAAAAGGGGTCTCCCCTGCTGCCGCTGGCCAGTATTACCTGTTTTTCTTCAGGCAGGTCCAGCATCTTCTCCCACTCTACAAGGAGCCCGGAGGGGATCTTAAAATAACCCAGGCGGGTCGCAGTATTGACGGCATTGATCAATTCCTTGCCCACCAGGACAATTTTCCGCCCCTTCTCCTGGGCCTGCTCCAGAACCTGCTGCACCTGGTAGAGGTTAAAGGCGGAAATAGCCACCAGCAGCCTTCCCTTGGCCTGGGAAAAGAGCCGTCGGAATATGGTGCCGATCTCCCGCTCCGAACCGGTATAACCCGGCCTTTCTGCATTGGTACTTTCAGATAGAAGGAGCAGCACCCCTTGTTCACCCAATTTGGCCAGGCGGTGAAAATCGGTCCTCTCGCCATCTACCGGTGTCTGATCAAATTTAAAGTCCCCGGTGTAGACAATTGTTCCCACATCGGTATGAAGACCCAGGGCTACTGCGTCGGGAATGCTGTGGCTGACCCGGATAAATTCCACTGTATAGGCTCCGATCCTGATACTTTCGCCGGCCTTTACCTCCTTCAAATCCATTTCTTTTTTGCTGTATCCTGCCTCCAAGAGCTTGCTCCGTACTAACCCTATGGTCAGGGGAGTTCCATAGACAGGTACCGCCAAATCCCTCAATATGTAGGGCAGGGCACCGATGTGATCCTCATGTCCATGGGTGAGGACAATGCCCAGGACCTTATCCTTTTTCTCCAGGAGAAAGGAAATATCGGGAATTACGCAATCGATCCCCAGCATTTCTTCCTCCGGCAGCATCAGCCCGGCATCGATAACCAGGATTTCCCCTGCAAACTCAAGGGCCAGCATGTTTTTACCCAGTTCGCCAAAGCCGCCCAGGGGAATAACAGAAAGCTTTTTTCTTTTTTTTCCAGAAGCCACTTCTCCACCTCCTCAATGTAAATGTAGAATTGCAAAACTCCCAGCCCTATCCATCCACAGCACCCCTCCTGCTCCGCCGCATCTAAAGGGTACTATTCCCAGGCACGCCAAAATACAGGGCCTTATTAACTGGGAGTTATAAAAAAGTAAAAAAACCCCTATCCGCTCCGGGGGAATCGCCTCGCGGTATAATCCTACTCCGGCCCGCTATATCCTGTATCATTATACAGTAAGCCTGCCTCAACTGACAAGAAGGGAAGGTTCGGACCCCTTCCTAGTATGCCCAAGCCCTGACAAAATAGTAGTGGTAAGGGCACGGAAATGCCCGTGCCCTGACCGTGGACTAGAAAAGGGATTAGAAAAAAGAGATGCTTCCAAAATAGGGTCTTTTAAAGGCAGGCAAAAACTATACCAATCCCTTTTCGACTAAAGTCTCGGCGATCTGAACCGCATTCAAGGCGGCACCCTTGCGGAGGTTATCGGCGACGACCCACAGGTTCAATCCATTACTGATGGTAAAGTCCTCCCGGATGCGCCCGACAAAGACCTCATCCTTGCCAGCCGCCAGCAGCGGCAGGGGATACTGCAGCTCCTCCGGAGCGTCTACAACCTCTACCCCGGGAGCCTGGGCAAGGATCTCCCTTGCCTGGGCAGGGGTGATTTTCCCCTCTGTTTCAATATTTATCGCTTCACTGTGGCTCCGGTACACAGGGACCCGCACCGTAGTGGCAGTAACGGCAATGGATTCATCACCCATTATTTTTTTTGTTTCCCGCACCATTTTCCACTCTTCCAGGGTATAGCCAGTTTCATCAAATACATCTATATGGGGTAGAATGTTAAAGGCTATCTGGTAGGGGTATACTTCGGCCCTGGTTTGATTACCGGCCAGGATATCTTTGCACTGCTGGGTCAGCTCTTCCATTGCCTCCAGTCCAGTACCGGAAACTGCCTGGTAGGTAGAAACCACGACGCGTTTTATGGGCTTGAAGTCATGGAGAGGTTTTAATACCACTACCATCTGGATGGTGGAACAATTGGGATTGGCAATTATTCCCTTGTGACCTTCCATATCTTCAGGGTTCACTTCCGGTACAACCAGGGGTACCTCTGGATCCATACGAAAGGCATTGCTGTTATCGATAACGACACAGCCTGCTTTAGCGGCTTCCGGCGCCAGCTCCCGGCTCACCTTGGTGCCGGCACAGAAAAAGGCAAGATCAACCCCGGCAAAGGAAGAAGGTAGAGTTTCCTGCACTGTATATTCTTTACCCCGAAAGACTATCTTCTTCCCTGCAGAACGCTTGGAAGCAAGGGGGACCAGGGTAGATACGGGAAAATTACGCTCTGCCAGAATAGAGGCGATTTCTTGGCCAACGGCCCCGGTAGCTCCAACTATAGCTACTGTATAATCCTTCATAAATTATCCCTCCCCAATTTGTCACAGCTTGTCCCTAATACAATATAGCCATTATTACTTCTATTTTCTCCAAACATTATCGGGCTGTCAATCGACAAAAAACTACCGACGTAGACCGACCAGAGTTTCGTTCACAGAAGTTTAATCGTTTGAAAATAATATTGCAAAAG
>LFSN01000139.1 GCA_001513125.1 Clostridia bacterium DTU030
CCTATGCCCTCCAGGCCTACATCTTGCTCCAGGATGCTGAGCTGGATGCGGACAACGGCAGTGAGGACCCAATAACAGAGAACTTGGATGAAGGTTCTGGAGTTGATGAAAAGCCTGACCAGGAAGAAGGATTACAGCCACTGGACAGGTTGTATGAAGGGGAAAATGATTGGGAAGAGGACGGCAGTGTAGTTTCAAGGGAGGGAATACAGTACGAGGAAGAAGCGGGAGAAGAACCGGCGTTAGCCCTCGGGGAAGGTGCCGACGGTGACGATGGTGACACCGGAACAATCATGGAAGGGGAAGAAGACCCGAAGGAACTGGCCCGGGATCTGGCCCAAAAGGCTGTTGCTTTTATCCGGAACAAATATGATTCCGAAAAACCCTATCCATATACCGTTTATGTCCTCGCCCAGGCGGGGGAAACAGTCGACACCTCCTGGCTGGGAGGGAAGTGGACTGTTTTGAGCTTGGAAAGGGAGGTAATAGGTCAGGCTGCTGAATTGGATGCCAACGAAGGGACAAAGACTTTAGCCCAGTACCTCCTGGCCCTGGTGGGGTTGGACCTGGGAGATGAGGCGGAAGCGGGGAGGCTTGCCGAATTTCTGGTTGAAAAGCACGGGGAAAACTCCTTTGAAAACAGCGTCTACAGCGATTTCTGGGGTTACCTGGCCCTGGCCGAGGCGGGCAAGCTGGCTGAATTGGCTAGCGAAGATATAGTAGATTACATTCTTGGGAAACAGTCTCCGGATGGGTCCTGGGGAGAGACCTTTAATGGTACTTATTGGCCCGATTTCCTTGCTACCACCGAGGCCATTCGGGTTCTTCACCGCCTGGATCCGGAGGGCGAAAATAATGACATCAAAACTGCCATCCAGAAAGGTCTCGATTACCTGAATGGTTTCTGCCAGGAAGACGGCGGTGTATATAATCCTTGGGACGATCCGGTGACAGACACTGCTGCTCTCGTTATAACCCTTTTGGAATTGGACAAAGACCCAACCGGGCCTGAGTGGACCCAAAGCGGTGGTAAGACCAATTCCGTCACCTACCTGCTGACCCGGGCCTATGACGAGGAGAAAAAGAATTTCGGCGGCTACGACGAATTGCTGACCGCCGCCTATGCCCTCCAGGCCTACATCATGCTTCAGGAAGCAGGCCTGGGAGATATTGAAGGAGACGGTCCTCCCACTGGTGGAGGGGGAAGTGGCGGCGGCCAGACTCCAGGAGGCAAGGACCCAACTGGGGAATTCCGGGTTCAAGTCAAGGTGGTGGGCAAGGATGGTACGGTCCTCTTTGGCCCCCAGACTGTGACCATTGACGATGACAATCCCTGGGGGAGGACGGCCCTGGGGGCCCTCCATGCCACCGGGCTCAGCTATAGTGATGACGGCGGGTTTGTCTATGTAGTTGCGGGAGAGACCAATGCCGGCATGAATGGTTGGATGTACCAGGTCAACGGGGTTGTAGGGGCCGTTATTGCCTCGGCTATGAAACTGGAAGCAGGAGATCAGGTCCTCTGGTGGTACAGCACCGACCCCAATGAAATACCATCCTGGTTCGATGTGCCGCCGGAACTCCCACCGGAGGAGAAACCAGAGGACCAAGACGGTCTGGATAAGGAACTGGCCGAAGCCCTGGCCGCGGTCGAGGAGGGGGAGGAGATAGTTATAACCCTCACCGGGGCCGAGGAAGGGCTGGAGGCAGTCTTTAGTGCCGCCAGGGTGCAGGACCTGGTGGCAAAGCAGATCACCCTGGTTATCAAGGGGCCGGATCCGGCCGATCCGGTGCTCATTATCCCCGCGGCGGCCCTGGCCACCGAGGCGGTCCAGGGGGCCCTGAAGAAGGAGGAAGTCCCTGCCATACGTTTCGGTTACCGGCGTCTGGCGGCAGGGGAGGAGGAAAAGCTGCAGGAACTGATGGCCAAACTCGGGGAGAACAATCTCTTCCTGGTGGGGGACGCCCTTTATCGGCTGGAAGTTACCCTCGGGGGAGAACCCCTGTCGGGTTTTGCCACGGAAATAACCGTCCGTTTCCCCCTGGCGACTGAGGGTATTGCTGTCCGGGAAGACATCAACTTCATCGGCCTCTACCGTCTGTCTACTGAGACAGGTGAAGGGGAAGCCATACCCGGTATTCCTGTCTATGAAGAAGAGGAAGACCGGTGGTATATTGAAGCCTGCCTGGACCGGTTCAGCCTCTTTGCCCTTCTCCGGTACAAGCCGTCCTTCGCCGATCTGGAAGGGCACTGGGCCCGGGAAGCGGTGGAGCTGATGGCGGCCCGCCGGATCATTGCCGGGATGTCGGCGCAGGAATTCGCTCCGGACCTGCCGGTAACCAGGGCCCAGCTGGTGACCATGCTGGTGAAAGCCCTGGAGCTGGAGCCGGTCACTCCGGAGGAAGGGACCTTCCGGGATGTGGAAGCGGGAACCTGGTACTACACTCCCGTGGAAACCGCCTACCGGGCCGGGCTGGTTGCCGGCCGGGGCAGGGGGGAATTCGATCCGTCCGCACCTGTGACCCGGCAGGAAATGGCAGTCATGGTGGCCAGGGCCCTGGAAATCTCTTCGGGGCGGGCTACCAATACCTACCCGGTGGAGGCCAACCTGCGGCGATTTGAGGACCAGGTTGACATTGCCCCCTGGGCACGGGGCGCCGTTGCCCGGCTGGTTGAGGAAGGGATCATGAGCGGTATGCCGGGAAGGATCTTTGCACCCCAGGGGACGGCCACCCGGGCCCAGGCGGCCGTCGTGCTGAAGAACATGCTTCAGGTCCTGGGGAAAATAATCTAGGGGCGAGGGAATGGAGTGGGTAGAATGCGGGAAAGAAAACTGGGGCTTCTGGTACTGCTTCTTGTCCTGGTCCTGACTGCGGGCTGCAGCGGGCCTGCCGGCGAGGGTGGGGGCAACCCCGCCCCCGCCGCAGCTCCCTCCGGGGAAGGGTCCCTTGGGGAAAAAGGTGTGGATGAAGGGCTTGCGGTACCGCCGGAGGAACCGGAGATTGGGGAAAAAATGGCGGCAGAAGAAACAATTACCGCTTCCCGGGAAGAACCTGCCGAAGAAAAGCCGGCCCAGAAGGAACCGGAACTCCCTCCCGTCCGGCTGCTGGTTACCAGGGGTTACGGCCGCCAGGTCCTGCTGGAAAGGGAAGTATCCCTGCCGGAAAAGCTTTCGGTAATGGATCTTTTGGCAGGGGAAGCTGCTGTGACCAGGAGTTACGGCGGCGGTTTTGTCCAGGGCATCGACGGCCTGGAGGCAACCGGCGGAGGCTGGGGAGGCGGGCGGCAGGATTGGTTCTACTATGTCAACGGGGTCTTTTCTCCCGTGGGAGCCGCCGATTATATCCTCGGCCCCGGGGATGTGGTCTGGTGGGATTACCATCACTGGAGTGCCGGCCTTGTCTTTCCTGCCGTAGTGGGCTGCTTCCCCGAACCCTTTGTCAATGGCTTTCTGGGAAGGGGAGAAGGGGTCATGATCTTGTGTCCGGCGGGATATGAGGACCTGGCCCGGAAATTACAGGAGAGCCTCCTGGCCGCCGGAGCCGGGCAGGTGACCCTTGGAGAACCGGAGGAGGCCTTGCTGGTCGAGCGCTCCTGTCCCACCATTGTCCTGGGCCGGTGGGAAGAGCTGCAGGAAGTGGGCTGGCTGGTCGAATTGAACCGGAACCACCAGCGGGCCGGTCTCTCCTTTCACTTTACCCCGTACGGTTTAGAGCTGGTGGACTACCGGGGCCAGGTGGCAAGGAGGGTGGAGGAAAGTGCCGGGGTCATTGGGGCCACGGGAGCCGGGAG
Source organism: Clostridia bacterium DTU030 (assembly GCA_001513125.1). Classification (GTDB taxonomy): domain Bacteria; phylum Bacillota; class DTU030; order DTU030; family DTU030; genus DTU030. Next base: position 3,791 of record LFSN01000139.1, read on the forward strand.
CGGCGATCCCAACCCCCTCTGGCTGGTGGTGGGGAACGATAGGACAGGTCTGGAAAGGGCGGTGCAGGCCCTGCTCCAGGAGCCGGAAACCATAAGGGGGCTCTTTGGGGCGGCGCTGGTCGGGGACGAGGTAATTGCCTTGCCCCTCATGTAAAGGAGGGCCAGGATGCAAGCCATTGTTCAGCGGGAAAGGGAAAACCTGTTCACCCGGCTCCACCCCCTGACGGGGCTCCTCTATGTAGCATCCCTGGCTGTCCTGGCCCTCCTCTTTTCCCACCCCCTCTACCAGCTGGCTTTGTTCCTGGCTGTGGGAGTAGTGCTGCTGGCGGCGGGGGGCTGGCAGGTATGGCGCCCCTACCTTTATTTCAGCCTGACCATGCTGATCATCATCGTCGGTTTTAATGCGGTCCTGGGAGGATGGGGGGAGACGGTTTTGTTTGTGGGGCCTGCCTTTCCCATTCTCGGGAGACCCCGGGTTACCCTGGAGGCCCTCCTGTACGGGGTCGGCATGGGCCTGCGCCTCCTGGTCCTCACCAGCGCCTTCTGCTATTACAATCACCTGGTGAACCAGGAGGGGGTGATGCGGTTGCTGAGTCCCCTGGGCGGCCGTTTTGTCCTGGTCATAACCATGGCCACCCGCTTCCTGCCCCTCCTGGTGCAGGAATTTAACCGCATCATGGCCGTCCAGCGCTGCCGGGGAGTGAAAGTGACGGGGGCAAGCCTGAGAGAGAAGGTGGGGAGCATGGTCCCGGTTTTAAATATCCTCCTCCTGGCCGCCCTGGAGCGCTCTCTCCAGGTGGCCGAGTCCATGCAGGCGCGGGGATACGGCAGCGGCCCCCGCCGGGTATATACCAGGGAGCTCTGGCGGCCCCGGGATTACCTCATTCTGGCTGCCCTGGCCGCAGCCTTTCTCCTGGGTTTGGCGGCGGTGGCGGCGGGCTGGGCCCGGTACACCTATTATCCGCGGCTGGCAGGGCTCCAACCCGGCTCCCTGCTTCCTGCCCTGATCCTAACGCTGGCCCTGGTGCAGCCGGCGGTTTTGAACTGGGGGTGGCTCCACTGGACCTGGTTGAAATCAAGGATCTGACCTACTTTTATCCCCAAACTTCCCGGCCGGCATTGGAAGATATAAACCTGTCGGTGTCGGCGGGGCAGTTTGTCCTGGTGGTGGGGGGCTCGGGCAGCGGTAAAACCAGCCTCCTGCGGGCAGTGGCCGGCCTCATTCCCGCCTTCTACGGGGGGACCGTGGCGGGCCGGGTTTATCTGCAGGGGGAGGATATACGGAACATCCCCCGCCGCCGGCTGGTCCAGCAGGTGGGCATTGTTTTTCAAGATCCGGAAAGCCAGCTGGTGATGAACACCCTGGAGGGGGAACTGGCCTTCGGCCTGGAGAACCTGGGCCTGGACCCCGCCCTCACCAGGCGGCGGATTGTGGAGACGGCAGCAGCCCTGAACCTGGGGCCATATCTCTCCCGCCCTGTGGCCCAGCTCTCGGGGGGGCTGAAGCAGAAAGCCATCCTGGGCTCAGTGCTGGCCATGCAGCCCCGGGTGCTCCTCCTGGATGAGCCCACCTCCCAGCTGGACCCCATGGCGGGGGAAGAGATCCTGGCCGCCATCAGGAGGTTGAATGAGGAAAACGGCATAACGGTGATCCTGGTGGAACAGCGTTTGGAGCGGTGTTTTCACCTGGCCGACCGGGTGGTGATCATGGACAGGGGACGGATCGTGTGCGATGCGGCACGGCCCGGGGAGGCGGCCCGGTGGGCTGTCCGGACGGCTTCCCCCTTTGTTCCACCCCTGGCCCGGCTCTTTGCCGGGGAAGGATGGCGGGAAGTACCCCTGACGGTAAAGGAAGGGCTGAGGCTCCTTAACCGGGAGCTGTCCCGGGCGGGGGACAAGCTCCCCCCGGGGGAAGGACCCCTGGCGAAAAAATCCGCCCTGGCAGGGGGCACCCCCTTGGTGAAGGTCAAGGATCTCTGGTTTACCTATCCCAACGGCCAGGAAGCCCTGCGGGGGATCGATCTTACCGTCAAGGCCGGTGATTTCACCATCATTATGGGGGAGAATGCGGCGGGGAAGACGACCCTCCTCAAGGTGCTCCGGGGCCTCCTGAAGCCCGGCCGGGGCCTGGTCAGGGTCCTGGGACGGGACATTGCCAGGACGCCGGTGGAAGAATTGGCCGGGGAGATCGGCTATCTCAGCCAGAACCCCGACGATCACTTCTTTTTGCCCACGGTGGAAGAGGAACTGAACTATACCAGAAAAAAACTGGGCCTGCCGGTCCCCTTTGATGCCGGGGAGATGCTGGCTCAACTGGGTCTGGCCGGGGTGGCGGGGAAAAACCCCCGGGATCTGAGCCAGGGGGAGCGGCAGCGGGTAGCCCTGGCCGTAGTCATGGCCGCCTCGCCCCGGGTTCTGCTCCTGGACGAACCCACCCGGGGACTGGATTACCAGGCCAAAAGGGACCTGGGGGAGCTTCTCCGGCGGCTCCGGGAACAGGGGCAGGCTATTGTGGTGGTGACCCACGACGTGGAATTTGCCGCCGAATACGGGGAGGAGATAGTTCTCCTTTCCGCCGGAAGGGTGGTGGCCAGGGGGGAAAAACATGAGGTTTTGACCGGTGGTGTTTTCTATTCTCCCCAGGTCAGCCGCCTCTTCCAGGATACCCCCTACCGGGTGGTGACCCTGGAGGAAGGCAGGCAGATTCTGCGCCGGTTGCGGCAAGGTCGGGACAGCAAACTGAGGAGGGAAGAGATATTATGAAGAGACAGAGAATCCTGGCAGCACTTCTCCTGGTCCTGCTCCTGGCAGGAGCGGGCACTGCCGCCGCTGCCCCGGGCTATGCTCCGGGGCCGGCGGTGGATAGGGCTCTGGGCAGGGCTCTGGAATACCTGCACCAGGCTCAGAATGCCGATGGCGGCTTTCCCGCCAGCCCCGGCGGACCCAGCAGCAGCCAGGTGACGGCCTGGGTGGTCATGGCCCTGGCTGCAGCCGGTGAGGACCCGGCCGGTGTATATTGGGCCCCCGGGGGAACATCGCCGGTGGCTTATCTAAAAAGCAAGGACAAGCCGGCCAGCACCGCCGATTATGCCCGCTCCCTCCTGGCCCTGGCGGCAGCCGGGGAAGGGGAGGGCGCAAAGGCGAAGGAGCTGGCCCGGGTACTGGCCGGTCGCCAGCAGGCTGACGGCCGCCTGGGCTTGGCGGGGGCAGGGGAAGAGGGGCTCATAAATTACCATATATGGTCCCTGCTGGCCCTGGCGGCGGTGGGCCAGGCGCCGCCCCAGCGGGAAAAGGCTTTGCAGTGGCTGAAGGAACAGCAGAACGATGACGGCGGCTTCTGTTGGTATGCAGGGGGGCCCAGTGATCCCGACGATACGGCGGTGGCCATCCAGGCCCTGCTGGCCCAGGGAGAGGCGGTTTCTTCGCCGGCCGTTGCCCGGGCCCTGGCCTACCTGGACAGCTGCCAGGAAAAGGACGGCGGCTTTCGCTGGGAAGGACCCCGTTCCAATCTGGCCACCAGCGCCTGGGTCATGCAGGCCCTGCTGGCCGCCGGGGAAGATCCCCAGGGTCCCCGGTGGCAGGTGGCAGGGAAGGGTGTGGTAGATTTTCTCCTGACAATGCAGAACGGCGATGGTTCCTTCCTGTGGCAGAAGGGGGTCTTATCTTCACCGGTCCAGATGACCGCCTACGGGGTCATGGCCCTGGCGGGGAAGCATTTCCCCCTGGCGGGTAAGGTAAGCAGTGGGCAGGGGGCCTTTTCCGACCTTCCCCCCACCCACTGGGCCTACCAGCCCCTGGAAAAACTGGCGGCCGCCGGGATCTTTAGCGGCTATCCCGATGGGACCATCCGGCCGGAGAAAGAGGTGACCAGGGCAGAATTTGCCACCCTCCTGGCGCGGGCCCTGAAGCTGGAGGGCAGAGGTGAGCAGGCACCCCTATCCTTTACCGATGTCCCCCCCGGCCACTGGGCCCGGGATGCCATAGCCGCTGCCGCTGCCGCCGGCTTTATCCGGGGCCGGTCCGATACCGTCTTTGATCCCGAAAGCTCCATTACAGGCGGGGAAGTGATGGCCATGCTGATTAAGGCCCTGCCTCCAAAGGAGCAAACTGCCGGTGCCGCCGGCCCCCACTGGTATTCCCTGCCGGTATCCGTGGCAGAAAAACAGGGCCTATTGTATCCCGGCTTTGACCCGGTCCAGCGGGCCAGCCGGGGGCAGTGCGCCTACAGCCTGGAGAAACTGCTGGCTCTGCTGGGGAAAAGATAAGTTTCCCCTGCAGGTCACCTGAGGAGACGGCTTATGTTGCAGAGCTTTTTTATCTTCCTGGCCCTGGGGGTGCTGCTGGCCCTTGGCCTGGTGTCCAGTACGGCCAATTATGCCGTCAACTGGGCCTGGTTTGCCACCCTAATCTTGCTCCTGGCCCTGGTTGCCTTCTGGCGCCGCTTCGACAGGAGCAGGGTGGAAACCCGGGAGCTGGCCCTGATTTCTGTCCTCGCAGCCCTGGCCGCCGCCTTCCGCCTTCCCTTTGCCGCTCTGGTCAATGTCCAGCCCACCACCTTCCTGGTGCTGATCAGCGGCTATGTCTTCGGCCTGGAACCGGGCTTTGCCGTGGGGGCGGCGGCGGCTCTGGTCTCCAACTTTTTTCTGGGCCAGGGACCCTGGACCCCGTGGCAGATGCTGGCCTGGGGCCTGGGCGGTGCTGCGGCAGGCCTGTGGGGGAGATACCAGGCAGGTTTCCCGCCGGCCGCCTTTGCGGCAGCGGCCGGGCTGTGGGGTTTTCTCTATGGCTGGATCATGAACCTCTGGCACTGGGCGGGCTTTATCTATCCCCTGACCTGGAAGACCTTTCTGGCCACCTATATGCTCAGTTTGCCCTTTGATGCCATGCACGCCGTGGGCAATGTGGTCTTCGCCCTGGTCTTCGGCCCTTCCTTTTACCGGATCCTGGCCCGCTTTCGCGATAAATCCATAATCTACTACAGGGACGGGGAAAAAAGGGATAGCTCATCTGGCCGGTATCCTTAAATTTTGGTTCCCCTGGTATGATTTGGGACCCCAAAGGACATGCTATTGGTAGCAGAATTCCCTGGTGGAGGGTGAAAAGGATGCGGATACCGGACCATATTGGGGTCATTCCCGACGGCAACAGGCGGTGGGCCCAGGAGCGGGGCCTGGCCAAGGAGGAGGGCTATGCGAGGGGGCTGGCGCCGGGGCTCCAGCTCTACCGCCTGTGTGCTGAGCTGGGGATCAGGGAGATAACATACTACGGTTTTACCCAGGACAATACCAAAAGGCCGGTGGAGCAGAGGAAGGCCTTTACCAGGGCCTGCATTGAGGCGGTAAAAATGCTGGCAAAGGAAAATGCCGAACTGCTGGTTATCGGCAATACTTCCTCCCCCATGTTCCCCCGGGAGCTCCTCCCCTACACAGAAAAGCGTTGCAGCTTTGGCAGGGGGGGAATAAAGGTGAACTTTCTGGTCAACTACGGCTGGCAGTGGGATCTGGGGAATATCCTGAACGGCAACCACGGGGCAAAGGCCAGCATCACCGAGTTGATTCATTCTGCCCCTGTGTCCCGAGTAGATCTCATCATCCGCTGGGGAGGGCGCAGGCGGTTAAGCGGTTTCCTGCCCGTCCAGTCNNATAACCCTGGGAGGGTAGCGGCAGCGGGGAATAAACAGGTGGCAAGTAAAAAAAGGCCGGGGCCGCCAGGCCCCGGTGGAAGATATATATTCTGCTGGGAGTGGAGGGGGCTTAATATCCCCTTTACCAACAACTTAATATAAGTTTGACAAGTTGTCAAGGAGGGAAAAGGCTCCTCACCTTAAAATTTTTCTTACAGGTCACCTGCTATGGTGAGATATGCCTTGTTTCAACTGGAGAAAACCCTCGTCCAGGTCATTTAGGGAAAATAGAGGTTATTGCGGTGTGCTCTAGTAGGCTGTTCCCCGGGGAATAAGTCGAAAAAATGTGTAATTTAATTCGGGGAAGGGGTGTATTTTACTCCTTTAGATCTTCTTCGGGAGGGAGGTTGTAATTGACACTGGCCACGTGTTGAGTCATAGCCTCCTGGGCCTTCTCCGGGTCACGGGCCTGCAGGGCGGCCAGGATGGCCTTGTGTTCCTTGAGGGACTCCTCGGGCCTGCCGGGGACCTTTAA
>LFSN01000062.1:0-184 GCA_001513125.1 Clostridia bacterium DTU030
GCCTTGCCGCCCAGGGGCTGCTGGGTAACCAGGGAATAGGGACCGGTAGAACGGGCGTGGATCTTGTCGTCGACCAGGTGGACCAGCTTGAGCATGTAAATATAGCCCACCGTCACCGGGTTGTCAAAGGGCATACCCGTCCGGCCGTCGTAGAGGACAGTCTTCCCATCTTCCGGTAAACCGG
>LFSN01000062.1:315-629 GCA_001513125.1 Clostridia bacterium DTU030
AGGTGGGTCTCCAGCACCTGGCCGATATTCATCCGGGAAGGAACCCCCAGGGGATTGAGGACTATCTCCACCGGGGTGCCGTCGGGCAGGAAGGGCATGTCTTCCTCGGGCAGGATCCGGGCAATGACCCCCTTGTTGCCGTGGCGGCCGGCCATTTTATCCCCTTCAGATATTTTCCGCTTCTGGGCGATATAGACCCGGACCAGCTGGTTAACCCCCGGGGAGAGCTCATCCCCGTTTTCCCGGGAAAAGACCTTGACATCGACGACAATGCCCCCTTCCCCGTGGGGGACCCGCAAGGAGGTATCCCGCAC
>LFSN01000045.1 GCA_001513125.1 Clostridia bacterium DTU030
TCATGTTGAATTTATTCTGATAAAATGTCACCTATGAGAGAGGAGATATTCAACATGACACCAATGGAGATGACCGGATTAAGGGCCGCCAGCCCTTACTGGCAGCCCCTCCCTGGCTTTTATTTGTTTTCTTCCTCCCCATTTCCCTGCTCCATAATCCGGGCCACGGCCACGACATCATCCCCTTCATCGGTCCGCATCAGGGTGACACCCTGGGCGTACCGGCTCTGTTGGGAGATATCGTCTACCTTCAGGCGGATCATAACACCCTGGGCCGAGACCAGCATCAATTCGTTACCCGGCTTTACAATCTTAATTCCCACTACTTCCCCTGTGCGAGCTGTCAGGTGGATATTCTTTACTCCCTTTCCGGCCCGCCTCTGCACCGGGTATTCGTCAATGGAGGTTCGCTTTCCAAAGCCTTTATTGGTAACTACCAAAAGATCGGAATCGGGCTGTACCCGTTCCATGCCAATCACGACGTCATCCTTATCCAAATCTATGCCCTTTACTCCCCGGGCAGTGCGCCCCATGCTGCGGACATCGTCCTCGGAAAACCGGATGGCCTTCCCCAACCTGGTGCCCAGGATAACCTCCTGACCACCCCTGGTAAATCTGACATCGATCAGGTCATCCCCCTCATTGAGGGTGATGGCAATCAAGCCATTCCGGCGAATATTTTCAAACTCGGACAGGTCTGTCTTCTTCACAATTCCCTGCTGGGTGGCCATAATGAGGTAACCATCCTTGTCGAAATCCTGAACAGGTATCACTGCCGTAATTTTTTCCCCTGGCGTCAGGTCGATGAGGTTTACCACGGCCAGGCCCCGTGCCTGTCTGCTGCCCTCGGGCACCTCGTAGACCCGCAGGCGGTAGACTCGTCCCCGGTTGGTGAAGAAGAGGATATGGTGGTGGGTGGTGGTGATAAAGAGGTGTTCCACGAAATCCTCTTCCCGGGGATTCAGGCCAACTATTCCCCGTCCCCCCCGGTTCTGGCTCCTGTAGGAGGAAACGGGCATCCGCTTGATATAGCCGGCGTGGGTAATGGTGATGACAACGTCCTCCTGGGGAATTAAATCTTCTATTTCCATTTCACCCTGGGCACTGGTGATTTTGGTCCGCCGGGGATCGGCATATTTTTCCTTAATCTCCAGGAGCTCCTTGCGCACAATCTGATAGACCAGGGCTTCACTGGCCAGGATGGAACGCAGGTACTCGATCCTGGCAATCAGTTCCCGGTATTCTTCCTCTATTTTCTCCCTTTCCAGGCCCGTCAGTTTCTGCAGCCGCATGTCCAGGATGGCCTGGGCCTGTTCCCGGGTAAGGCCAAACTGCTCCATTAATCCGCTCCTGGCCTCGTCAACGGTACGGGAGCCCCGGATAAGACTAATGACGGCGTCCAGATGGTCCAAGGCTATGCGGAGGCCTTCTAAAATGTGAGCCCTGGCTTCCGCCTTTTTCAGTTCATACCTGGTCCGGCGGATGACAATCTCCTTCTGGTGCTCCAGATAGTGGGTCAGCATCTCCTTCAGATTTAAAACCATTGGTGCCCCATCGACTAGAGCTAGCATAATAATCCCGAAACTATCCTGCATCTGGGTATGCTTGTAGAGGCGATTGAGGATTATCTTAGGATCCACATCCCGCCGCATTTCAATTACAATTCTAATCCCATTCCGGTCACTTTCATCACGAAGGTCGGTGATGCCATCGAGTTTTTTCTCCCGTACCAGGTTGGCAATCCGCTCGATCATCCTGGCCTTGTTAACCTGGTAAGGAATCTCCGTTACAATGATCTGGGATTTTCCGTTTTTGAGTCTTTCTATCTGGGTTTTGGCCCGTATCTTCAGCGTGCCCCGTCCCGTTTCGTAGGCAGATCTGATACCATCCCGGCCCAAAATCAGTCCGCCGGTGGGGAAATCAGGGCCCTTGATGACCATCATCAATTCCTTGATGGTGGCTTCCGGATTGTCGATTAGGAGGACCAGGCCATCGATAACCTCCCCCAGGTTATGGGGGGGAATATTAGTGGCCATGCCGACGGCAATGCCGGCCGAACCGTTGACCAAGAGGTTGGGAAAGCGGGCCGGCAGCACCTGGGGTTCTTCCAGGCTCTCGTCAAAGTTGGGACTAAAATCAACGGTTTCTTTGTCTATGTCGGCCAAAAGTTCCGTCGCAATTTTGGACAATCGGACCTCGGTATAGCGCATGGCTGCAGCACTGTCCCCATCTACAGAGCCAAAGTTTCCATGGCCGTCGATGAGGGGGTAGCGGATGGCAAAATCCTGGGCCAACCTGACAATAGTGTCGTATACTGCCGCATCACCGTGGGGGTGATACTTACCCAAAACTTCCCCGACAACCCGGGCCGATTTTTTGTGGGGCTTGTCGGGAGAAATGCCCAATTCGTGCATGGCATAGAGGATCCGCCGGTGGACCGGCTTCAACCCGTCCCGCACATCGGGCAGGGCCCTCCCCACGATCACGCTCATGGCATAATCTAGATAGGATTTTTTCATTTCTTCTTCAATATTAACGGGAATGATCTTCCCATGGGTATACTCGACCACTTTATTCCCTTCCTTTCTGGACTGACACTATCTGTATCTTTTTCAACTCACTTTCCTGTATTTAATCTGGCTTGGTAAGTTCATCACAAGTGATAACTGGTATTCCGATCTCCCCTCTTCCCCCACCGGGCCTGGATCCCTTTGATAAGGCCGATGAGATCAAAGTCGCCGGCCGCCTTGGCGGCAAAAAGCTCTATATCATCTGCCGGTCCGATGCCAACCCGCCGCAGGTGGTAGGGGCTAATCCCGGGACTGCGGTTGTCGGAGTTGTGCACCGTTGTCACGGCCCCTTGAAAATATTCTTGCACCAGGGTGCAGCCGGAGCGGGTAAAATCAAAGGGTTGGCCCCAGGGATAGGCCAAAATCTTCGGTTTATAGCCCAAATTCTCCTCGATAATTCTAATATTGGCAGTTAACTCCCTTTCTAACACCTGCCCTTTAACGCCGGAAATCTGAATATGGGAATGGGTGTGGGCGCCAACCTCTACCAGGGGGTGCATTTCCTTTATTTCCGACCAGCTTAAGGGCTCCAAATCTGGGTAGAGGCTGACCTTTTTGCCAAAGCTAAGATAATTATCGCATTCTATAAAAGCTGTGACAAGAAAAATAGTGGCCGGGCAGGAGAATTCCTCCAGTATGGGATAGGCAAAGCGGTAATTGTCCCGGTAGCCGTCATCGAAGGTTACCGCTGCCATACCCGGGGTTAGGGAATTATTTCTTTTGGCCTCCAGGTATTCCCGGAGGGGTACCACTTTATAATTTTCTACCAGATAAGCAATTTGCTCCCGAAAGGCTTCCGGCCTTACGGCCAGGGGATGTTCGGGGTGGACCGAATGGTACATGAGGATGGGTGTTGAACCATCCCGGGCCATCAAAAAGCGGGAGACCCCTGCTGCCATTTTTTTTATTCTATTTTGCAAAAGCCCGCCACCCCCCATAATTACCTGCTTGTCGTTGCCGGAAGTAACCCGATAACATTATTTCGTTGAGCTTCTTTAATGGAACTATAAAAATATAAATGATTTCTCAGGAATAATCGGCATCGCCGGGAGTTACCCGCCAGGAAGGGGGGAGATTGTCCTTCAGGGGACGGAAGGCCAAAACACCGGCCTGCCTGGGGTTGGGTAGATAGCCCAGGCGCCAGGGTGGTACGGGAAGCTCCGGCAAAGTCCACATGGTGATGAAGCGGGCACCCCTCTGGGCCAGATAATCTTCCACTCCCCGCAGCAGTATGAGGGGATCTTCCTTCCCCGGCATAAACTCCATAAGATGGCCCCTATTTTCCACTATCTTGACAATACTGTAGGCCTGGACCCCTCCCCTCTTTTCCAGAACCAGGGTGATATAGTCCCGTCCCTGGGGGGTATTCTGGAAGCGCCACCTAAGATATGAAGCATCCTTTTTGATGCCGGAATAAGGTCCGGGACCATATAACTCCCAGAGCCTGTCAAAATCTGCTGCCAGATGGTACCTTTCTTTTAGAGGACATTTTTTCTTCCCAGTAAAGGGAAGGCCAAGGAGGGGTTTAACCCACTTCCGGAGTTTCTGCACCGGTATCCAGCCCAGGCCCTGGTTGATGGGCAGGGACTTTTCATTGGGGAAACTAAAGACAAAGGCCCAGCCCCTTTCCCTGGCCTCTTCCAGTATTTCCCTGGTCAAGCGCCGGAAAATCCCCCTTCCCTGGTAGTCGGGATGGGTGGCCGCGTCTGTAGCCTGACAGGCAATGGTATAATCACTGCCGTTCCAAATCTGGTAGGGCACCAGGGCCCTGTGCCCCACAATCCGGCCTCGGTCCAGAGCCAGCTTAATCAGCCCTCTACCGGCAGGATTATCCCAGTAATACCACCGCCACCAGTCGAGTCCCCTTTTCTCTTTAAAAACCAGGGACAGGAGGTCTACTATGCCCTCCTCGTCCCCCGGCCGGTAGTTCCTGAATTCCAGCATCTTTTCCTCCCGGAAATTCTATATTAAAGTTCCATACGGGCGACCACAGGTCGCCCCTACATCTGTCTTAATTGTCAACTGGGAAATTTTCAAAACCGACAAATAACAACCAAATTTATATGTCCAGATTCCTCACTTCCCGGGCATGGGTCTGGATAAATTCCCGCCGCGGTTCAACCCGGTCCCCCATTAAAATGGTAAAGATCTGGTCGGCTGCCATGGCATCTTCCAGGGACACCTGCAGCAGGGTCCTCGTCTCCGGGTTCATGGTTGTCTCCCATAGCTGGGTTGGGTTCATTTCCCCCAGACCCTTATAGCGCTGGATGGAGACACCATTCCTGCCATTTTCCTCCAGGTGTTTTTCCAGTTCCTCATCGCTGTAGAGATATGTCTGGTTGTTCCCCTTTTTTACCATATAAAGGGGTGGTTGGGCTATATAGACATAACCGGCTTCAATGAGGGGACGCATGTAGCGGTAAAAGAAAGTCAGGAGCAGGGTCCGGATATGGGCCCCGTCCACGTCGGCATCGGTCATAATGATTAGCTTGTGATAGCGGGCCTTGGTTATGTCAAAATCCTCATCGATGCCCGTTCCCATGGCGGTAATAATAGTCCGGATTTCCTCATTGTTCAATATCTTGTCCAGGCGGGCCTTTTCCACATTTAGTATTTTACCCCGCAGGGGCAAAATGGCCTGGAAACGGCGATCCCTCCCCTGCTTGGCAGAACCGCCGGCCGAGTCACCCTCCACCAGGTAAATCTCGCTGAGGGCAGGGTCCTTGACGGAACAGTCGGCCAGTTTCCCCGGCAGGGCTGTAACCTCCAGGGCGCTCTTCCTCCGGGTTAATTCCCGAGCCTTGCGGGCTGCCTCCCGGGCGTGGGCTGCCTTTATGGCCTTATCAACGATTCTCTTGGCGATCGAAGGTGTTTCCTCCAGGAAGGCGGAAAGTCTTTCCGACACAACAGAATCGACAATCCCGCGCATTTCTGTATTTCCCAGTTTCATTTTGGTCTGGCCTTCAAACTGGGGGTTGAGCAGCTGGACACTGAGGACGGCCACAATACCCTCCCTGATATCTTCCCCCGTCAGGTTCGGTTGGTTTTCCTTAAGCTGGCCTGACTTGCGGGCATAGTCATTTATTACCCGGGTGAGGGCAGATTTAAATCCGGCCTCATGGGTACCCCCTTCATGGGTGTTGATATTGTTGGCATAGGAGAGGATATTCTCCGCATAGCCGTCATTGTAGAGGATGGCAACTTCAACCTTGCTGTCCTGCTGTTCCGCCTCAAAATAAATGGGCTTTGCAAAGAGGGTATTCTTGTTTTTGTTCAGATCTTGGACAAATTCCTTTATGCCCCCTTTAAACTTAAATTGTTTTTCTTTTCCCTTTTCCTCATCTTTAATGCTAATTAGCAGGCCTTTGTTCAGATAGGCCAACTCCCGGAGGCGCTGGCAGAGAATTTCCAGATTAAAGGTCGTTTCCTCAAATATTTCTGGATCCGGCTTAAAGGTTATCCTGGTCCCGGTGACATCGGTGGTATCTACAACCTTCAGGGGGGTGACAACCTTTCCCCGCTCAAAACGCTGTTTGAAAACCTTCCCTTCCCGGTGCACCTCAACTTCCAACCATTGAGAGAGGGCGTTGACTACCGATACACCAACACCATGGAGACCCCCGGAAACCTTGTAGCCATCACCGCCAAACTTTCCCCCCGCGTGGAGGGTAGTCAGCACCACTTCTACGGCCGGACGGCCCACCTTGGGGTGTTCATCTACGGGAATTCCCCGCCCATTGTCGCTGACCATTACCACCCCACCGGGCCTCAGGACAACATCTATCCGATCACAGTAGCCGGCCAGGGCTTCATCGATGCTGTTGTCCACCACTTCATAGACAAGATGATGAAGCCCGCTGCTGCCCGTACTCCCGATGTACATTCCCGGCGTATGGCGCACAGCTTCCAGACCTTCTAAAACCTGTATCTGGCTGGCATCATAACTATTATTAAAATGGTTATCGTTTCTCTCAACCATAACTTCTGCTACCTCCATTCAACCAACATACCCATTACCAAAGAAATTATATCATAGACTGTAACTTAATACCATTTTTTCCGTTACGACAAAAAATCGCAGGGTAAACCTGCGCAGGGTCTTATATGTCGGTAGTTGCCAGTTTTATTTTCCCAAAGTCAACCCCGACAGAAGGGGAACCGGCCAATTGTCTTTCCTGTCCCTGGGGAGGTGGCCGGGGGTTTAGCCTTCCTTCTCAGACCCCAGCCAATAACGGAGGCGGTTCTTAAGGGTTACCGAGGAAATGGGGGATAAATAGGCCTTTGCATCGGTAATGGTCAGGGATTTATGCATCCCGGGACTGGCTTCCTCAATCATGCCCTCGGCTTCCAGCAGGGCAATAAGTTCCATGGTAATCTTCGACTGCCGGGCAGATTTTAAATCAATTATCATAATAATTTCCTCGGCCGGAACAATTGTGGAACCGCCCAAATGCAGGAACATAAATGTACCCCCTTTACAGCTTTATGATGACTCCCTGGTCAACCCGGTAGCTATTTCCTTCAGCACCGGGGGACATTTCCATTCCCTCTGTCCCCGTTATAAAAACCTGACCCCTCTCTTGCACCGTTTTCAGCACAAACTGTCTCCGTTCCCCGTCCAGTTCCGACATTATATCATCAAGGAGAAGGATGGGATGCTCCCCCATCTCTTCTTCCATATATTCGGCTTCGGCCAGTTTTAAACTCAGGGCAGCTGTCTTCTGCTGGCCCTGGGAACCATAAACCCTGCCATCCCTGCCATTGAGAAAAATAAAAAGATCATCGCGATGGGGGCCGATAACGGTCATTCGCCGCTGGAACTCTTCCTCCCTGGCAGCCAGCAGGGCCTTATTGAAACTTTCTTCAATCTCCTTCACCTTCCCTTCCCCTCCCCCGGGAAAGGAAGGTTTATATTCTACCGTTAGTATTTCCCGGCCCCCACTTATTTGTTTGTGGTATTCCTGGGCCAGGGGGGCCAATTTTGTTACTAACTCCTGGCGTTTCCAGACTATACCCGCCCCCACCTTTACCAGCTGCCGGTCCCAGACGGGCAGTTCATCCCGCCGGTAGGTCCGGCCGGACCGAATATCCTTCAAGAGGATATTCCGCTGCTGGAGAATCCGGCGGTACTGCTGGAGGTAATAATAATACCTGGGATTGGTCTGGGATAACTGCAAATTGAGGAACCGGCGCCGCTGGGAAGGCCCTCCCTTTACCAGCTGCAACTCTTCTGGAGAAAAGAAAACCACATTGAGCCGGCCAAGCAAATCCAAAAGACGTTCCTGTTTCTGTCCATTAATAGATAAAACCTTGCCGGTTCCAGCCCGGTAGCTGATCTCCACCCGGAATGAATAATCCCGGCGCTCGATATCGGCATCGATCCGATACCAGTTTTCCCCCCAGCGGGCCATTTCCTGATCCCGGGCATTGCGGGGCGACTTTCCCGTAGCCAAAAGAAAGATGGCTTCCAGCAGATTTGATTTTCCCTGGGCATTTTCCCCGTAAAGAATATTAATTCTCCTGTGGGGGATAAGCTCTTCCCTGGCATAGTTGCGATAGTTCTGTAAGCTAAGGCGGCTCAGATACAAGCCCTTTTCCTCCCTCGATCTATTTCCCAAGGCGAAACCGGCCTAACCCCCTCACCTCAACTTCGTCCCCTATTGTCAGCCGCCGGCTCCTTTTGGTTTCACACTCTCCATTTACCAACACTTCACCCGCCTGGATCAGCTGTTTGGCCATACCGCCGCTGGGAACCACCTGGGCCCATTTGAGAAACTGGTCCAGGGCGATGCTGTCGGTTGTTATTTTAATTTCCGTGACTCCTTCTGTCACCGGCCATCGTCCCCCTTCAAATCTGCCCCCTATGGAACAGCCCGGGTAGTAACAGGCATGATCAGGTGCAGGTAGTCCTTTCCTTCACCGACGGGCCTTATAATGCCGGGACTTACAGAACCCGTTATATCAAAGTATATCTCCGGCTCCTCGATGGTCCGCAGGGCCTCGATGAGGTAGCGGGAGTTAAAGGAAATGCTGGTATTTTCTCCGTTAACCTCAGCCTGGATCTCTTCCTCCACCTTCCCCACCTCAGGGGTATTGGCAAAGAGTTTTATCAGGTCGGCCTCCACTTCAACCCGAAGGGAATTGGCCCTATCCTGGGTCAGTATGGCCGCCCTCTCCACTGCGGCCAGAAATTCTGTAGTATCCAGGCGAACCCTGGTCTTGTAGCCCGCTGGTAGTACCTGGCGGTAGTCGATAAATTTACCTTCAATGAGGCGGGATATCAATCTGACTCTCTGGGTAGAAAAGGATACCTGGCCCCCTGCCATCTGAATGGTAACCGGATCATCCTCCCCATCCTGGATAATGCGGGCCAGTTCCTCCATGGTCCGGCGGGGTATGAGCATTTTTGCCTCCTCCCCCGTCTCCAGGGGCAGGGCAGTGCGGTAAAAGGCCAGGCGGTGGCTGTCGGTGGCAACCACTTCCAGATCCTCCCCGGTAAAAAACATAAGAACCCCCGTTAAAATGGGTCGCATGTTGTCCTGGGAGGCGGCAAAGGCAGTCTGCCGGATCATTTCCTTCAATAGGGACTGTTCTACCTGCCAGGAGCCTTCACCTTCAAGGAAAGGCTTTTCTGGATAATTGGCAGGGGGAAAGCCCAGCAATTGAAAACTGGAGCGACCCGACTCCAGGATGGCAGTACAGGTGTCTTCCGCCACCTGGAGGTTTATTTCCCCCGGTTTAAAGCGGCGGACTATCTCGGCCAGATACTTGGCCGGGAGTACAACTTCCCCTTCTTCCCTAATCTGTACCGGGAGGGAATACTCTATACCGATATCGTTATCGGTAGCCCGCATTTCCAGCTGCCCCTCCCTGGCACTCAGATAAATACCCGTCAAAATGGGGAGAGTAGTCGAGCCTGCCGCCGCCCGCTGGACAATTTGAATTCCTTCTAAAAAATCCTTCCTGTCGATTTGGATATGCATCCCAAAAAAACCTCCTATCCACAGAATGGAGCACTACTCTTATTACTGGATCCTATATGTAAATAAGTGTTTATACATAGTAGTAGTAATAGGGGTTGTGGATTTGGGGAAAAGTCCGGTCAGGGCACAAAGGGACAGGCTTTAGTGCAGGAATAAAATGTGGATAAACCATATAAATTCTACAGTTTTATCCACAACCCGGGGGAAAGAAAAACTTATCAACATGTTAATAATAGAATAGAAGCAGTTTATCCACAAGTGGATAACCATTACTGGAGCTTCTTTTTTATTTCTTCAACGTCCCGCTGCAGTTCCAGATCCTCTTCCAGCTCCCGTTTAATCTTGTCATTGGCATGCATGACCGTTGTGTGATCCCGGCCGCCGAATTCTTCCCCGATTTTAGGCAGGGAGGAATCCGTCAGCTCCCGGCAGAGATACATGGCTATCTGCCGGGGGTAGGCAACGGCCCGGGTCCGTTTTTTGCCGATTAAATCCTGGGTGGTGAGCTGAAAGTGTTCGGCTACGACCTCTATTATATTTTTGATGGTGATAATCTTTGGTTTGGAATCGGGCAGAATATCCTTTAGGGCCTCGGTGGTCAAATCTACCGTAATTTCCGTGGTGTTATTTAGGGAAGAATAGGCCATGACCCGGATGAGGGCCCCTTCCAGTTCCCGGATATTGGTATCGATTTTTGTCGCTATGTAAAGCAACACCTCGTCGTCTATGTTCAAATTGTCCAGTTCTGCCTTTTTGCGCAAGATGGCCACCCTGGTTTCCAGATCGGGTGGTTGCATATCGGTAATCAGGCCCCATTCAAAGCGGGAGCGGAGCCGCTCTTCCAGAGTCGGGATTTCTTTGGGCGGCCGGTCGCTGGAAATGACAATCTGCTTGCTGGCTTCGTGGAGGGCGTTGAAGGTATGGAAAAATTCTTCCTGGGTACGTTCTTTTCCGGCCAGAAACTGGATATCGTCTATTAGCAGGACGTCAACGCCCCGGTAGCGGTTGCGAAAATCAACGGTTGTGTCATCGCGAATGGCATTGATCAGTTCATTGGTGAATTTTTCCGAGGTCACATAGACCACTTTACAATTGGCCTGATTGGCAAGGACATAATGGCCGATGGCATGCATTAAGTGGGTTTTGCCCAGGCCTACGCCGCCGTAGATAAAGAGGGGGTTGTAGGCCTTGGCCGGGGCCTCGGCTACGGCCAGGGATGCGGCGTGGGCAAAGCGGTTGCTGTTGCCGACCACAAAGGTGTCGAAGGTGTATTTTGGATTCAAAACAGGGGCAGTAAAGCTTTCTTGGTTTGCTGGGGTAGGAGAGGGGACTTTGGCAGCTTCCCTATTGACCGTACCCTCCTTGGGCTCTCCCTGGCTGTCGACGATGACAAAATCTATTCTCAGGGGCATTTTAAGGACGTCGTGGACTGCTTCCTGGAGGAGGGGGGCGTATCTTGTTTCCAACCAATCCCGGGCAAATTCGTTGGGGACGCCAATCACCAGGGTATTCTCTACTAGGGTAACGGGTTGGGTTGGTTTGAGCCAGGTTTCAAAGCTTGGTTTACTCAAATCCTGTTCCAGCTTTTCCAGAACTTGTCCCCAAAGGTTTGTCAATTCAGTCATTGCCGGTCCTCCCGAAAAGATTTCAATAATAATAAAAAAGAAATGATGGCCAAAAACCATTGTCCTGTGAAGGATAGCCCACGTTGGGCAAGAAGGAGAAAAAAGGATACAAAACTGTGGATAAGTAAAAAAAGGGAAAAAAATCCCACCGCGGAAGGGTTTTGAAGGAATAAAAGGCAACTTATACACAGACTTATCCACAAGATGTGTATAATGTGAATAAAAAAGGTGCTTTTTCCAATCCATATTTATCTTAACAGAATATTACAGGCTTATCAACAATGGGGATGGGGATGTTTTTCGTATTTTCCTTGTGGATAAGTGAAGGAAATCCTTTTTATTTCCCTACCTGTGGATAAATTTGTGCACCCCTTTCTTTCTTGGCCCAGCAACTTGACAGTGGTATATTTGCTCCAGTATAATTTTGATTAGTAATTGGCAAAGATCTGCCTTTCTTTTTTTCCCTTTGTGAGGGGAGGAGGTGTATATATTGAAGAGGACATATCAGCCCAACCGCCGGTACCGGAAGCGGAAACACGGCTTTTTACGGCGGATGCGGACAACCGGCGGGCGCAGGGTAATTAAGAGGAGACGTCTGAAGGGTAGGAAACGTCTGACTGCCTAAACAGCTACAAAGGGCTAGCTCTGGTTTATTTCATTTTTTCTTCCCCAAACCAGAAATTAGTTACTATTAGACGAAGTAGGGGTTGGGCTGCAGATAGCTGCTGACGCCTGACTCCTATTTCTTTGCATGTGATTCTGGGGAAAGGTGTGGTTGGGTGAAGAAGGAGAACCGTCTCCGGCGGCGAAATGATTTTACACGGGTTTATCGTAGGGGGAAGTCCTACGCCAACAAATATTTAGTGATCTATGTTCTTCCCAATGGCCGGGAGGTTAACAGATTCGGTTTTTCCGTTGGCAAAAGGGTAGGAAAGGCTGTGGTCAGAAACCGGATGCGTCGCCGGCTGCGGGAGCTCTGTCGTTTACATGTGGATCTTCTTACTCCGGGGTATGACATAGTGGTGATACCCCGGAATCCAGTCCTGGAAGTCGATTATGCCACCATTAGGAGTGCCCTCCGGCATTTGTTCCATAAAGCTGGTATATTTAGGAATAATTAGTAGATAATATGAGGGAGTGGGAAGATGAAGCGGCTTGTAATTGGGCTTCTCTTATTTTACCGCCGGTTCCTTTCCCCTCTGAAGGCGCCGACCTGCCGCTTTTATCCCAGTTGTTCGGCTTATGCCCTGGAGGCCGTTGCCAAATACGGTGTTGTTAAAGGTGGTTACTTGAGCATCCGGAGACTCTTGCGCTGTCACCCTTTACATAAGGGAGGATATGATCCGGTTCCGTAAAGGGTTTTCTTAAGGGAAAAAGGAGATTACTCATCCTTTGGAACCCTGTACGTCCTGGGCGTCTACCACGAGAGGAGGGAAGGGGATGCGGTTTCTCAGCGATTTGATGGCTTCAATTTTAGAATTTTTCTATAGCTATCTGGGCAATTGGGGCTATGCAATCATTGGCCTCACTTTAATTGTTCGCCTCATTATCTGGCCTTTAACTATAAAACAACAAAAATCTTTAAAGCGCATGCAGGAAATACAACCACAGCTCAAGAAACTGCAGGAAAAATACAAGAACAACCCCGAGAAGCTTAATAAGGAGATGTTAGCCCTCTATCAAAAGCATGGGGTAAACCCCATGGGGGGATGTCTGCCCCTTTTGCTGCAGTTTCCCATCATCATTGCCCTTTTTACTGTCCTCCGCAATATGGAGTATACCGGAAGCCCTGTCTTTATCCCGGGCTGGATTAACGACCTTTCTGTTCCTGATCCCTACTACATCCTGCCGGTTTTAGCTGCCGTCACAACCTACATTACCCAGAAACAGATGGCTACCGATCCAAGCCAGGCCCAGATGATGATGTTCATGCCCCTGTTGATCGGTTGGTTTGCAACCCGCTTCCCGGCCGGACTGGCCCTGTACTGGGTGGCGAGTAACGTATTTGGAATCATTCAGCACATTATTGCTGGCGGGCAACTAGGATTAAAGGGGGAGCTTGCGCCAGATGAAAACAATTGAGACTACTGGACGAACGGTGGAGGAAGCAGTGGAAGCCGGAATGGCGGCTTTGGGTGTTGAGGACAAGGCAGAGATAGAATATGAGGTTTTGGAGGAATCCAATAGGGGTTTTCTGGGTTTGCTGGGGGGGCGGCCGGCCCGGGTCAAGGTCTGGGTGAAGGAGACGCCCCTGGTCAAGGTCTGCCGCCTGCTCGAGGAAATTATGGAAAAGATGGGTGTCAGTGGTGAATTGGAGATAGAAGAGCTGGGGGAATACATACAGATCAATATCACAGGGAAGGATCTCGGTATCCTCATCGGCAGGCGGGGCCGGACCCTGGATGCACTGCAGTATCTGGTTAATCTGGCGGCAAATAAGGGAACCCGGGAAAGGGAGCGCATTATCCTCGATGTCTGTTCCTATCGGAAGCGCAGGGCCGAAACCCTAAAAAATCTGGCCCGGCGCCTGTGCCAGCGGGTGCGCCGCCAGCGGCGCAGTGTGGTCCTGGAACCCATGACTCCCCAGGAGCGGCGGGTAATACACCTGGCGGTCCAGGAGGAAAGGGGAGTAGTCAGTTATAGTGAAGGAGTGGAACCCTTTCGAAAGGTCATCATTGCTCCAAAGAATGATTGAGACCGTCTTCATTTATTTTGCTCCCATTGAAGCCCAGTAATGAAATCCATTACTGGGTTTTGTGTGTTGGTATCGGGGATGATCCGCTGGGGTATATTGTAATTGGAGGTGTTGCCGGTGAAGGATGGAGATACCATTGCGGCCATTGTGACTCCCCCGGGGGAGGGGGGGATTGGCATCGTGCGGCTGAGCGGGCCCCAGGCTTTGGCCATTGGAAAAAAGATCTTTAGAAGTCCCCGGGGCAAGGATATAACCGAGATGCCCACCTTCACCGCCCATTATGGTCACATTGTCGACCCGGAAACAGAAAAGATAATAGATGAAGTAATCCTGCTTCTCATGCTGGCTCCCCGTTCCTACACCCGGGAAGATGTGGTGGAGATCCACTGCCACGGAGGTATAGTGCCCCTGCGGGAGGTCTTTGAACTGGTGGTAAAGATGGGAGCCCGGACGGCGGAACCTGGAGAGTTTACCAAGAGGGCTTTCCTGAACGGGCGCCTCGACCTGGCCCAGGCAGAGGCCGTTATCGATATTGTCCGGGCCAAGACCAGTACCGGCCTCGCCACAGCTGTAGGCCAGCTTAGGGGCGACCTGTCCCAGAAGATACGCTCCTTGCGGGATGAGCTGACGGCCCTGCTGGCGAAAATAGAGGCCAGTATAGATTTCCCCGAGTACGATCTGCCGGAGGTGACCAAAAAGGAAATTAGCCGCGGCTGTGAAGGGGCCCTGGAGGAAGTGGAGGGGCTTCTGGCAACGGCAAAGCAGGGGCAAATTTTACGGGAGGGCCTGCGGACGGTGATTATGGGCAAGCCCAATGTGGGAAAATCCAGCCTCCTCAATGCCCTCCTCCGGCAGCAGCGGGCCCTGGTCACCAATATACCCGGGACAACGAGGGATGTAATAGAGGAGTATATAAATATCCGGGGCATCCCCCTGCGGATTATAGATACCGCCGGTATCCGGCGGACAGAGGACCTGGTGGAGAAGTTGGGGATTGAACAAACCCAGCGCTACCTGGAGACGGCCGATCTGGTGCTTGTTGTCCTGGATGCCGGTACCGGCTGGACCAAGGAGGATGAAGACCTCCTGCCCCTCCTGGACGGGAAAAAGGCCATTGTCCTGATCAACAAGACCGATATCGGAGAAGAAATAGATGTGGCAGAGGTCCGGGAGCGTTTTCCGGGGCAGGAGGTCCTGCCCATTTCCGTCAAGGAGGGTTGGGGCCTGGAAGAATTGGAGGAAACCATCTGGAAGCTGGTCTTTGCCGGCGAGGTCCGCGGAGACCATTCGGTTCTGGTTTCCAATGTCAGGCATAAGGAAGCCCTGGAGGGGGCCGGCAGGTGCCTGGAGGCGGCCTTGAAGGCCATTGAAGCCGGAGCGCCTGTAGATCTGGTTGCCATTGACCTGCGGGAGGCCTGGGAGTACCTGGGCGAGATTACCGGCGAGACTGTAGCTGAAGATCTCCTGGATCGGATCTTCAGTGACTTTTGCATAGGAAAATAGGGTTTCCGGTGGAGGGAGGAAGGAAATGTTCTATCCAAAGGAATATGACGTAATTGTTGTGGGGGCGGGACATGCAGGCTGTGAGGCTGCCCTGGCGGCGGCCCGGATGGGCTTGCAGACCCTCCTGCTGACCATGAATTTAGAATATATTGCCCAGATGGCTTGCAATCCTTCCATCGGCGGACCAGCCAAGGGCCACCTGGTGAGGGAGGTCGATGCCCTGGGTGGTGAGATGGGCCGGAATACCGATCGCAGTCGGCTGCAGATCAGGCTTTTAAACACGGCCAAAGGACCGGCGGTCCGGGCCCTGCGGGCTCAGGTGGATAAATACCGCTATCAGTGGGAAATGCGAAAGGTTCTGGAAGGGCAGGAGGGCCTGGACTTACGCCAGGCCCAGGTCGATGCCCTGGTGGTGGAAGGGGGAGGGGTAAAGGGGGTTACTACCAATACCGGTATCACCTACCGGGGCAAGGCGGTGGTCCTGGCCACGGGGGTATACCTGAGGGCAGAGATTTTTTTGGGGGAACTAAAATACGCAAGTGGCCCCAGCGGGCAGCTGGCGGCGAAGAAACTGTCCCAATCCCTCCTGGACCTGGGTTTTCAGATGGGTCGTTTCCGGACAACCAGCCCGCCGCGGGTGGCCGGGGACACCATTGATTTTGCCCGGATGAAGGAGCAGCCGGGCAGCTCGGAACCCCTCTTCTTTTCCCTGGATCCCGATCCCCTCTCCTGGAGCCAGGAACAGCTTTCCTGCTGGCTTACCCATACAACAGAGGAGACCCACGCCATAATCAGGGAAAACTTACACCGCAGCCCCTTCAGGCTGCAGCCCCTGCCCGGTGCTGAGCCCCGCTACTGTCCTACCATTGAGGATAAGGTAACCCGCTTTGCCGATAGACCCAGTCACCAGATTTTTTTGGAGCCCGAGGGCTGGGACACCAAGGAATACTATATCATGGGCCTCTTTACCAGCATGCCCGAAGATGTCCAGATCAAGATCCTTCGTACCCTGCCGGGACTGGAACAGGTGGAAATGACCCGGCCCGGTTATGGTATCGAGTATGACTATCTACATCCCGATCAGCTGGAGCCCTCCTTAAAGATAAAGGGTATAGACGGACTTTATGCGGCGGGGCAGATAAATGGCACCTCCGGCTATGAGGAGGCGGCTGCCCAGGGTTTAATAGCCGGCATCAATGCTGCCCTCTATGTCCAGGGCCGGGAGCCTTTTATTCTCGATCGGTCCGAGGCCTATATTGGTGTCCTCATCGATGATCTGGTGGTAAAGGGGGTCAGGGAGCCCTACCGGATGCTGACATCCCGGGCCGAATATCGGCTTTTGCTGCGGATGGATAATGCTGACTTGCGCCTGACGGAAAAGGGCTACCAGCTCGGCCTCATCTCCCAGGAACGCTACGAAAAATTTTCCCGCAAGCGGGATGCCATTTTCCGGACCATTGAGGAACTAAAGAATAAACAAATTACCCCCAATGCCCGGGTAGATGCCAGCCTTGCGGAAATGGGTTCCGTCCCCTTGCGGCACAGTATGTCCCTGGCCGAATTGTTGCGGCGGCCCGATATGACCTACGAGAAACTGCAGCAGCTGGCGGAACTTCCCGATTTGGCCCCCGAGGTGCAGGAGCAGGTGGAAATCCAGATCAAATATGAGGGTTACATTGCCAAGCAGGAGGAGCAGGTGGACCGCTTCCGCCGCCTGGAAAAGCGGCTCCTCCCCCGGGATATTGATTACCATCAGATACCCGGCCTCTCCCGGGAGGGAAGGGAGAAGTTGGCCCTCTTTCGTCCCCGCTCTGTGGGGCAGGCTTCCCGTATCTCTGGCATAACCCCTGCCGACATATCCGTTCTCCTGGTGTACCTGGAAAAATTGCGCCGAGGGGGGGCCGGTGCCAATGGATAAACTCCTTGAATATGGGGAAGAGATGGGCCTTTCCCTCGCTGCCCCTGTCCTGGAAAAATTCCGTATCTATCTGGAGGAGCTGCTGCACTGGAACCGGTCCGTCAACTTGACCCGGATAACGGATCCAGAGGAAGTGGTGGTGAAGCACTTTCTCGATTCCCTGACCTGCCTGCGGGCCTTGCCCCTTGCGGACGGGGAGAGGGTGTTGGATGTGGGAAGCGGTGCCGGCTTTCCCGGCGTGCCTTTGCGCATTGTCAGGGATATCCGCCTGGTGCTCCTGGATTCATCCCGAAAGAGGGTTGAGTTTCTCCAGCATCTCTGCCGGGAGTTGGGTTTGGCCGATGTAGAGGTTCTCCATGGGCGGGCAGAGGATCTGGGCCGCAGGGAGGGTTACCGGGAGGCCTTTGCTGTGGTTCTGGCCAGGGCCGTTGCCTCCCTGGACGTCCTGGCCGAGTATTGCCTTCCCCTCACGGCCCAGGGAGGTTATTTCCTGGCCCAGAAGGGACCGAAGGCAGAGGAAGAGCTTGCCGCTGCCAGTGGGGCCATCGGCCTCCTGGGCGGTAAGCTGGCGCGGGTGGAAAGGGTTGTTCTGCCGGCTGGGGCCGGGGAACGCTGCCTGATCCTGATCCAGAAGGTAAATGGGACACCGCCCCAGTATCCCCGGAAGGCCGGGATACCCGCCAAAAGGCCCCTGGGGAAATATAGCTAAAAGGGCAGGAATTATTTAACATTTAGCGAAGATTCAGGAACAGGTATTTCCCATGTCTGTGAGGGCGGTGATGGTAGTGAAGGAGCAGTTGGCCCGCTTTTTGGGCTTAACAGGGGCTGCCAATGATCCGGCAAAAGCCGTTCAGGAACTGCCCTTGAATGATATTAGACCCAATCCCTATCAGCCGAGGCGGCAGTTTTCCGAAGGGGAACTGGCGGAGCTGGCGGATTCAATCCGCCGGTATGGTGTTTTACAGCCCATTGTGGTTCGCTCAGGGGACGAAGGGTTGGAACTTGTGGCCGGTGAACGCCGGCTGCGGGCCTGCAAAATGCTGGGCCTGGATACAATACCGGCTGTAGTAAGGGACCTGAGCGATGAAGATCTGGCTGTGCTGGCCCTGGTGGAGAACCTGCAGCGGGAGGACCTGCATTTTCTAGAAGAGGCCCAGGGTTATCAGAGGCTGTTGGAGGAGTTCGGTTTGACCCAGGAGGAACTGGCCAAAAGAATTGGTAAAAGCCAGTCTACCATTGCCAACAAGATTCGATTATTGAAACTTTCCCCCCCGGTGCAGGATTTTATTTCCCGGGAAATAATCAGCGAACGACACGCCCGGGCCCTCCTGAAGCTCCCTGGAGAGGAGGAGCAATTGGCTATCCTGGAAAAAATTATCGAAAGGGGTCTCACAGTCCAGGAAACCGAGGCCTATATTGCCAGGCTCTTGCAGGAAAAGGAAAGGAAGGAAAAGGGGCGGAAGGTGGTCCGCATTTATAAGGATATGCGGATTTTCTTTAATACTATCCAGCAGGCCGTTCAGGAGCTCCAGCGGGTTGGCTTTGCGGCCCGGATGGAAAGGGTGGAGAAGGACGATTATTATGAGGTGACGGTACTGATTCCAAAAAAACCAGCCCAGGACTAGAATTGTCTACTGCCACTTGTCTATCACTATTAAAATATAAGGGCCGTCTTTGACGGCCCGCGGGCGGTCCTAGCAGTTGTTGGATACTGGCTGAGCTAGCCTCAGATGGGAACAGGGTAGAAAGCTCTGTCTGCGATGTCCACTATAACAGTTAATTATTAATTCAAAAAACTGTCCCTAGTCAATCGCCAACTGTCAATTGAGAAACCGTCCCCTGTGCAGGCGGCGCACAATGGGACGGTTTCTTTATTTGACATTCAGAGTTTATCCGTTGATTCTAGGCGGAGGTGTTATTTTGAGCGCAGATATTCATCGATGGCCCGGGCGGCCTTTTTGCCTGCCCCCATGGCCAGGATCACCGTTGCCGCACCGGTGACAATGTCCCCCCCGGCATAAACCCCCGGCTTTGAGGTTGCTCCTGTTTCCTCGTCGACGCAGATGGTGCCCCATTTGGTTATTTCCAGGTCCGGCGTTGTCTTGGGGACCAGGGGGTTGGGGCCCTGTCCCAGGGCTAGAACCACGGTGTCAACGGCCATTTTATACTCGGAGCCCTCAATAGGTACCGGACGCCGGCGGCCCGAGGCGTCGGGTTCCCCCAATTCATATTTGATGCAGGTCATGCCGGTGACAACTCCATCTTCATTGCCGTGGAATTCTACGGGACTGGTCAGCAGCTTAAATTGCACCCCTTCTTCCCTGGCGTTTTCAATTTCCTCCAGTCTGGCCGGCATTTCCTTTTCTGACCGCCGGTAAACAATATATGATTCCTCGGCCCCCAGGCGGAGGGCTGTTCTTGCTGCGTCCATGGCCACGTTGCCGGCACCGATCACGGCGACCCGTTTTCCTACCTTGATGGGGGTAATATGGTTGGGGAAATCGTAGGCCTTCATCAAGTTGGTCCGGGTGAGGAATTCGTTGGCCGAGTAGATGCCGTTCAAATTTTCCCCGGGGATATTCATAAAATAGGGAAGGCCGGCCCCGGTGCCGATGAAAACGGCGTCATAACCCCCTTCCAGGAGCTCATCCACCGTTGCCAGTTTGCCAACGACAAAATTGGTCTTTATTTCTACCCCCAGCTCCTTGATTTTGTCGATCTCCTTTTGGACCACATCCTTGGGAAGGCGGAATTCGGGAATACCGTACATGAGGACACCGCCGGGGACATGCAGGGCTTCGAAGATGGTGACGGCATGCCCCATTTTGGCCAGATCGCCGGCGGCGGTTAAACTGGCGGGACCGGAGCCGATGACGGCCACCTTCTTCCCTGTGGGGGGAGCCTTGGTCATGGTTGTGTCATCGCTGTCTTGTTTTAATTCGTAGTCGGCGACAAATCTCTCCAGGCGGCCGATGGCTACCGGATCGCCCCTTTTCCCCAGAATGCAGTATTTTTCACACTGGCTCTCCTGGGGGCAGACCCGGCCGCAGACGGCAGGGAGGTTATTCTTGGTCTTGATTTTCTTCAGGGCGCCGAGATAATCTCCTTCTTTTACTAAACTGATAAACTCCGGGATGGGGACCTCTACCGGACAGCCCTTTATACACTGGGGGTTTTTACAATTGATGCAACGTTCAGCCTCGGCCCGGGCAAGTTTTTCATCATAACCCAGGGCGACTTCAGAGAAATTGGTTATTCTTTCTTTGGGGTCCTGGGCTGGCATGGCATGCTTGGTTTTGGCCCTCAGCTGTGACATCCACATCCACCTCCACATTTACAACTGCCGGCTTCATCGGCTATTTTTTCTTCTTCCTTGTAATACTCCATGCGCCGCATGGCCAGGTCAAAATCCACCAGGTGGGCGTCGAATTCGGGGCCGTCGACGCAGGCAAACTTAGTCTCATTGCCGACGCTGACCCGGCAGGCGCCGCACATGCCCGTACCATCGACCATAATGGGGTTCATGCTGACGATGGTCTTTATCCCCAGGGGCTTGGTGGTTGCCGCCATGGCCCGCATCATGGGCAGGGGGCCGATGGCCCAGAGGCGGTCTACCTTCCCTTCGGCAGCTACTTCTCCGACCATATCGGTCACAAAACCCTTGTGCCCGTAGCTGCCGTCATCGGTGCAGACAAGGAGGCGGTCACTCAGGGCAGCCAATTTCTCTTCCCAGAAGAGCAGTTCTTTGGTGCGGGCGCCGATAATGGTGATCACTTCATTGCCGGCTTCTTTTAAAGCCCTGACTATGGGATGAATGGGGGCAATGCCAATTCCACCACCGACACAGGCAACCCGCCCGTATTTCTTAATTTCGCTGGGTTGGCCGAGGGGTCCCACCAGATCGGCAATATAATCCCCTGGCTCCAGTTTCCCCAGCTCCTTGGTGGTCCGGCCCACTTCCTGGAAAATGGTGGTAATAGTACCCGCTTCCCGGTCCTGGTCGGCAATGGTGAGGGGAATCCTTTCCCCCCTTTCATCGATGCGCAGGATAAAAAACTGTCCGGCCTTGGCTTTAGCGGCAATGAGAGGAGCTTCAACTTCAAGGAGTTTGATGGTGTCGGAGAAGATTTCTTTTTTAATGATCTTATGCATCCTATCACCCCACCTTAGTATATTTTAGACGTCCCCGGATTATCCAGGCGAAGGGACGGGCTGATATAGGCAAAATAAATTGACGGCTTGGCTGTGGGAAAATATTGCTTGTGGAAGGAAAAAATGCCGCCGTATTTCCTTTGGGAAAAAGGGACGAAAAATTCAGTCTGGATAGTCTCCAGACTTTTCAATAACGAATTTATTATAACATTAGTGAGCTAAAAAGGAAAGATAGGTTAAGGCCTCCGTGTCAACCTACTGTAAGGGACCTAAGACCCCCTCGCCTCCTTTAATTCTTCGCCTTTCTTCCTGCTGACTATATGCAAGATCCCCGCGGGGCAGTTGTATACACAAGTATAACAGCGAATGCACCTGTCATCTTTAAAATAGTGATCCTCAGAAAATTCCCGGTAGGGGGCAAGCTGCATGGGGCAGACTCTGGCGCATTTGCCGCAAGCAGAGCAGAGGAAGGGATCTTCGATGAATACCCTTGTGTCTGATTCTTTATTGAGGCCTAAGATTTTACCCAACTTATAGAGAAATGTTTGCATGGTCCCCATGGGGCAAAAATGGCACCAGGTGCGGGGAGTGATGGCCACCGCCAGCAGTCCGCCGATAAGCACGACCATAAGATAAGTATTAGAGAAGATGAAGCCCAATCTTTCATAGAAGGCGGCGGACCCTAACAGGGCGTAGACCCTTATAAAGCGTCGCCCCATATTAAAGACGAAGAAAATTAAAACCGCGGCAATTAGGAAGCGAGAGCGTAAAAAATTGGGGACTTTTTTCTGACGGCTCAGCGGCTGCAGCAGGTTATCGAAGAAGCTGCCGTGGGGGCAAAAATTGCCACACCAGTATCTGCCCTTAAACAGACTTAAGGACAACATGGCGGCCATAATTGGGACCACCAGCAGCCCTAGAGCAGGAAAAAACTGCCCGCCGAGGGCAATTAAAAGGGTTATGATCCAGATATAACGATGAATAAAAGGAAAAGCTCCTTTGGTCCTGTTAGAAGGTTTCGAGATGCTCCCGTTGTTCATAAAATCCCTCCCGATAAACTTGGACATACCCCCAGGGGTATAACCAATTATAAAGCACCTCCCTCTATTCTGTCAAGGTGATTTTATAGGTTCGGATTAACCTCTGTAGCAGCTATAAGACCTTATGGTCTTCAACCAGGATGTGCAGCGAAAATCCCGCCTTTAAATTCCCTTTGTAATTCCCCACTGCTTTACCTCTTCATGAAGGGACCCTTTTTTAGTAAATAGAAAGGGTAGTACCCTTCCTGGAGGAGGAACTGGGTTACTGGTGTTGAAATTGTATATAGTTGTGTCGTACATACAGTATGGGAGCCAACGGTGAGGTGATTTTATGGGGAAGGTAATGGCCGTCGTCAACCAGAAAGGGGGAGTGGGAAAGACAACCACAACGGTTAATTTGGGTGCCTGCCTGGCCATGCAGGGCCAGAAAATCCTCGTAGTCGATATCGACCCCCAGGGAAATGCCACCAGTGGGCTGGGAGCAGATAAAAACAGGCTTGATAATTGTATTTACGACGTATTAATAAATGATTTGGATTTGACCCAGGCGATTTTACCGACGGAGATCCCGGGCCTCCAACTGGTGCCGGCAGCCATTAAATTGGCCGGTGCAGAAATTGAATTGGTGCCGGCCATTTCCCGGGAGTTAAAGCTCAAACAGGCCCTGGAGAAGGTCAGGGATAATTACGATTATATCCTCATCGATTCCCCTCCCTCCCTGGGCCTCTTGACCATCAATGCCCTTACGGCCGCCGATTCCGTTTTAGTTCCTATCCAGTGTGAGTACTATGCCCTGGAAGGCTTGAGCCAGCTCATGAACACTATTCGCCTGGTACAAAAGCACCTGAATCCCGATCTCTACATAGAAGGTGTCTTGCTGACCATGTTCGATGCCCGTACCAACCTGTCCATCCAGGTAGTCGACGAGGTAAAAAAGTTTTTCCGGGACAAGGTCTATTGTACCATTATTCCCCGCAACGTGCGGCTGAGCGAGGCGCCCAGCCATGGAAAGCCGGTTATCCTCTACGACCCAAAGTGCAGGGGGGCGGAAGTTTACTATGATCTGGCAAAGGAAGTGATGGAGAGTGGCGAAGAAAACGACTTCTAAGCGCGGGCTGGGGAAGGGGCTTCAGGCCCTTTTTTCTGAGAGTGAAGCCTTCCAGGAAGAGGGCGTTGTTGAAATCGGGATCAATGATATCAGGCCCAACAAATTCCAGCCGCGGCGG
The DNA here is from genome assembly GCA_001513125.1 of Clostridia bacterium DTU030. Lineage (GTDB taxonomy): Bacteria > Bacillota > DTU030 > DTU030 > DTU030 > DTU030. The sequence goes on from LFSN01000045.1 coordinate 23,713, forward strand.
GAGTTTTCCGAGGATAAGCTGGAGGAGCTAGCCCGCTCCATCTCCCTCCACGGGGTATTACAACCCGTTGTTGTCCGGGACGTCATCGGGGGCTATGAATTGGTTGCCGGGGAGAGGCGCTGGCGGGCCAGCAAACTGGCCGGCCTTGAGACCATCCCGGCTGTTGTCCGTGACTTCAGCGACAGCGAGATGATGGAGATTGCCCTGATCGAAAATTTGCAGCGGGAGGACCTCAACCCCCTGGAGGAGGCCGCGGCCTACCGGAGCCTGATAGATGAGTTTGGGTTGACTCAGGAGGAACTATCCAAGCGCATTGGGAAGAGCCGCTCCCACATCGCCAATATCTTGCGGCTCCTCCAGCTCCCGCCGGAAATCCAGGATAATGTTTCACGTGGAACAATTTCCATGGGGCATGCCCGGGCCCTGTTGGGTTTGGAAAAGACGGCGCAGCAGCTGGAAGCCTGCCGACAGGTGGTGGAAAGGGGCTTATCGGTGCGGGATACGGAGGCCCTGGTCCAGCGCATAAAGGCGGGGGACAAGGCCAGGCGGAAGGAGCCGGGGAAAAGGGAGCCGTATATTATTGCCCTGGAGTCGTCCTTGCAGGAAAACCTGGGCACAAAGGTCCAGATAAAGCCGGGCAGAAAAAAGGGGAAAATTGAAATAGAATACTACACCGAGGATGATCTGGAAAGAATCTGTCGTTTGTTGGGAATCAGTTTCTCCTAACAAGTGGAAAAGGAGTTTCGAAGGTTGAGGCATTGTTAAACAGAAATATAGGAGGGGAGGGGAATTTAACCCGGCGGTGTTGTTTAAATATATTTAGAAAGTTTAAAGGCCTGCCCCTCCATGGCAGACACGGCAGCAGGGAGTGAATAAGTTCAGGAATTTCTGGTTTCGCTCTCTGCTCTCCTCATGATGGTATGGATGGTATGGGAAGCCTGCGTTGGGCGGCGAAGGCGGCAGTAAGAAGAACTCCTTTCCGGCATCCAATGGTAGGGCTATCGAACTTTGACGAAGAATGTTTCACGTGAAACATTCCCCTGGCCATGCCTGGGCTCTATAAAGTAATGGGGCAGGGCCCTTCGCCATAGCCCTGGACTGTTTTTCGTCAAGGAGGGCAGAGAGCGGAGCCAGACAACTGCCTCCGCCAGGAAGAAGAAAATTAGGTGCCGGACAGCCTGCTGTCTTGGGTACGGCAAGGTAACCCCCTGCAATGGAGGCTTTAGGAGCCTTACAGGCCGTTGGTGAAAATTTGAGAAAAGGACGGAAGAAGATGATTTACCTGGATAATGCGGCTACAAGCTGGCCCAAGCCCGAGGGCGTGATAGAGGCCATGGAAGAATATTTGCGGGAGTACGGGGCCAGTCCGGGGCGCGGCGGCCACCGGCTATCCATTGCTGCCGGGCAGGTAGTGACGGAGACCAGGGAGCTTTTAGCCCAACTGATCAACGCCGAAGACCCGGCCCACATTGTTTTCACCGCCAATGGCACCGGCGCCCTCAACCAGGCTATCAAAGGCTCCCTCTCCCCCGGGGATCATGTCATTACCAGCAGCATGGAACACAACAGTGTGGTGCGGCCCCTGAAGGCACTGGAAGAGTGGGGCATAGAGACAAGCAAAGTGTCCTGCAATAAGGATGGAACCTTTCCCCTTGCTGAGCTGGAAGGGGTGATAAAGGAAAACACCCGCCTGATAGTTCTCACCCATGCTTCCAATGTTACGGGGACAATCATGCCGGTGGCCGAGGTGGGCAGGATTGCCAGGCGCCACAACCTGCTCTTCTTGGTCGACGCGGCCCAGAGCCTCGGGACTCTACCTGTAGATGTCCAGGAGATGGGGATAGATCTCCTGGCCTTCCCGGGGCACAAGGGCCTTTTCGGTCCCTCGGGCACCGGGGGTCTGTATATCAGGCCCGGTGTGGAGCTCCGCCCCCTCTGTGAAGGGGGAACGGGCAGCCAGTCGGCCTCCCTCCGGCAGCCGGAGACTTTGCCAGACCGCTATGAAAGTGGAACCCTCAATGCGGTGGGCATTGCCGGTTTGGGAGCCGGTGTAAAATTTCTCTTAACTGAAGGAATTGGGAGGGTAAGGGAGCACGAACAGAAGCTGGTCGACCGCCTGCTCCAGGGCCTAAATACCATACCGGGTATTGTGGTTTACGGTGTCAAGGACAGTGCCCATCAGGCTCCGCTGGTTTCCTTTACCGTGAGAAACTATGATCCCGCCGAGGTAGCGGTGATACTAGATCAGGTGTTCGATATAGCCTGCCGTTCGGGACTGCACTGCGCCCCCGAGGCCCACCAGACCCTGGGGACCCTGCCCCAGGGAGGAACAGTAAGACTCAGCCCAGGTTATTTCAATACAGAGGAAGATATAGATTTGGCCCTGACGGCAATCGAGGAAATTGCCGCCAAGGCTTGAATAATAATGGAATGGGCGCAAAAGTAGACGTAATTAAGGAGGGTGAGCACAAATGCCATTCCTGGAAGACTTAACCCTACCCGCTGCTTTCCAGAACCAGGGTATACTCCTTGCCATCTTTGCCCTTTTACTAACATCCCTCCTCCTCCATCTTTACCTGCTGCGGCGGATAGTGGTCCTGGACAGGCGCTATAAGCGCCTCCTGGGGGGGCTGCAAGATGGCAAAAGCCTGGAGGAGCTCCTCTTTACCCACCTGGACAACGTCCAGGGGGCCCTGGATAGGGTGGCGGAACTGGAAGGGGAGTGCCGCAAAATAAACGATAACTTGCAGTACTGCATACAAAACCTGGGCGTGGTGCGCTACAATGCCTTCCCCGATATGGGCAGCGATCTTAGTTTTGCCGTAGCCCTCCTGGATCAGGGGGGAGACGGGGTGGTTTTGAGCAGCTTATACGGCAGAAATGAATCCCGCATCTATGCCAAGCCGGTACAGAAGGGCGTTTCTACCTACCACCTCACCGACGAAGAAAGGACCGCCATCGAGAGGGCCCTGAGAAAAAAACAGTGATTTTTGGTAGGAGGGCAGGAATTACCAAATCATTGTCGAACATTTATTAGCTAGGGCCGCAAAGGCAACTTGCAAAAAGAATAAAGATTGTCGTCAGTGACAAGGCGGTGAAGAGGTGTCTACGAAGGAGAAAAAAGGGTATTTTACCTTTATGATCATTCCCCATTCAGAAGGAGCCGTTTATCGCTTCCGGATACCACGCTTTCTGCTTCAAGTGTGTGGCTTCCTTTTAACATTGACTCTGCTCTATATCGGTTATACCTACTGGGATTACGGGCGGGTCAAATCCTACCTACCCGAGCTGTACCAGCTCCGGGAGACAAGCAAGAGGCAGCAGGTCCAGATTGAAAACCTGGCCGATCAGGCAACGGAGCTGCAGGAGAAGCTGTCTGAGTTAGATGAACTGGAACTCAAAGTGCGGGAACTCCTGGATTCAACGGCCCAAAAGGAAGGGCGGGAGGCGGTGGAGCTGGCCTCTCGGGGCGGTGACCGGGATGTTTCCCGGAAGACAACCCTGGCAGCCCAGGTGCCGGAGGCAGCTCTGGCCCGGGGCGGCGGGGATTATAATGGGGAAGAAAGCCCGGCCCAGCTTGCTGCTGTGGCCGAAAGTTTAAATACCATTGAAATGCAGCTGGATACATACCGGGAAAATTTAGAGGAAATGCTCACTTCCCTGGAAGAACGGCAGGCCTACCTGGAGGCCAAGCCCTCTATCTGGCCGGCCCGGGGGCGCATCACATCCCGCTACGGCTATCGGCGCTCCCCCTTCAGTGGCAGGCGGGAATTTCACCAGGGGATAGACATTGCCGGCCCCCGCGGCACACCCGTTGTGGCCACGGGTTCCGGAGTTGTTACCTACGCTGGCTGGCGTTCCGGCTACGGCCGCGTGGTTATTATCGATCACGGCTACGGATTTAAAACCTTATACGGGCATAACGACAGTATCAAGGTTAAAGTAGGACAGCGGGTCAGCAAGGGCCAGGTGATTGCCTACATGGGAAGTACGGGCAGGAGTACCGGCCCCCATGTTCACTATGAAGTCCATGTTAATGGCAGCCCTACCAACCCGGCAAATTATATGTAATTATCTGAGGGCAGGGGCAGGAATACGGCCGCCTGCCTGGGCAAGGTTAGGGTAATTGTTTTCCGCCGTATACGGAAAAACAATGGCGCCAGGGGGTGAGGGAAGTGTTCAAGAAAAGGGAAGCGCCAAGGGCCAACCCAGAAGAAGTAGATACGATAATCGGGAGCGGGAGTGAGGTCCAGGGCACCATTGTCGTTCAGGGAACCCTGCGGGTTGATGGCCGGGTGAGTGGTGACATCCAGGTACAGGGAGACCTCATCGTGGGCGAAAAGGGACAGGTCAATGCCAACGTCAAGGCCAGGCATGTCACCATAGCCGGCGAGCTCCGGGGAGATCTGGAACTGGAAGGTACCCTGGAGCTTACCCCGACGGGACAGCTCTACGGTGATATTGCCGTCGCCAATCTTATCATTGGTGAAGGTGCCTGCTTCCAGGGCAACTGCAAAATTCAGGCCACCGGAAGTAAAGGACAAAAAAGGAAACAACAGCAGGCCAGGGAAGAGCCGACAACGGAAGTCCAATAATAGGTGCCCCTATAAAAGATTAGGACCGATCAACCTAATCGGGGCATCAGTACCCTGGCAGTAAAGGCGAACCCCACGGCAGAGGCCTGGGGTTTTCTTGTGGGGGTAGAAATGAATGGGGTAAAGTTTATCGTAAATCCGGTGGCTGGGCGGGGAAGGGGACGGCGGGTCTGGCAGGCAGTCCAGGAAATGCTGGAGCGGGATGGATATCCCTATTCAGTAGCCTTTAGCAGCCGACCCGGTGAAGGGCCAATGCTGGCCCGACAAGCCGCCCGCGAAGGCTGCCGGTTGGTGGTTGCCCTGGGCGGCGATGGTACCGTCAACGAGGTTGCCAACGGTATCATGGGGTCGGGAGCAGCCCTGGGCATCGTTCCGGCTGGAACCGGCAGTGATTATATTCGCAGTTTACCGCTGCCCAAAGATCCCCTGGAGGCTGCCCGGACCCTTTATACCGGCCGGCGCCTCACTGTAGATGTGGGTCTGGTAAACAACCGCTATTTCCTTGGGGTGACCGGCATCGGGATAGACGCGGAAGTGTGCCGGCGGGTGAATGAGGATCTTACCTGGCTGGGGGGCAAAAAGGCCTATATTGCCGGCCTGTTGGCAACCCTTGTAAGCTACCGTCCCCAGCCCGTCAAGATTGTCATGGACCAGCTCACCCTTGAGGAAGAGGTAATGTTTGTGGCCGTGGCCAATGCCAGGTTTTTTGGTGGCGGCATGGAAATCGCCCCCCAGGCAAACCTGCAGGACGGCCTCCTCGATGTCTGTGTGATAAAGGCCCTGCCCAAGCTGGAATTGCTGCGGGCCTTCCCCCGGGTCTTTGCCGGCTCCCACACCGACCATCCGGCCTTCAAGGCCTACCGGACCCGCAGGGTGGCAATTACCGGACAATACCCCTTCTCTATCCAGGCTGAGGGAGAGCTCATCGGCCGGCTGCCCCTGGAAGCCAGGATACTGCCTGGAGCCCTGTCGGTTATGGTTAGCAAGTCCCAGGGAGAAGATAAGGGCAGAGGCTGAAAGGAGGGGAACCATGCTCTTTGCCGATCGGTATGATGCAGGGAGAAGGCTGGCGGAGAAACTATCCCATTATCAGGGGAAAAACCCCCTGATCCTGGCTGTACCCAGGGGGGGCATACCCGTAGCCTATGAAATTCTGCAGGTGACGGGGGGAAGGCTGGATCTGGTGATACCCCGGAAACTCTCCGCCCCCCAAAACCCGGAATTGGCCCTGGGGGCCGTGGCCCCCGACGGGACGGTGGTCCTCGAGGAAAGGATTATCAGGAAACTGGGGGTATCCCAGGAGTATATCAGGGAAGAGGTCTCCCGCCAGCTGGCGGAAATCGAGGGCCGTCTGGAGCGCTACCGGGGCAGCAGACCCTTCCCCAACCTGGCCGGGGAAATAGTGCTGGTGGTAGATGACGGGGTGGCGACGGGGGCCACCCTGCGGGCAGCCCTGAAAATGGTCAGGGGGAAGGGGGCCCGGTCCCTGGTCCTGGCTGTTCCCGTCGGGCCGCCGGAGACCATTGCCGCCCTGGGCAGGGAAGTAGATGAAGTGGTCTGCCTGGCGACCCCGGAGCTTTTCTATGCGGTGGGCCAGTTCTACCAGGATTTTAGCCAGACCAGCGACAGGGAGGTGGCGGACCTCCTGCAGCAGGTGTGGGATAGGCAGGGGTAGGCGCTATTCTGCTGATCCCCTGCCGGCCCTTCCGGGGAGTTAGACAGGGCTGCCACCCTGCTTATTCTGTCCCGCCATCCCTTCCCTTTCCGAGTGGACCTGCCAGAGGGCCCAGTGGAGGGCAGAGGCAATGGTCATGGCCATTTTATGGACCAGGGCCAGCCGGGTGTTCTGCAGGACAAAGTACTCCATAAAACCCCCCACATTGACTGTACCCGTGATGTACAATTCTCCAACGGGGGGCAGCTCCTTGTTGACGCCGGCCCCGGGGCGCAGGGACCCCCGGGAAACACAGATGGTGCCCACATTCTCCATTCGCCCCAGGCAGGCGTCGAGGGCCAGGACCAGGGGTGGGGAAGCTTCCTCTTCAATCTCGCGGATGGCGGCCGAAAGATTGGCTGCGTGGACGGGCTTTTCCAGGGTTCCCCGCACCACTGTACCGGGCAGGTTCAATTCCTGGAGGCGGGTTCCCGTCAAGGGTCCCAGGGCGTCGCCGGTAGAGCGGTCGGTTCCAATGCAGAGGATCAGGAGGGTTCTGCCATTGGTCAGGAGCTCCTGGAAATGCCGGACCAGGAGGGAGGACAATTTGGGGATGACCAGGGGATCATGGCAGCTGATGCGGAAATTTTGCCGCCAATCCCCCTTGCCGGCCACCACCCGGCCAAAGGGCAGGTGCATGGTCAACCCTCCCCGCTGTCACCGGCTTTTTCCCGGGCAGCCCGCTGCCGGTAACAGTTATAGCAGAGCAGGCCCTCTCCGTCGGCAAGATTCAGATCAAAGATTCTCGCCCCGCAAAGGGGACAGGTAGTTTCTTGCAGACCAGGCATCCTGCATACCTCCATCTCCAGTCTTTTGGCATAGTATACCCGGTTCATTAGAAGTTTATGGCACTGGTGGCAACACTATGCATGGAGGGGACAAATATTTAGGGCAGCGGGAAAAAGAGAAAAAAAAGTCTGGCTTGAGAAGGATAAATTGCCTTTCCGGCGAATTAATAATAGAGAACATTTCCGAAAAAGCGAATAATCGCTAAAACCTGGATGATGCCTGCGGGAGAGACCCAATTTACGGGCGCCGAAGGAGTAAAGTTGCCGGCCGCTGCCCCGGCAGCTGAAACTCTCAGGCAAAAGTACCGCAGGAGGACGGGCCTCTGGAGAGACCCGCACCAGCAAAGGTCGGGCGCCGAAGGGGTAAATTGGCAGATGCATTTGCCGAAATAATCTCACAGGCAGAAGGGACAGAGTGCTAATGGGTGTAGCAACTGCTACCCTGTTTCCACTGTCCTTTTTTGCTTACCGGGGGCGAAAGCGGCGAGATGGAATACTTTCTGGTGACCAACAACCCCCTGGTAAAGGGGAAATACCCCCAGCTGGTGGGACATTACCTGGCAGGACCGGTAATCGGGGTCTTTCTGCAGGTCCGGGACCTTATCCATAAGGGGCACCGCCTCCTTACCCATCCTTTAAGCGGCAGCTTGAAACCGGGCCGCATACCCTTCAAGACGGTCTTCCTGAGCAGGAAAAGGGAGGACTTGGACTTCGCTTCCCTCCAGTACATTGAGGAGAGCATTGACCTCTATTACAGGACCGTACCCCCCACCCCCGTCCGGTGGCCGGAAGAACTGCTGGCCGATTATGGGGCCATCGACTTGTCCCAGGTGGAGGCGGCCCTGGAAAGTTTGGGCAGCTAAAATGTACCTGCCTTGCAGCGGCCCAAAGGTCACCCCGGCCGGCAGAGAGTTGGGCTTTCCCCGGCAGCGAAGGGAACAGGGCCCCTGGCATAAATCCCGGGCCGGGACAAAAACTAACACCAGGCAAGGGGGCACCGGAACATCTCTACCCATCCATTCTGTGGCGTTTTTGAAGAAGGCGACAAATCACAGGAGGTGACTGGCATGAATGTCTATGATGTAGTCATTGTCGGTGGCGGGCCAGCAGGGCTTACAGCGGGGATCTATGTCGCCCGGTCCAAACTCAAGGCCATACTCCTGGAAAAGGGCCTGCCGGGAGGGCAAATTGCTACCACCGAGCACATTGAGAATTACCCCGGCTATACCGCCGGGGCCGGGTATGAATTGACGGCCATCATGGAGGAGCAGGCCAAGGGCTTTGGCCTGGAAATCGCCATGGCGGAGGTGACGGGAGTTCAGCTTGGCGGGCCGGAGAAGATAATTACTACCAACCAGGGGGAATATCGGGCCCGTACGGTAATCCTGGCGCCGGGCAGCTCGCCCCGGAAACTGGACGTCCCCGGGGAAAAGGAGTTCATCGGGCGGGGTGTTTCCTACTGCGCCACCTGTGACGGACCCTTTTACGAAGGCCTGACGGTGATGGTGGTCGGGGGCGGCAATGCCGCCGTCGAAGAGGCCAATTACCTCACCCGTTTTGCCCAAAAGGTCTACATAGTTCACCGGCGGGATGCCCTGCGGGCGACCAAGGTGGTTCAGGAGCGGGCCTTTGCCAACGAGAAGATCGAGATCCTCTGGGACAGTGTGGTCGCGGAGATCAGGGGGAATGAAACCCTGGAGCAGGTATTAATCAAGAACGTCAAGACCGGGCAGATAACCCCGGTCACCGTCGACGGCCTCTTCGTCTACATTGGTTTTATTCCCAACACGGCTTTCCTGAAAGGCCAGGTGGAGATGGATGAAGCCGGCTATATAATAACCAATGACCGGATGGAAACCTCGGTCCCGGGCGTCTTTGCCGCCGGTGACTGCCGGCAAAAGCTGCTGCGGCAGGTGGTTACCGCAGCCGGCGACGGGGCCATAGCCGCCTTTGCGGCGGAGAAATACCTGGAGGAGCAGCAGTAAAACCGGGAGGGAAGCGGCCAGGGAAAGCTGGAGGCTGCGGCAATACTATTTGGCCAGGCACAAGCATACATTAAGGAGGAGAAGAAAGTGGACGTCGAACTGCTGGAATTGACCAAGGAAAACTATGAAGAGGAGGTGATTAACTCCGAGCGCCCCGTGGTCGTCGATTTTTGGGGTCCCCGCTGTGTCCCCTGCCTGTCCCTCATGCCGGAGGTGGAGAAGTTGGCTGCGGAATACGGGGACAAGATTAAATTCTGCAAAGTAAACTCAGCCAAAAACCGGCGCCTCTGCATTGAGCTCAAGGTAATGGCCCTGCCCACCTTCCTCTTCTACAAGGATGGGCAGGTGGTGGACAAACTGACGGGGGATGAGGCCACCAGGGAGAACATAGTGGCCAAGGTCCAGGCCCTCTTGTAGCAGCGGGGAAATATTCAGGAAGGGAGGGAGAAATGGTGCGTCTGGAATTGGGGCGGATCCTCATTAAAGATGTCCAGTTCGGTGAGAAAACCGAAGTACGGGACGGCAGGCTTTTCATCAACAAGGAAGAACTGGAAGAACTGCTCCTTGAAGACCCCAATATCGCTGCCGTGGCGGTGGAACTGGCCAAGCCCGGCGATGACGTCCGGATCATTCCCGTCAAGGACGTCATCGAACCCCGGGTCAAGGTGGAGGGGCCGGGAGGGGTTTTCCCCGGTTTCATCAGCAAGGTAGATACCGTGGGAAGCGGCCGCACCCACGTCCTGGCGGGAGTGGCCGTGGTGACCACCGGGAAGATTGTGGGCTTCCAGGAAGGGATAATCGACATGACGGGACCGGGGGCGGAGTACACCCCCTTCTCCCAGACCCTGAATGTGGTGGTGAAGGTAACGCCCGTCGAGGGCCTGTCCCAGCACAAGCACGAACACGCCGTCCGCCTGGCCGGCCTGAAGGCGGCAGCTTACCTCGGTGCTGCCGGCCGGGCCGTGGAACCCGACCGGCTGGAGGTCTACGAGCTGGGGCCCTTCCCGGAAACGGCCGCAAGATATCCGGAACTGCCCAAGGTGGTTTACCTCTACATGCTGCAGTCCCAGGGCCTCCTGCACGACACCTATGTCTACGGTGTCGATGCCAAGAAGATCCTGCCCACCATCATCTCCCCGACGGAGATCATGGATGGGGCCATTGTCAGCGGGAACTGCGTCTCGGCCTGCGACAAGAACACCACTTACCACCACCAGAACAATCCGGTAATCAGCCAGCTCTTCGCCCGCCACGGGAAGGATATCTGCTTCCTGGGTGTGGTCATTACCAATGAAAATGTGACACTGGCCGACAAGGAGCGGTCCTCCAGCTATGCCGCCAAGCTGGTTAAGATGCTGGGGGCCGACGGGGTCATCATTACCGAGGAAGGCTTTGGGAACCCGGATACCGACCTGATCATGAACTGCCGGAAACTGGAGGAAATGGGTATCAAAACCGTGCTCATTACCGATGAGTATGCCGGCCGGGACGGTGCCTCCCAGTCCCTGGCCGATGCCGTGCCCGCAGCCGACGCCGTTGTGAGTGCCGGCAATGCCAATGAGGTTATTGAACTGCCCCCGCGGGGCAAGGTCATCGGCGATCTGGCAACCGTTGAGGTCATTGCCGGCGGCTTTGCCGGGTCCCTCAACCCCGACGGGAGCATCAGGGTAGAGATCCAGGCCATCACCGGCGCCACCAATGAACTGGGCTTCAGCAAGCTGCGGGGAGAAGGGTTCTAAAGGAGCCCCCGGGTACCTGGCCAAGGACTTCAGGAGAATACGCCAGGGGTCTGGCCCGCTGCACCTTCCCCGGCGGTGGGAATACTAAAGGCGGCCAGGCCGGGATACAACCATCTTAGTTTAAGGAGGGAAAGCTATGGAGCTCAAGGGCAAGAAGGTCATCGCCCTGGGTGACAGGGACGGCATTCCGGCCCCGGTGATCGAAGCCTGCGTCAAATCGGCCGGGGCGGAGGTGGCCTTTGCCGCCACGGAGTGCTTTGTCTGAACGGCAGCCGGGACAATGGACATGGAAAATCAGGCCCGGATCAAGGAACTGGCAGAAACGGAGGGGACTGAGAATCTGGTGGTAATCCTCGGTGCTTCCGAGCCCGAATCCGCCGAACTGGCGGCGGAAACGGTGACTGCCGGTGATCCGACCTATGCCGGTCCATTGTCTGGAGTCCAGTTGGGACTCCCTGTCTATCACATTATGGAACCAGAAATCAAAGAGCAGATTGATGAAACTGTGTGGGAAGAGCAGATGGCCATGATGGAGATGGTTTTGGAGGCCGAAGCCCTGACCGAGGCCGTGAAGAAAATGCGGGACGCCTACAGCAAACTCTGAGGACCAGGCAGCGCCGTACCCGGGGGTAGGGGGTAATATAAGAGGAGAGGAGGGAGAGGATATGGGCAAGATCCGGGTAGTTCACTACCTCAACCAGTTTTTCGGGCAGATCGGTGGTGAAGACAAGGCCGGGGTCGGTCCCCAGGTCAGGGAAGGGCCGGTGGGCCCGGGAACGGCCCTCCAGCAGGCCCTGGGCGAGAAGGGGGAGGTTGTGGCCACGGTAATTTGCGGTGACAACTATGTGGCCGATAACCTGGAAAAGGCCAAGAGGGAAATCCTGGAGCTGATCCGACCCTTTAAACCCGACGCCCTGGTGACAGGGCCGGCCTTCAATGCCGGCCGGTACGGAACTGCCTGCGGGGCCATCGGGCAGCTGGTTACCCAGGAACTGGGGATACCGGTGGTTTCCGGCATGTATGAAGAAAACCCCGGCGTCGATCTCTACCGGAAGGACATCTATATCGTCCCAACCCTGGATTCGGCCCGGGGCATGCGCCAGGCTATCCCGGCCATGGCCGCCCTGGTGCTGAAGTTGGCCGGAGGGGAAGAGATAGGACCGCCTGCGGAGGAGGGCTACCTGCCCCGGGGAATCAGGCGCAACCGTTTTGCCCCGGAGACCGGTGCAGAACGGGCGGTAAAGATGCTGGTGGCCAAGCTCAAGGGGGAATCCTTTGCCACAGAGCTACCCATGCCCGACTTTGATCGGGTAACTCCCAACCCGCCGGTGGCCGATTTGCAGAAAGCCGTCATTGCCCTGGTGACCTCGGGCGGCATTGTGCCCAAGGGCAATCCCGACCGGATTGAATCTTCCAGTGCCTCGAAATACGGGAAATACAGCCTGGAAGGTTTCAACGACCTGACACCCGAAACCCATCAGACGGCCCACGGCGGCTACGACCCGGTGTATGCCAACCAGGATCCCGACCGGGTGCTCCCCGTGGATGTCATGCGGGAACTGGAGGCAGAGGGGGTTATCGGGAAGCTGCATCCCTACTATTACGCCACGGTGGGGAACGGGACCTCGGTGGCCAATGCGGCCCGTTTTGGGGCGGAAATTGGGGCCGAACTGAAGGAAGCGGGAGTAGATGCTGTGATTCTTACCTCCACGTGAGGGACCTGTACTCGCTGCGGTGCAGCGATGGTGAAAGAAATCGAACGGGCCGGGATACCGGTGGTCCACGTTTGTACCGTCGTACCCATTTCCCAGACGGTGGGGGCCAACCGGATTGTGCCGGCGGTGGCCATTCCCCATCCCCTGGGGAATCCCGAGCTTCCTCCCGCTGAGGAGAAGGCCCTGCGGCGCCGCCTGGTGGAAAAGGCCTTGCGCGCCCTCCAGACCGATGTGGAAGGGCAGACGGTATTTGAAGACTAACCTTTGGCTGAAGCAAGGGGGCCGTTCCCCTTATAAAGGGGGACAGTCCCCTTCCCATAAGAACAACAGACGGGGAATGGAGGTGGATTAAATGGAGCCTGTAATCAGGGGTGTCTCCTATGTGCTGGTTCATGCCCCCAACCTGCTGGTCCATTACGGCACTACCCAAAGACTGGAACGGCATAAAGACCCGGACTCTCCCTACCTTAAGGATATCTACCGCAACCTGCGGGCCTATGACACCGCCCTGGCCTATCCCCCTTACCAGACCTATATCGGCAACCTCACCCCCGCCGAGCTGGAGCAGGTGGCACAGCCCTGGTATGAAGGGAATAAGGTCGAACCCAGGCGCTTTGGTCCCTACGGGGAGATCTTGCCCGAGGACGAGTTCTATGCCTGGATGCAGCGGGTGGACGTCTTCGACCTGGTCTGGCTGGAAAAAGGCTTTCTCGCGGAAATCAAGGACCGCCTCGGCAGCCATCCCCTGTGGACCGAAGAGGATACCAACATACTGGGGGCGGGAAAGGACCGGGAAGCAATTGTCAAACGCCTCGAGGATGGAAGCGCCGTGCCCTTAACTTTGGGGGACCGGCTTGTGGGCTGTGTCCGCCGGGCCCATGAGCTGGACGAAAACCTGAAGGCCGAAGTCATGGCTGAGAATACGGCCTGCAAGGCCTCGGCTGTTCTGGCCCTCCGCACCCTCCTCAAGACCAATGGAGTGGACGCCGGGGAAATAGAATACATCATAGAATGTTCCGAAGAAGCCTGTGGTGACATGAACCAGCGGGGCGGGGGAAATTTTGCCAAGGCCATTGGGGAACACTGCGGCTGCAGCCAGGCGACGGGTTCTGATACGCGGGGCTTCTGTGCCGGGCCGGCCCATGCCCTGGTGGAGGCCGCTGCCCTGGTCAAGGCGGGAATCTTCAAGAATGTAGTGGTGGTGGGCGGCGGGGCCGTGGCCAAACTGGGTATGAACGGCAGGGAACAGGTGGCCAAGGGGATGCCCATCCTGGAAGACGTCCTGGGCGGCTTTGCCGTTTTGATATCGCAAAACGATGGCAGGAATCCTATCATCCGTACCGATTCCATCGGCAGGCATAAGATAGGCTCCGGGTCCTCTCCCCAGGCGGTAATGCAGGCGCTGGTTGCCGAGCCCCTGGATCGGCTGGGGCTCAGGATCACCGATGTGGATAAATACGCCGTGGAAATGCAGATCCCGGAATTCACTGAACCGGCCGGTGCCGGCAATGTTCCTGCCGCCAACTACCGGATGATTGCCGCCCTGGCTGTCATGCGCAAGGAGATAGAACGGAAAGATATCCCTGGGTTTGTCCAGCGCCACGGGCTGCCGGGCTTTGCTCCCACCCAGGGCCATATTCCCTCAGGGGTCCCGGTGATTGGCTATGCCCGGGATCGGATTCTGGCGGGAGAAATGCAGAGGGCCATGATTATCGGCAAGGGGAGTCTTTTCCTGGCCCGGATGACCAACCTTTTCGATGGGATTTCCTTCCTCATTGAAGCCAACCCCGGTCTCCGGGAAGAAGAGGCCCAGGTAGACCGGGAGACAATCCGCAGGCTCATTGCCGAAAGCATGCGGAAGCTGGCCGAAGCACTTCTCCGGGAGCAGGAGCAGGGGGGTGAGTGAATTGTCCCTTACCCCAAACTTGAAGCGAATGCTGGCCGAAGGCTTCCTCGAGGCTGCCCGGCTCCTGGAAACGGGGGAGGGCGGGGACAGGATCAGGATTGGCCTCACCACCCTGGGCAGTGAACATGGAATTGCCGAGGTGGTCCGAGGGGGGGAACTGGCCCAAAAGGCGAACCCCCGCCTGGAGGTGATTCTCATCGGTCCGCCCGTGGAATCGGACCTGCCCCAGGTGCACACCGATGCTTGCGCCGCCGATGCCCACCGGAAAATGGAGGAACTCCTCGATGCCGGGGAGATAGCGGCGGCGGTGACCATGCACTACAACTTCCCCGTCGGGGTGGCCACGGTAGGGAAGGTAATCACCCCCGCCCAGGGGCGGGAGATGTACCTGGCCACCACCACCGGCACGGCCGCCACCGACCGGGTCCAGGCCATGATCTACAATGCCCTGTACGGGATTGCCGTGGCCAGGGCGACGGGGGTCCCCGAACCCACCGTGGGAATCCTGAACGTAGACGGGTCCCGCCAGGTGGAAAGGGCCTTGAACCAGCTGCGGGAAAGGGGCTTCCGGATCCAGCCGGCCGAAAGCCTGCGGGCCGACGGGGGCTGCATCATGCGGGGGAACGATCTTCTGGCCGGGACCCCCGATGTGATGGTGTGCGACACCCTGACAGGCAATCTTCTCATGAAGGTCTTTTCCGCCTACACCACCGGCGGGGATTACGAGGCCAGCGGCTACGGTTACGGTCCCGGCGTGGGGCCCGGCTATAACCGGATCATAAACATTGTCTCCCGGGCTTCCGGGGCACCGGTCATTGCCGCCAGCATTGCCTATGCGGCGGAAGCGGCCAGGGGTAAGCTGCCCCGGGTCCTGGCGGAGCTCTGGGAGGCGGCGGAAAAAGCCGGCCTGAGCAGCCTGGCACTGCCGGCCAAAACAACCCCCCGGGAGGTAAAGGTACCGCCGCGGAAACCGGTGGACCAGGAAATCAGCGGGATAGACGTACTGGAATTGGACAATGCTGCCAAAGCCCTGTGGCAGGAGGGCATCTATGCCGAGACTGGCATGGGCTGCTCCGGCCCCGTGATTCTGGTGGCTGCCGAAGATCTGGAAAAGAGCCAGGAGCTTCTAAAGGAAAGTGGCTACCTGTAAAGGATTGGCTGGGCTGGCAGGGGTGGGAAGAGCTGGCAGCTCCTTTCAGCATAACCTGCTGGTGACGGGGAAGACTAGGGACAGCAGACCGGCTGAAAGGAGGGGAAGCATGGCGAAGGATAAAGAGAAGCGGCATGTACCACCCCAGCCCTTTACCTGGTGGACTTCGGAAATATTCCGGGAACGGGCCCTGGAAGATATGAGCGAGGAAGGGCGGGAACGCTATTATAAAGAAGTATCCCAGGTGCGTGAGGAGGAGAGGGATTAACCTGTATCCCTCTTTTTCTTATCTTAAGATTATTTCAAGCTGCCGGAAGTACCCCTCCCCAGCAGGAAACAATTTCGGGGTGCTTCCGGCCCTCTCTATCCGAAACCTGACTATTTGACCGACAGCCCTCATCGCCCCGCACCGCGGCTTCAACAGAAGTACTGCCGTAAGTAGGGTTGGCCACTGTAATAAAGGGGCGATAAAAAGTTTAGGAGTGATAATGGTTTATGGCCAAATACGTAATTAAGCAGTACCACCAGGGCGTTCCC
>LFSN01000054.1 GCA_001513125.1 Clostridia bacterium DTU030
GCCCGCTGCTTGCCCACAATAGGAGCACCGGGTTGCAGTAAAGGAGCGGCCCTCCTCTGCCGCAGCAGGCGGCCCAATTTCACCAGGGACTGGGCCAGAACCAGGGGCTGGCTGGTGAGCCGCCGGGCATAATCATCACAGGCCTTTTCCCGTTCCCACATGAAGTTCTGAAGGGACAGGTAACCGATGGGATTGAAGGCCATCAGGTCCCGGCACACAACCAGCAGCCAGCCCAAGAAATAATCCCGGCCGGCCAGATGACCCATCTCGTGGGCCAGTACCGCTTCCAGCTCTTCCCCGGTCAGATGCTGCAGCAATTCCCGGGAAACTGCGATCCCTGCTTTGCGAAAGCCAAAGGTAAAGCAGACGGGATACCGCTTTCCCTCACACCAATAGAGGCGGGGAGGGATAAGACCGGCCTCCCCGGCCAATTTGGCAGTAATTTCTTCCAGTACCGGCGCTTCGCCCGCTGCCACCGGTCTGCAGCGGCGGAGAAGGAGATGGTAGTTGAGGAGGCGGAGAGCAAAGCGCAAACAACTGAAGCCAAAAATAACCAGGAAAAATAAACCCCAGTAGGGACTGAACTGGCCCCGCAACCGGCAGAAAAGCTGTTCTACTTTATACCACAGCAGGTTACCCTGACTGCAGCCCTGCCCGGACGTGGGACAGAGAAAGAGATAACCGATAACAGGCAACAAAAGGGGCAGCATGTAAAGCCGCGCCCGCAGGCGGGGATCGTTGATGGCGAAAACCCTGACTGCCAGTGCCACTAAGACGTAGGCTGCAGCGGCAGTTATAAAGGTATAGAGCACATATGTAGTTAAGTTAAAGTTCCCCACCAAAGTCAGCATTCTTACTCGACCTTTCTCCTCTCTGCGATCAGGGCTTCCAGGCGATCCAGCTGTTCCTCATCTTCCACCTGCTCCAGCCGGTTTAAAAA
>LFSN01000118.1 GCA_001513125.1 Clostridia bacterium DTU030
GCCGGTACCTATCTCTTCATCATCACCTTTTACCGGCCCAGGGAGCCCATGGCCCTGGATGCCAGCTACATCCAGGAACAGATCGACAAACTCCCGCCTATGGACGAAAAGGACAAAAAGGCAGCAGTTATAATCGGGCTCAGCTTGCTGTTGTGGATGACGGAAGCCTTCCACGGCATAAGCGCCCTGGCGGTAACCCTGATGGCGTACTGCGCCTTTGCCGCCCTGGGAGTGGTGACCCCCGAGGAGTTTTGCACTAAAATTGACTGGAAGCTGGTAGTATTGATCGGGGGGATACTGAGCATAGCCGGCTTTATCAGCCCCCTGGGAATAGCGACTTATGTGGCCAATATCCTTGGTTCCTATGCCGCAAATCTGGTGAATAATGTCTGGGTGTTCATACCAGTCCTGGCTACCCTGGTATTTCTGGCCCGTTTTGTCATCGTGTCCCAGATTGGAACATTGACCATCTTTATCGCTGTTTTCCAGGGACTGGTTGTTCCAATGGGTTATCATCCCCTCATTGTCGTCTTCTGTGCCAATATGATCATCCAGCTCTGGGCTACCGACTACAACAACGTCCTGATTAAACCGGCCTATGCCATTACCAAAAACAGAATGGTAGTGCACCGGGACGTGGCACCA
>LFSN01000069.1 GCA_001513125.1 Clostridia bacterium DTU030
ACCTCCCCCACCCTTCTGTCACTGATGTAGGTAGAAACGGCGACCCGGCCGTCCCTGTCCATCTCAAAACCGCTGAAACCAAAGGCAAGGACCCTTGTCTGCTGGTGATCTAATAGAAAAGCAATCCGACACTGGCGTTCTGCCGGCGGCCTGAAGGTAACCTTATAGAGGGTGGCAGGGGCGGTATCGGAAAAATGAACGGGTTTATAGGGCGGTTGATTGAGATTGGCAACTATCCTCTCGATATCAACCTGGGCCAGGAATTCCTCCGGTTCTGCCAGGTAATCCCCGGCAACGGCCCCGGCGGCAAAGACACTGTAGTCCACCCTCTCTCCGCCCCACTCTATAACCGGCGCAAAATCCCATAAATCATTGGACAGATAGGGAAATACCAGGGGTACGGTCAGGTTTTCGGCAGCCATATTGGTGAGGATATACCTGGCTGTAACCAGGGCTGTTGCCGAGGAGTTTTCCTCAATCTCAATCGTCAATTCTTCCCCCTCAACCCTGAGGGGCACATCCTCCCGGGGAGCAAGGCTAAAGTAGGGCTCCCGCTCCAGGTAGACCGGCATGGCATTGGCCAGGGCGGCAGCAGGCAGGAGCAGGGAAAGCAGGAAAAAGGCCAGGATTGCTGTCATTGTTTTATTATC
>LFSN01000109.1 GCA_001513125.1 Clostridia bacterium DTU030
CTCTATGTTTCCGGGGAAGAGTCCCCGGGGCAGCTAAAGATCCGGGGCACCCGCCTCCAGGCCCTGGAGGATGATCTGCTGGTGCTGGGGGAGACGGATCTGTCCCTGATCATTGAGCAGATCGATAGGCTGCAGCCGGAATTGGTGATCCTCGACTCCATCCAGACGGTCTTCAGTCCTGAACTCAGCTCGGCCCCGGGCAGCGTCAGCCAGGTGAGGGAGTGTGCTACCCGGCTCATGGTCCTGGCCAAGACCCTGGAACTGCCGATTATTATCGTCGGCCATGTGACCAAGGATGGGAGTCTAGCCGGGCCCCGGGTGCTGGAGCATATGGTGGATGTGGTCCTGTATCTGGAGGGGGACCGGCACCATGTCTACAGGCTCCTCAGGGGAATAAAGAACCGGTACGGGTCCACCAATGAGCTGGGAATCTTTGAGATGGGGGAAAGGGGACTGGAGGAGGTGGCCAATCCCTCCCAGCTCTTTTTGGCCCAGCGGCCAGAGAGGGCCGCCGGTTCCGTTGTCATTGCCACCCTGGAAGGAACCCGCCCGCTGCTGGTGGAAATCCAGGCCCTGGTCAGCCCCACGGGTTTTGGCGTGCCCCGGCGCTCGGCCACCGGCATCGACTACAATCGCCTGGTGATGCTGCTGGCTGTACTGGAGAAAAGGGAGGGTTTCTCCTTAAGCAGCCAGGACGCCTACGCCAATGCCGTCGGGGGCGTAAGGGTCGAGGAGCCGGCCGCCGACCTGGGCATTGTCATGGCCATTGCTTCCAGCTACCGGGGTGTGCCCTGCCCGGAAGGGACCATTATTTTGGGAGAGGTGGGCCTGGCAGGGGAAGTGCGGGCGGTCAACCGGCTGGAGCAGCGGCTCAAGGAAGGGGCCAAGCTCGGTTTCAAGAAATGTATTTTACCCCGGGCCAATGCCGAGCACATGAACTTTAAGCCTCCCCTGGAATTGGTGGCGGTGCGAACCGTCGGTGAGGCCCTACAGTACTTGTAAACACTCCTTTTTCGACCTCCCCTAGTACCACACTGTGTTTTTTCTGTATTGACTGTAGTAGTATGGTATAATATGATAAAAGTGACAACAGATTAACGAATAGGGGGAGGGGAATGGTGAGGGGAAAAATCAAAGAATTCCGACCCCACAAGCTGGGGCTCGGCAAGGTCCTGGGGGACCTGGAGGCGGAGATCATGGAGATAGTCTGGCAGCACGACGGGGTACTGGTAAGGGATGTGCACCGGGTCCTTGCCAAGAGGAGAGAGATTGCCTATACTACAGTTATGACGGTAATGGGCAGGCTGGTGGGGAAAAATATATTGTCCCGGGAACAGGTGGGCAACGCCTACTTTTACAGGCCGCGCTTTACCAAAAAGGAATTCACCCGGATGGTCGTGAGTGAAGTAATAGACAGCCTGTTGGACGAGTTTGCGGAACCGGCCATTTCCTATTTTTTAAACCGGCTGGAGCAGGTGGAAGATGAGGAACAGCTGGATCGCCTGGAAGCCCTGAT
>LFSN01000028.1 GCA_001513125.1 Clostridia bacterium DTU030
GCTACCTTCACCGCTCGGGACTTTCACCCTAGAGACAGCGCCCATGCCGGGCACACATAAAACTAGGATAAGCAGGTTTCCCACCTGCTTATCCTTTCCATTCTAAATCTGGGGGGAAAGATATGCGGGAAAAAGCCATCATAATTTTTTTCTGCCTGTGCCTTTCCCTCTGCCTTATTTCCGTCACCGGCGGTGCCTGGCAGAGGGAGTTACGGATAATGGGTGAAATTAAAACGGACAATTGGCCCCTTCCCCCCGCCGCCACCCCGGAAGTTCCACCGGCTGTAACTACCCCAGTGGACCCCCTGCCCGAGCCTGCTCCAACACCGGAGCCGGAGGCAGGAATTACCCCCGATCCGGTCGTGGGAGAGCTCCCGGAACCAGAAAGAGGGGAGGAGCTTGAAGCAGATGTGCCCCCCAAATCTACTCCTGAACCAACCCTGGAATCTCCATTGATTGAGGAAGGGGATTCGGGCACAGGGCAGGAGACGGAAACCAAGGGAGAGCCGGCAGCGGACAAAGAACCGGGAGCAGGCATGGCAGCAGATACCGGTTTTGAAATTGAACCTGAATTCTACCAGGACACCCCGGAAGCGTACCTGGACCCACTGCCTTTAGAATAAACAGCTAAATGGGGTGCTGCAGGTTATGATGAGTATTGTCCATAAATACCGGAAGCAGAACAAAAGAAAGTACATTATCACAATTTTAATATTAATAGTAGTCTTTTATCTG
Source organism: Clostridia bacterium DTU030 (assembly GCA_001513125.1). GTDB lineage: Bacteria > Bacillota > DTU030 > DTU030 > DTU030 > DTU030. The sequence goes on from LFSN01000028.1 coordinate 736, forward strand.
CTCGAGAATACCCCCTTAATCCCCTTTCGGGGGAAGCCCTTCTTTCAATACGGGCTAAAACCCTCCCTGCTGCTCCTCGCATCTTACATGATCTGGCACTTTCCCCATCTTAGGCCGGCGGGGAAGCTGAGACTTTACGGTTTTCTTAATAGCCTGGCCCTGATTTTTGCCGGCTTTTATATTTTGGCCATGTTTGCCGGCGGCCTGATAGACGGTTTGGGAAAGAGCCCCTTTTCCTTTACTCCCAGGGGTCAGGATGTGGACCTGAACGATATTATTGCCTACCGGCAGGAGAAAATAAACATTACCCACAGGGTAATTAAAATTATAGAGGAAGAGGGGGAGAAAAGATATCAGACCCAGGGCGATGCCAACGGCATCCCCGATGCCGAGCTGGTTCTGCCCGAACAGGTAAGGGGGAAGGTGATCGGCGTTGTACCAAAGCTGGGCTGGTTGACCCTGCTTCTCAGAAGCGATGTGGCCGCTCCTGGGGCCATCGGTTAGGGGGATAAGAAGGATGAAGAAGAAAATTGTTCTAAACAGAACCAGGCGGAATTTCCTTATTTTATTCTTAACTTGTGGGCTCATAATACTGTCCTACGGCATCTATTATACCTATAATCTCCCTCTGCAGGACCAGAGGGTGCCCACCTACAGCTACAACAACAGGGCCCGGATCGATTATAGTGTTATCTACAAACCCAACCTGCTGAACGAAGAGACAGGCCCGGCCTGGGGCGATATATACATTACCAATTATGTGGATCACATTAACACTGTTTTCGATTACACTTTTTCCGGGGAAAGGCAGGCTGACATCCGGGGCGACTACAGCATAACGGCCGTGGTGGAGGCCCAGGAAAGGGCCAGTGAAGAAAATGAGGCGAAGATAATCTGGCGCAAGGACTTTGTCCTCCTACCCCGGACCAGTTTTTCCGCCTCCGATGTAAATTTTTCCCTCCGCGAAGAACTGCCAGTTCACCTGGCACCCTTTCAGGATTATGTTGAACAGGTGATGGAGGAGAGCAGGGTTGGTGGCAACCATTGGCTGACTGTCAAATGGGATATCCATCTTACCGCCGAAACCGATGGGGGTACGATTAGGGAAAACTTGACGCCCACCCTGGTCATGCCCCTGCGGGATAGCTACTTTACCATTGGGGGCGAGCAGGAAGTGGATAAACCGGGGGCCATAGAAAAGGTCATCCAAATAGAAGCCCCCTACAAAAAAACCATGCTTCTTGCCTTCAGCATCTTGGACGGCCTGTGCCTCCTCTTGCTCCTTTTCCTCCTTGCCTGCACCGCGGGAGCCCAGCCCAGCTACCTGGAGAGGGAAATGAAACGGGTACTGAAAAAGCACGGTGAACGCCTGGTGGAGCTGGCTACAGCCAGGGACCTGGCCTTTGAAGGTCATGACCTATGGCCGGTAAAAACTATTGAAGACCTGGTCCGCATAGCCGATGAATTGGGCAAACCCATTCTCTATCAATACGAGCTGGCCACAGGCAAGGAAGTCCCGGTATTCTTTGTTTCCGATGAAAAAAGGGTATTTATTTACCGCCTGCTTCCTGCAGAACCGGTTAAACAGCCTTCCGGCCAGGCCCTTTCCTACAGCTAGGGAAAAGAACAGCTGGAAGCTGCCCAGTTCCATAGGCTTTTATATATCGAAAGTCGGGCCTCCCACAAGAAAAGGCTGGGGGGCCCTTTGCAATGGCTGTTCTTCTGCAAAAGGGTCCGGAGGAAGAAAAAAGGGGTGCTAGCTCTTTTAAGTTAAGAGCTAGCACCCACTTCTAGGGCAAGAAGTATACCTTTAAATCTTATAGAAAGTATAACCGTCGAAATTAATGGCCGTGCCCTGGTCAACTATCTTCAGTTGCTTTGGATCATCTTCCGAAACAAATACTAAGGGGTCGGTGGGCGACGGTCTGCCGGACCAGGTGTATTGGTCGGTCCTTCCTATGATCCGATCATATTTATCTTTATAGCCGCCTACATATGTAACCGTAAGCCGGTTTTCCTCCCGGTCATAATTTAGCTGTAAGCCTACATAGGCTTTTCCCCCATTTTCGTCGGGCTTCGCCTGGTACAGCCACTTATTGTTGCCGTGGAAGGTATAGGTGTAGTCCCACGGGCCTATTTTTTCGGCCCTGGTATTTTCCCAAACCTTCCTACTTTCGTCGAATTCAAAGGCATATTCCATCTGACCGGCCTCTGTATACAATAAATAGCTTTTTTCCGTATCAAGGGTTATTACGGACAGGCCCTGGTCCAAATCTAGATCTTGGGAGACCAAACTTGCTTTCATCTTTTCTTCAAATTCTAATTCTTCCAGGAAAGCCTTTTCCCTTATGCCCTCTAAAGGCCTGCAGCTTATTACCTCCACCTTTTCAACATCAACCAATTGCCAATCCTTGTCATTTAAGCGGTATGTGAGCTGGTAGGTGGCCACTTCCTGGACAAGGGGTTCAAAATAGGCCATATAAAGATGGCCCTTATTTAGGCCCCCCATTTCCACCGTCGTCACAGTGAAATATAGGGTATCCAGCTCTTTGGTGGTATCTCTTATTACTTCCTCTCCTATTTCATATTCCAATAAATCCCCCACGGCAGTCATCAGGCCCGTTTCCACCAGGGAGTCCAAATAATTTGCCAGCTCTTCCCGGGCAACAGCTTCACTTACAGGCTCGGGAGTGCAGCCGGTTAAAAACAGGAGGAAAACCAGTAGTAAAGGCAAGAAAATACTTTTCTTCATATCCATACCTCACTTTGTTGTTGGTAGTAAAAGGGTTGAGATTTTGCAGCTTACAAAATCATCACTCAGATGTATTACCATATAATTGGAGGAAAGTCTTGGATACATTACTAAAAATTTTTCGCAGGCTACACATTTGGCAGGAAGGAGAGAAGCCCTGGAAGGGGAAATAGGAGAATAAAACCTTAGGATAGCCCCTTCCCTAAGGGGTAGCTATTGGCCCAGGAGCCAGGGAATAGGAAGAGTTGGGCATATGTTATAATTAACTTATCGAAAACCAAAGCCCTGCTCTTAAGGCTGGAGGTGGGGAAATGCTATTGCGGCAGCAGGCAGAGGAGCTGGAGTACAGGACTTTATCCCCTCGGGCGTCCTTTAGCAGCCGCTCCAGGGGACGCAGGATCCCGGAAGAAGAATGCCAGGTCAGGACCTGCTTCCAGCGGGACCGGGACCGGATTATCCATTCCAAGGCCTTTCGCCGTTTAAAGCACAAGACCCAGGTCTTTATCGCCCCAGAAGGAGACCATTATCGGATGCGCCTGACCCACACCCTGGAAGTGGCCCAGATTGCCCGCACCATAGCCCGGGCCCTGGGGCTGAATGAGGATCTGACCGAGGCCATCGCCCTGGGCCACGATCTGGGCCATACCCCCTTTGGCCATTCGGGGGAAGAGGCCCTGGGTGAGGTGGCCCCCGGGGGTTTTCGCCATAACGAGCAGAGCCTCAGGGTTGTCGATGTCCTGGAAGGGGAGGGGGGGTTAAACCTGACCTGGGAGGTCAGGGACGGCATCCTCAACCATACCGGCGACAAAGACCCGGCCACCCTGGAGGGCCAGGTAGTGAAGATCGCCGACCGGGTTGCCTATATCAACCACGATATCGACGATGCCCTCCGGGCCGGCATTATCAGGCAGGAGGATCTGCCCCGGGACTGCCTGGAAGTTCTTGGCTGGGAGCACAAGATCCGGATCAATACCATGGTTACCGATTTAATAGAGAACAGCTGGGACAGGGACGGGATCCAGATGAGCCCGGAGGTGGCGGAAGCCACCACCAAGCTCCGCTCCTATTTATTCCAGCATGTCTATACCAACCCCCGGGCCAAGGGGGAGGAAGAAAAGGCCAAGATGCTCCTCAAACAATTGTACCGGTTTTATTTGGAGCATCCCCAGGAAGTGGAAGGCCTGGTAAAGGGAAAGAATTTAGAACAGGCGGTGGTGGACTACATAGCCGGCATGACGGATCGCTTTGCCATCAAGCAGTTCAACACCCATTTTGTCCCGGCAGGCTTTAAACTCTTTGACTAGGGGAAAGGCAGGTATATTTACCCCCGGGTCCAAATAAAATCAAGATAGGGTGTTTCTTTTCTCCCTTGGGGGAATGGGGGAGGGGAGCCTATGGGGGCTGTCAACTGCATTTACCGGATCCCGGAGGCCTGTAAAGGGCAGGGGGGAGATGGCCAGGAATGCTATCGCTGCCTGGCGGGAAGAGTCATGCTCAAGGCATCGGACCTGAAAGAAGAATGGGCCTGTGCCGGCTGTGAAATACCGGCCATAATGAATGCCGAGCACTGCCTCTACCTGGAACCCCTGAAACGCTTCTTTAACTCGGGCGAGAGTGTGGTGGTTTTAATGTGCAGTCTCAACGACAGGGTGCTCCCGAGCGTTGCCGCCTGCCAGCAATGTCCCAATTATACCAGGGCTGCCCCTTCCACCTAGCTTGCGGGCACCCTTTTCGCTCCCCGGGGAGGAATTCCTCCGGGGTATAGCGAAGTACTGGATAGGAGCTAAAGGAGAAGTAAGGGATAAAATGAAAATCTTCCTCGATGGCGATGCCTGCCCTGCGCCGACGCGGCAGATAGCCCTTGAAGTTGCCGGGGAACGGGGCATCAGGGTGATTCATGTGGCCAGTATTGCCCATTGGTCGCCCAGGACAGAGGGCCTGGATACCATTTGGGTAGACAAACATGACCAGGAAAGCGACCTGGTAATCACCAACCTGGTTACCCCGGGGGATATTGTGGTGACGGCCGATTATGGCCTTTCGGCCCTGGTATTGTCCCGGGGGGCCCTTGCCATATCGCCCAGGGGTTTTATTTATTCGGGGGACAGGATAGAAAGCCTCCTCTTAGAACGTTTTCTGGGGGCCAAGGTGAGAAGGGGAGGGGGAAAGACCAAAGGACCACGGGGGCTCTCTCCGGAGGATAATCAGCGTTTCAAGAAAAACCTCCTTAAACTTCTGGATTCTGCTGATTGATACCCTGTCATACCTGGATGGGGTATATTTATTTGCCGGAAAGGGCAGGAAAACGGCCTTTAACAGCGAATAATATCAATTCTAGGGGATAGGTGGTTGACATGTTCTCTGACCTGATCGAGAGGGTAAGGGAAGCCAGTGATATAGTCAGCATTATTGGCGAACGGGTTGCCTTGAAAAAACGGGGCAAGAATTACATTGGCTTGTGCCCTTTCCACCAGGAAAAAACCCCCTCCTTTACCGTTTCCCCGGACAAGCAGCTCTTTTACTGTTTTGGCTGCCAGCAAGGGGGAGATGTCTTTAAGTTTGTCGAACTCTGGGAGAAAACCGATTTTAAAGGTGCCCTGGAAATCTTGGCTGAACGGGCGGGTATTCCCCTCTCTAGCCAGGATCCCCGGGAGCAGAAGAGGTACCGGGAACGTCAGTCCCTGTACAAAATCCTGGCCCTGGCAGCCCGCTTTTACCACCATATCTTCCTTAACCTTCCCCCGGGCAAAGCAGCCAGGGACTATTGCCAGCGGCGGGGAATTGACAGGGAAACCAGTGAGAAGTTTATGTTGGGCTGTGCCCTGCCCGGCTGGGACAACCTGATCAGGTTTTTTGCCAAAAGGGGTTACAAGGCCGAGGAGCTGGTCAAGGCAGGACTGGTTTTACCCGGTAGAAGGGGCGGTTATTACGACCGCTTTCGCAACCGGCTGATCTTTCCCATCTGGGATCAGCGGGGCCGGGTGGTGGCCTTTGGGGGGCGGGTGTTGGACGATTCCCAGCCCAAGTACCTGAACTCACCTGAGAGCACCATCTACAGCAAGGGTAAAAACCTCTACGGCCTGCACCTGGCAGCCGGGGCCATCCGGGAACAGGGCTGGGTCCTGGTGGTGGAAGGCTATCTCGATGCCCTGACTGCCCACCAGTACGGCTGGCCCAATGTGGTGGCTTCCCTGGGCACTGCCCTGACCCACGAGCAGGCCCGGTTGCTCAGCCGCTACTGCCGGCGGGTGCTCATCGCCTATGATGCCGATACTGCCGGGCAGGAAGCCACCCTCCGGAGTTTTCGCCTGCTCAAGGAGGCGGGCTGCCAGGTGGCGGTGGTACCCCTACCCCAGGGCAGCGATCCCGATTCCTATCTCCGGGCGGAGGGGGCCGCCGCCTTTGGCCAACTCCTGGAGAAGGCCCTGCCCCCGGTGGAGTACCGGCTCAAGATGCTCCAGGACCAGCTTGACCTTTCCACCCTGGAGGGAAAGATGCAGGCGACCAACAGCCTGGTACCCCTGCTGGCCGAGACCGACAATCAGGTAGAAAGGGAGCTTCTGGTAAAGAAGGTCGCCGGGGCCCTGGAGGTCAGTGAGGCTTCCCTCTGGGCCGAGATCCGGCAGTATCGCGGCCGAAAGGGGAAAAGGGGACGGGAAGGGGATAGAATACCAGGAAAAAGGTATAATATAGATCGGGACTTCCACAATCCGCCAAAAAAACCAGGGATAACACCGGCTTACCTGCGGGCGCAAGAAGCCCTTTTAACATTTTGTCTCCACGACCAGGAGGCCCGGGAGATAATCGTCAAGGAGTTGTCCTGGCAGCAGTTTACGGCCGGTGCCCACCGGGAAGTGGCCCGGGCCCTTTGGCTGGCCCATGAAGAAGGGCAGTTCACACCGGCCGGTGTGCTGGCCCGGCTTGAAAACACGGAAGCAAAGGCCCTGCTTTCCAGGCTTTCCCTGCAGGATGAGACCATTCTGGAGCAAAAGGAAAGGAGTATCAGGGATTGCCTGGTGGTAGTTAAGAGGCAGCAGCTGCTGGAGGAAATAAAAGTATTGCAGGAACAAATTATTTCCCTGGAGGGGGAAGGGAAAAGCACTGATAAGGCGAACTTATTAATAGAGTTAATAGAGGATAAACAGAAACAATTGCATCGGCTCGAATAGGGAAACTGCACAGCAATGCAAATCCGGAATCAGGAAGGGGGGTAGTTGCAATGGCCAAAAAGATCGAACTACCAAAACTGGAAAGCTTGGATGCCCTTTTGAACAAGGGGAAAAAGCGCGGTATCTTGACATATAATGAAATAATGGACTCGTTACAGGATGTGGACTTGGATCCGGAACAGATAGATCGTATCTATGAAGCCTTGACAGAGATGGGAATTGAGGTTGTCGATGAAGGAGAGGAAGAAAAGGAAGTGTCTTCCGACGCCCACGCCGAGGAAGAATTAGATATAACTGTCCCGGAAGGTGTAGCTATAGACGATCCAGTGCGCATGTACCTCAAAGAAATCGGCAGGGTACCCCTACTGACAGCTGAGGAAGAGATCGAACTGGCCAAGAGAATGGAACAGGGTGACGAAGAAGCAAAAAGGATGCTGGCTGAAGCCAACCTGCGCCTGGTCGTCAGTATCGCCAAGCGCTATGTGGGACGGGGTATGTTGTTCCTGGACCTGATCCAGGAAGGCAACCTGGGGCTCCTCAAGGCGGTAGAAAAATTTGATTACCGCAAGGGCTTTAAATTCAGCACCTATGCAACCTGGTGGATTCGCCAGGCTATCACCAGGGCCATTGCCGACCAGGCCCGTACGATCCGGATCCCGGTGCATATGGTCGAGACCATTAATAAACTGGTCCGGGTTTCCCGGCAGCTCTTGCAGGAATTGGGTCGGGATCCCCTGCCGGAAGAAATTGCCGAGGAAATGGGGATCAGCGAGGAGAAGGTCCGGGAAGTGATGAAGATAGCCCAGGAGCCTGTCTCCCTGGAGACGCCCATAGGGGAAGAAGAAGACAGCCACCTGGGGGACTTTATCGAAGATCAGGACGCCCCCTCCCCCGTTGAGGCTGCTTCCTTTACCCTGCTTAAGGAGCAATTGGAAGAAGTGCTGGAAACCCTGACGCCGCGGGAGAAGAAGGTCTTGCGCCTGCGGTTTGGGATCGATGATGGCCGGGCCCGTACCCTGGAAGAGGTGGGCCAGATCTTTGGCGTGACCCGGGAGCGGATCCGCCAAATTGAGGCCAAGGCCTTGCGCAAGCTCCGGCATCCCAGCCGCAGCAAAAAGCTAAAGGACTTTTTAGAATAGGCGGAAGGCAGGAAGTTTTTCTCCCTGCCTTTTGTTTTTCACCGCCCTGCAGGGGGGATAGCATGAATCTTTCCCCGCGCTTACAAAAAGTTGCCTCCCTGGTGCCCCCGGGGAGCATAGTGGCCGATATCGGGAGCGATCATGCCTTTTTACCGGTGTACCTGGTAGAGGAGGGGATCTGCCCCCGGGTTATCGCCGGGGAGATTAATGAGAAACCCTACCTTTTGGCCTCCAGCCAGGTAGAAAAAAGGGGCCTGGCCGACCACATCCAGGTTAGGTGGGGGGACGGCCTGCAAGTCCTGGCCCCCGGGGAAGCAGATGTGGTGGTACTGGCCGGGATGGGGGGCAGGACCATCAAGAAAATCTTGTGTGATACCCCAGAAGTAACGGAAACCATCCGCCGCTTTATTCTTCAGCCCATGACCGAGGCGGGGGAACTCAGACTCTGGCTCAGCCGCCACTATTTTAAGATCAGCGCCGAGGTCCTGGTAGAAGAAAAGGGCCGCATCTACGAGGTCATAGTGGCGGAACACGGTTTGGAACCGGCCAGCACAGAGGTGACCTTGACCCTGGGGCCCCGGCTGGTGGCCGAGGAGCATCCCTTACTCCGGCAGCACCTGGATGTGCTCATAGCAAGGGAAAGGGCTATTTTGGCCCAAATAGAAGGAAGGGCAGGCCTGTCAAGGGAAAACTGGGAGCGGCTGCGGGCCGTAAAAACTAGACTGGCAGGATTGGAGGGGATCAGGGCATGCCTGTGAGGGCCGCTGACATTGCTGCACTGGTGGAAAAATGGGCGCCCCCTGCCCTGACGGCTGCCTGGGACAATGGCGGCTTTCAGGTGGGGGATCCCGATCAGAGGGTGGATAGAATCCTGGTTGCCCTGGATGTGGACAGCACCACCCTTGCTGCCGCCCGGGAAAAGGGGGCCCAAATGGTGGTTGCCCACCACCCCCTGATCTTCCAGCCCCTAAAGAGCCTGCGGGAAGATCGCTGGGAAGGCGCCCTGCTGGCGAACATTATTCAGACCGGCTTGGTGGTCTACTGTGCCCATACCAATCTGGATCAGGCCCCGGGGGGCACCGATGACCTGCTGGCCGAGAAGCTGGAATTGCAGGGGGCGGCTGTCCTCAAATCTACGGGGCGGGAAGACCTATATAAGCTCGTGGTCTTCGTTCCCCAGGGCTATGAAGATGCCGTCCGGGAGGCCATGGCCGCGGCCGGGGCTGGCTGGATCGGCAACTACTCCCACTGTACCTTCCAAACGGCAGGGACGGGGACCTTCAAGCCCCTGGCCGGCAGCAACCCCTTTATAGGCAGCCAGGGGGAATTGGAGCGGGTGGCGGAACTGCGCCTGGAGACGGTGGTTCCCCGGGGGCTTTTGTCTCCGGTTCTGGAGGCCATGCTCCAGGCTCACCCCTATGAAGAGGTGGCCTACGATCTCTACCGGCTGGAGCAGGGGGGGAAAAAACTGGGCTTTGGCCGCATCGGACAGCTCAGCTCACCCCTTACCCTGGCAGAACTGGCCCAGTGGGTAAAGGAAAAATTGGACCTTTCCCGGGTCAGGGTTGTCGGGGATCTAAAGCAGAAGGTGAGCCGGGTGGCCGTCTGTGGCGGCAGTGGGGGTTCCCTCCTCAAGGAGGCGTTGGAACAGCAGGCCCAGGCCTTCATAACCGGGGATGTAAAGTATCACGACGCGGCCCTGGCCGCGGAGGCCGGCATAGGCCTGATCGATGCCGGCCATCTGGGGACGGAAAAAATCCTGGTTTCTGCCCTGGCCGAGTATCTCAAAAAGGAACTGGCTGCCAGGCAGGCCGGGGTAGAAGTGGTTTGCCACCAGCCCCGGGAGCTCTTTCAAATAATCTAGGGACAGGCATTGTACATGTCTGTCCTTTATTTTGCACAGAAACAGGGGGGAGAAGGATTGGGGAAACTCGACCATCTGTGGACCCTACAGTGTATTGACAGCAGGGAAAGGGACCTGCGGCGGGAATTGGAAACATTGGGGATAAAAAGGGAAATTGAAGAGCTGGAGGCCCGGTTGGCAGAAAAGCATCGGGAGTTATTGGAGCTTTCCCGCCGCCTCCAGGAAGTCCAAAGGGGCATTAAAGAGGGGGAATTTGCCGCTGGAGAGAATGAAAGAAAACAGCGGGAACTGGAAAAACGCCTGTACAGCGGTTCGACCTCCAGTGCCAGGGAATTGAGCCAGATGGAGAGGAAGATGGTCACCCTCAAGGAGGAAGCCGGAGACCTGGAGGAAGGGATCCTCGCCTTGCTGCTGGAGCAGGAAAGCCTGGAGAAGGAGGAGGAAGGGCTGCGGGCGATCCTCCAGGAGCTTGCAGCTGAGCTGGCAGAAAAGCAGGCGGTCTATGCCCGGGAGGCCGGTGAACTGGAGGAAGAACTGGAGTTCCTGCCGGCCGAAAGGGAAAAACTCCTTCCTGGGATTGAGGAAGAATTGTTGCTCCTCTACCAGGAGCTCAGTGCCAGCAAAAGGGGGCAGGCCGTTGCGGCAGTGCGGGGAGACCTCTGCCTGGGCTGCCGGATTTCCCTGCCTACTAACATTGTCAGCCTCATAATTACCAACGAGCATTTGCACACCTGCCCCAACTGTGGTAGGATTTTATATTACTTGGGCACAAAATAGATCCAGGTAAGCTTCAGTACTGGAAAAGGTGGGAAAGAAACATGACAACCAAATCATTGACCCTGTATATAGATGGAGCGGCCCGGGGGAATCCGGGGCCGGCGGGAATAGGCGTTGTAATTTTCGACCAGGAGGAGGTGGTCCTGGCCGAGCTGGCCGAATATATTGGCGAAACCACCAACAATGTGGCCGAATACCGGGCCCTGCTCCGGGGTCTGGAGGAGGCCCTTCACTATGGTGCCGATGAAATAAAGGTCTTTAGCGACAGCCAGCTCCTGGTGCGGCAGATCAACGGCGAATACCAGGTAAAACACCCCAACTTAAAGCCCCTCTACCGGGATGCCCTGTCTTTAATCCAGCAATTCCCCCGCGTTCAAATCAGCCACATTCCCCGGGAAAAAAATAAGCGGGCCGACAAGCTGGCCAATGCGGGTATAGACGATAAAAATAAGGAAAACTAGGAAGGGCAGCCTTCCTAGTTTTTTTGCAAAAATAATATAATTATCCCACGCGTTGACAACAGGCAAATTGTTAAATATAATTAAGTTGTTGGCTTGGAACCTTTAGTTGTGCCCGCGAGGAAGGGTGAAAGGGGGGATTGGCGGGATGATTAGATTTGAGAATGTCACGAAAAAATACGGTGACTTTACAGCAGTAGACAACTTGAATTTGGAGATCAATGCGGGAGAAATAGTCGTTTTAATAGGTCCCAGCGGTTGTGGTAAGACAACTACCCTGCGGATGATCAACCGTCTTATCGAACACACCGAGGGAACTATTTATATAAAGGACAGGGATATAACCACTGTAAACCCGGTAGAACTGCGCCGCAGTATCGGTTACGTTATTCAGCAGGTCGGTCTATTTCCCCACATGAGTATTGCCCAAAACATAGGCCTGGTGCCCTATTTGAAGGGCTGGCCAGAGGAGAAAAGAAGAAAAAGGGTTGAAGAGCTCCTGGAAATGGTGGGGATGTCCCCGGCTGAATTCTATGATCGGTATCCCCATGAGCTCAGCGGCGGCCAGCAGCAGCGGATAGGGGTAGCCAGGGCCCTGGCTGCCGATCCGGAGATAATACTGATGGATGAACCCTTTGGGGCCCTGGACCCCATCACCAGGGAAGTTCTCCAGGATGAATTGATGAAGCTGCAGGATGAGGTGAAAAAGACCATTGTCTTTGTGACCCACGATATGGACGAAGCCCTGAAGCTGGCCGACAGAATTGCCATTATGAAGGATGGCAAGGTCCTCCAGTATGACACACCGGAGGAGCTGATCCGCAACCCCGCCCACGGTTTTGTGGAGGAATTCATCGGCCGAGAACGGCTGCTGAAGCGGCCGGAATTAATAAAGGCTGGGGACATTATGATCAAGGATCCTGTTACCATTTCACCGGAACGAAGGTCCCTGCAAGCCCTGGAAAGAATGCGGACCCAAAAGGTGGATAGCCTCCTGGTGGTCGACAAGGACAACAAGCTCATCGGCCTGGTGACCATCAAGTACCTGCATCAGCACCTGGGTGAAGGGGAAAAGGTGGCCGATCTCATGCTGGCTAATCCTACCTCCATTAAGGAGGATGTCGATGTAAGTACCGTGTTGGCCCTCATGGCCCGGGAGCAGGTGGGTTACTTGCCGGTAGTAGACGAGGATAACCGCCTCAAGGGTTTAATTACCAGGGCCAGCCTCGTCAATGTTTTGGGAGAACGCTATTAGTCCGGGCTTGGGAAAGGAGGGGAGCCCGTGGATATATTCAGTTATTTGCTCAACAACCCAGATCGGGTCCTGGACCTGGCCATAGAGCACATGAAGCTAACGGGAATTGCCGTCAGCCTGGCAATTGTCATCGGTGTGCCCATTGGCATCTTCATCACCCGCTATAAAAAACTTGCTGCCCCCATGCTGGGGCTGGCCAGCATTGTCCAAACAATACCGAGTCTGGCCCTCTTTGGCCTCCTGATCCCCTTTCTGGGGATAGGGGCCAAGCCGGCCATAGTGGTCCTTTTCCTCTATGCCCTCTTGCCGATTATAAAGAACACCTATACAGGCATTGTGGGGGTATCCCCTGCCACTATCGATGCCGGGCGGGGGATGGGAATGACGGACATGCAGATTTTACGGATGGTAGAACTGCCCCTGGCCCTTTCGGTAATTATGGCCGGGGTAAGGGTCTCCGCCGTAATCAACATAGGTGTCACTACCATTGCCGCCTATATTGGTGCCGGTGGGTTGGGTCAACTCATTTTCACCGGGATTCAGCTGCACCGCAACCATATGATCCTGGCAGGGGCTATACCGGCCGCCCTGTTGGCACTGCTGGTAGATTTTCTCCTGGGGCGGATTGAACTGTGGCTGACCCCGAAAGGGTTACACAAATAAATTAAGAGGGGGGTATTGTCTAGATGCCTAAAAAGTGGACTAAGATATTGGGTGTAGTGTTGGTGGGGTTGTTGGTTATGGTAAGCCTGACCGCCTGTGGTGGCGGTGGTGGCGCAGGGGACGGTAAACCCGATACCATTGTAGTTGGTGGCAAAACCTATTCTGAGCAGTTCCTAATGGCAGAGATTCTTTCCCTCTTGATCGAGGAGAACCTGGGTGTAAAAACCGACACTAAGGTTAACCTGGGGACCTCAGTCCTATTTGAAGCTATGGCTGCCGATGAAGTTGATGTCTGCATCGAGTATACGGGAACCGGCCTCATGGCCATTTTGGGTAAGGATCTTGTCACCGACCCCGACGAAGTATATAATATTGTTGCGAAGGAATATGAAGAGCAGTATGGCATTAAGTGGCTGAAGCCCTGGGGCTTTAACAACACCTACGCCATGGTTATGCGCAGGGATGTGGCAGAGGAAATGAATCTCTCTTCCATCTCTGAGTTGGCAAAGGTTGCCGATCAGCTGGTCCTGGGCAGCTCTCACGAATTTGCCGAACGGGCCGATGGCGCCCCGGGCCTGCAGGAACACTATGGTTTCAGATTTAAAGAAGTCGTCAACATGGATCCGGCCCTGATGTATCAGGCTGTTGCCCAGGGAGAAGTCGATGTAATCAGCGGTTTTGCCACTGAAGGCCGGATTCCCGCCTTTGATCTGGTGGTCCTGGAAGACGATCAGCAATTCTTCCCGCCCTATCACGCTGCTCCCATTGTGAGGAAGGAAATTCTGGAAGCCTATCCTGAGCTGGAGGATGTTCTCAACCAGCTGGCGGATTTCTTTACCGATGAGAGCATGGCTGCCCTCAATGCCGAAATAGACGTCAATGGGCGGGAGCCCGATGAAGTAGCCCGGGAGTTCCTAACGGAAAATGGTTTTATTTAAGTGAGAGTAGCCCCTACCGTCCTGGAGGGCGGTAGGGGCTTTTACTTTCACCAAATAACTGCTGGGGGAGGGTGTGTTTATGGAAGCCGGAGTGCAAATATTTATTGCCATGACCCTGTATATAGCCATGGTCATTGCCATAGGAGTGTATTATGCAAAGGAAGCCAGTGCCAGCAGCCACAATTTCCTTATCGGTGGCCGCTCCCTGGGGCCCTTTGTAACGGCCATGGCGGCAGAAGCCTCCGATATGAGCGGCTGGCTGCTGATGGGGCTGCCCGGTGTTGCCTACTGGTATGGTTTGAGCGATGCCATTTGGACTGCCATTGGCCTCGCCATAGGTACCTACTTAAACTGGTTGTTTGTAGCCAAGAGACTCCGTGTCTACTCCCAGGTAGCCGGTGATGCCATTACCATTCCCGACTTTCTTAGCAACAGATTCAGGGAGGAGAAGAAGGTCATCCTCACCATCTCCGCCCTCTTTATCCTGGTATTTTTTAGTGTTTATGCAGCCAGCTGTTTTGTGACGGTGGGGAAATTATTCAGCACCCTCTTTAATACAAAATATGTCTACATGATGATGGCCGGGGCTATTTTTGTGGTCCTTTACACCTTTGTTGGCGGTTTTTTGGCCGAAAGCGCTTCGGACTTTATGCAGGCTTTGGTCATGGTTGCTGCCCTGTCGGCTGTCCTGCTCTTTGGCATATTCCATGCCGGGGGGATAGGGGCAGTAGTGGAAAACGCAAAATCAATACCCGGATTTTTTGATTTCTTTGGTATTGCCCAGCCCCAGGTTGTCGATGGCGTCCAGCAGGTCGGCGCCGACGGACAGGCCCTGTTTGGAGAGGCGGCACCCTATGGTTTTTTGACCATTATCTCCACCCTGTCTTGGGGGCTTGGGTACTTTGGCATGCCCCACGTCTTGCTTAAATTTATGGCTATAAATAACCCCGATGAATTGACCTTATCTCGGAGAATAGCCATGGTTTGGGTAATCATTTCCCTCATCGCAGCCGTTGCCATTGGTATCATAGGGCGGGTTCTCTACCCGACCAGGCTCCTCACTCAAAGCCTGGCCGAAAGCATTTTCATTGTCATGTCTACAAACTTTTTCCCGCCCCTCATTGCTGGTATTGTGATGGCGGGGATCCTCGCCGCCACCATCAGCTCTTCTGACTCCTATTTGCTCATCGCTGCTTCTGCCGTCTCCAAGAACATTTACCAGGGCATAGTAAAGAAAGACGCCAGCGACAGGGAGGTTTTGCTTGCTTCCCGGATTACCCTCCTTATAATTGCCCTGGTGGCCACGATCATTGCCCTGGATGAAAACAGTGTCATCTTTACCGTGGTTTCCTTTGCCTGGGCTGGCTTCGGTGCTACCTTTGGTCCCATTGTCCTTTTCTCCCTCTTCTGGAAAAGGGTCACGCGGGCAGGTGCCATTGCCGGCATGGTTACAGGCGGCAGCATGGTCTTTATCTGGAAACTCCTCGTTCGGCCTTTAGGTGGTGCCTTTGATATATACGAACTGCTTCCTGCATTCTTATTATCCTGCATTGCAATTGTAATCACTTCATATCTGACCCCGGAAGAAGGCAAGGAGATTCAGGGGGAATTCGAGCTTGTGAAAAATACTGCCGTATAAGGGTAATAAATTGCACAGCCTTCTACAGGCGTTTTGCCACAGTCCTTGACAGAACTGCCGGGAGATGTTATCATATGTATCCGGAAGAAA
>LFSN01000070.1 GCA_001513125.1 Clostridia bacterium DTU030
ATCCTCTCCGATTTGGGAGCGGCCCTCCAGGGCGGCCTGGGCTTTGCTCCCGGGGCCAACCTGGACCCCAGCGGGAAGAATCCCTCCATGTTTGAACCCATCCACGGCTCCAGCCCCCAGCTGGCAGGCAAGGGCATCGCCAACCCCATCGCCACCATCTGGGCGGGGAGCCTGATGCTGGAGCACCTGGGAGAGGAGAGCTGGAGCCGGGAGATCCTGGCGGCCATTGAAGATGTCCTGGTTGCGGGCCAGGTCCGTACCCCGGATATGGGGGGCACCGCTACCACCCGGGAAATGGGTGACGCTATTCGGCAGCGGTTGCGGGAACGGGTGCAAGAAAGGGGTGTAAAGGATGGCTGAAACCCAAAAGTTTCAATTGAAGTACGGCCGGGGATACCAGGAAGTGGAGATCCCCAAGAAAAACCTCATGTCGGTATTGTATCCCGAGGATATTGAGGGTGTGCCCGACGAGGAGGCCGAGATCCGGCGGGCCCTGGCCAACCCCATCGCCTCTCCTCCCCTGCGGGAGCTGGCCCGGGGGAAGGAGCGGGTGGCCATTCTGGTGAGCGACATAACCAGGCCGGCCCCCAGCCACAAGATGCTGCCGCCCCTGCTGGACGAGCTGAATGCCGCCGGAGTCAGGGATGACCAGATAACCGTTTACTTTGGCCTGGGCTATCACCGGAAGCACACGGAAGAGGAACAGCGCCGCCTGGTGGGGGACGAGGTGTTCGAGCGGGTCAGGTGTATTGACCACGACCGGGACGACTGCGTCAACCTGGGGACCACCAGCCGGGGAACCCCCATCGAGGTCTTCCGCCCGGTGGCCGAGTCGGATCTGATTATCGGGACGGGAAACCTGGAAATCCACTACCGGGCCGGCTACAGCGGCGGCTACAAAGCCCTGATGCCCGGCGTCTGCAGCAAGAACACCGTCCAGACCAACCACGCCTGGAAGTTCCGCCCCGGGTCGGGTCCGGGGATCAACGAGGGCAATCCCCTGCGGGAAGACATCGAGGAAGTCGGGGAGCTGGTGGGCCTTGCCTTTATCCTCAATGTGGTTTTAAACAGCAGGAAGGAGATCGTCAAGGCCGTTGCCGGCCATCCCATCAAGGCCCACCGGGAAGGCTGCCTCTACATCGACAAAATGTACAAGCGCCCCATTCCCCAGCTGGCCGACATCGTCATTGCCAGCTGTGGCGGTTTCCCCAAGGACATCAACCTCTACCAGGCCCAAAAGGGGCTGGATAACGCCGGCTTTGCCGTGCGGGATGGGGGGATCATCATCCTGGTAGGTGAGTGCGCCGAGGGTTTGGGTGAAGATACCTTTGCCGAGTGGATGTTGCGGGCAGAGAATGTAGACCAGCCGGTGGAGTGGATCCTGGAGGAATTCATCCTTGGGGCCCACAAGGCGGCCGTTATCTGCCAGGTCCTCCAGCGGGCCAAGGGCTACCTGGTTTCGGCCATTGACCCGCAGCTGGTCAAGGACATTTTCTTCCATCCCTTTGCCACGGTGGCCGAGGCCCTGGAAAAGGCCCTGGAGGAAATGGGCCCTGAGGCGAAGATTCTTGTCATGCCCTATGCCAACTCGACCTTACCCTCTGTACAGGAATAGAGCAGGAGAGGAGCTGAGAGCCGGTGCATGCACTGGAAAAAATCCTTGCCCGGGCAGCCGGCGTCAAGGAGGTCCGGGCCGGTGAAATAGTCAATGCCAAGGTGGATTTGGCGGAAGTAAATGACCTTTACCTGCAGGTCATCAAGTCCTTCTATGAAATGGGCGGGAAGAAGGTCTGGGACCCCAATAAGGTGGCCTTCGTCCTGGACCACTATGCCCCGGCTCCCACCATAAAGTCTGCCGCCAACCAGAAGGTGATGCGGGAGTTTGTCTGGGAGCAGGGCATACCCCACCTCTTCGACATCAACGCCGGGGTCTGCCACCAGGTGATGCCCGAGGCCGGCCTGGTCTGGCCGGGGATGGTCCTGGTGGCCACCGATTCCCACACCACCACCCACGGGGCCTTTGGTGCCTTCGGCACCGGCGTGGGGGCGACGGATCTGGCCACCATTTTGATTTCCGGTGAACTGTGGTTCCGGGTACCGGAAGTAATTAAGGTGGAGCTGGAGGGTAAAATGCAGCCCGGGACCATGGCCAAGGATGTGGTCATGCACCTCCTCGCCCACATAGGGACCGACGGTGCCGTCTACAAGGCCATCGAATATACGGGCCCCGTCGTGGAAGCCATGTCGGTAGCCGAGAGGATGGTCATCTGCAACATGGCCGTGGAGATGGGGGCCAAGACCACCTACATCCACCCCGATGACACGACCCTGGCTTATATAAGGAAGTATTGCGACAGGGATTTTGACATCCTCGAGACCGACCCCGATTACCAGTACAGCGCTGTCTATACCTTTGATATCTCCCAGCTGGAGCCCCAGGTAGCCCTGCCCCACAGTGTGGACCGGGTGGTACCCATCAGCGAAGCTCCAGAAGTAGAGGTGGACCAGGTCTTCATCGGCACCTGCACCGGCGGCCGGGTGGAAGACATTGCCGCAGCCGCCAAAATCCTGGCCGGGAAAAAGGTTCATCCCAAAACCCGCCTGATAGTTATCCCGGCCTCCCAAGAAGTGCTGTTGGAATCTATGAAGCTGGGCTATATCCAGGCCCTGATCGAGGCCGGCGCCACCCTTTCCACCCCTGGCTGTGGGCCCTGTCTCGGTGCCCATGAAGGGGTACTGGCCCCAGGGGAAGTGTGCGTAACGGCGTCCAACCGCAATTTCCCAGGCCGGATGGGCAGCACCGAGGCTTCCATCTACCTGGCTTCCCCGGCGACGGCAGCGGCCACTGCCCTGACGGGGAAATTGACAGACCCCCGGACGGTCTGGGAAGAGGGAGGGGAGGTATAGCAATGGAAGGGGTAATCAGGGGCAAGGCCCATGTCTTTGGCCCCAATATTGACACCGATCAGATCTATCCCGGCCGCTACCTGGAACTGACGGAGCCCGAGGATATTGCCGCCCATGTTATGGAAGGGGCAGATCCGGATTTTGTCAAAAATATGGCTCCCGGCGATATTGTGGTGGCCAGCCGGAATTTTGGCTGCGGCTCCAGCCGGGAACACGCGGCCATAACCCTGAAATATGCCCGGGTCGGGGCCGTGGTGGCCGAATCCTTTGCCCGCATCTTCTTCCGGAATGCCATCAACCTGGGGGTTCCCCTAATGGTATGTCCCGGCATTGCCAATAGGGTCTCCACCGGTGATGAGCTGGAAGTCGATTTGGCCCGGGGGGAAGTGCGGAATTTGACCAAGGGTGAAGTATATCAAGGGGAAGGCCTCGCCGATCACATCCTGGAGATTCTGCAGCAGGGCGGGATCAAGCCGGTATTTCGCAGGCGGCTGGGAATTGAATAGGGTAAATAGAGTTAAGGCACAGTTTTAGATTAGCAGGAAAGGGGGCAGGGCTATCGGCCATAGCCCTGCCCCCTTTGTAAAGGAGCGATGCCTGTGCTGGTAAAGGGTGCAGTATGGAAGGTTGGTAACGACATAGACACTGACCAGATCTATCCGGGCAAATACCTCTATGAAACTGATCCGAAAAAGATCGGGCAGTTTGCCCTGGCTGGCCTTCTCCCCGGCTTTGCCCAGCAGATTGAGGATAAAGATGTGATCCTGGTCGCCGGGCACAACTTTGGCTGCGGCTCCAGCCGGGAACATGCCGCCATTGCCCTGCGGGAAGCGGGGGTAAAGGCCGTTGTCGCCCAGTCCTTTGGCCGCATCTTCTTCCGCAATGCCATCAACCTGGGCCTGCCGGTGGTGGAGTGTGGGGATCTCTATGCCGGGGCCGAAGACGGCGATGAGCTCCTCATAGACCTGAGGGCTGGCATTCTGAAGAACATAACCAAAGGGCAGGCTTATCCCCTTGGGGTTTTACCCCCGGCAGTGGCTGAGATTATGTTCGGCGGCGGCCTGATTGATTACTATCGCAGGAAGATTGCCGACGGGGAGGGGAAATTCTGATGGAGCCCATGCATGCTGTCCATAAGATCCTGGCCCGGGCCGCGGGTAAGGATTACGTGAAAGCCG
>LFSN01000026.1 GCA_001513125.1 Clostridia bacterium DTU030
GATTTAAGGAAAAACCCAAGCTCTATTATGAGGAAACTGACAGCGAAATCCTAGAGATTCTGGATGAGCTGTTCAGTTCCACCCGAGCTTGGGTTTAACCAATAAGCACTTTCATCATACCGCTATAGGAGGGAGAACGCAATACCCTATTATTAAGTCTGGTAGAGGATGCCCTCATGATGCATCTTCTACCTCAAAAAAATATCACTGGGTGACATTTTTACTGAATAAAGAAGACTAGTTTTAGGTGACATTTTCACTGAATATTGACACTATCTGGGACTTATTTTCCCACTTTTTGCCTTACCTTATGCAATCCCCCTCCAAAGGCAATTGCCCGGCACCCCGGGATCCGCTACAATTGAATTAGATGATAAATCTTCGTACCTTTGCTAGAGGCGGTGAATAATTTGGATCTCATCGATTATGGCTCCCAGCGGGCCCTGACCGATAAGGCACCCCTGGCCCGGCGCATGCGTCCCCGCACCCTGGCCGAATTTGTGGGCCAGGAACATATCCTGGCTCCGGGGAAGCTCCTTTTTCGCGCCATTGAGGCCGATCGGTTGACTTCCCTGATCTTCTACGGTCCCCCCGGGACAGGAAAGACGGCCCTGGCCCGGATTATTGCCGGCACCACCCAGGCAGATTTTCAACAGCTCAATGCAGTGATGGCAGGTATTGGCGATATCCGCAAGGTCATCGACCGGGCCCGGGAAAATCTTGCCTTCCGGAACCAGCGCACCATCCTGTTTATTGATGAAATCCACCGTTTCAACAAGGCCCAGCAGGATGCCCTCCTCCCCTATGTGGAGGATGGGACGGTAATCCTCATCGGGGCCACAACGGAAAACCCCATGTTTGAAGTCATCCCTCCCCTCCTCTCCCGTTCCCGCCTCTTCGCCTTCCAGCCCCTGTCGGACGAAGATATTTTAACCATCCTGCAGCGGGCCCTGGCCGATGAAGAGCGGGGTCTGGGGAAGCTGAAGATTGCCATTGAGCCGGAAGCCCTGGCCCACATTGCCCGGACGGCCAACGGCGATGCCCGGGCCGCCCTGAACGCCCTGGAATTGGCAGCCATAACTACACCTCCTGGGGCCGACGCTACCATCCATATTACCAAGGAAATTGCTGCCGAATGCAGCCAGCAGCGGGTGCTCCTCTATGACAAGGACGGCGACAGCCACTACGATACCATCTCGGCCTTTATCAAGAGCCTGCGGGGCTCCGACCCCGACGCCGCCCTCTTCTGGCTGGCCCGCATGCTCTATGCCGGTGAAGATCCCAAATTCATTGCCCGGCGCCTCCTGGTTCATGCTGCGGAAGATGTGGGCCTGGCAGACCCCAGGGCTCTTCTGGTGGCCCAAGCAGCCGCCTATGCCGTCCATTTCGTCGGCATGCCCGAAGCCCGCCTGCCCCTGGCCGAGGCAGCCCTCTATATTGCCACGGCCCCAAAAAGCAACAGTGTCATCACGGCCATAGACCAGGCCATGGCAGCGGTAAAGGAAACGGCCGGCAAAAGGGTACCCGTCCACCTCCGGGACAGCCATTACAAGGGGGCCGCCGCCCTGGGCCACGGGAAGGGCTACAAGTATCCCCACGACTACCCCGGCGGCTATGTAGAACAGGACTACCTGCCCGCCGGTATAACCGGGAACTTCTATTTTCCCACCGGATACGGTTATGAAAGGGTCATAAAGGAACGCCTGGAGGAATGGAAACAACAAGGGAAGGAAAAACGTGATAATCGGTAATCCTCAATGACCATTATTGCAGTTGAGGTAAGGTGTATGTTTTATCAAGACTAAACTCCTGGTGGGGAGATTGAGCCTTTATCATGGAAGCAAAAAAAAGAGGCAGCAATGCCTCTTTATTGTTAGGTGCAGTTGAGCGCCCCCCTTACGGGACCCAAATATGAAAGCCGTTAATTGTCAACTGTCAATCGTCAATTGTTAACTTCATCCCAACATTTGGGATATGACAGAAAGAGTCTTTTCCATATCGGCCCGGGAAACATCCTTGTGGGTCACCAGGCGCACGATGGTCGGACCAAAGGGACTGGCCAGGATGCCCCGAAGTTTCAGCTCGGCGCAGAATTCTTCCCCCGTCATACCCGTACCGGCCACATCCAAACGCACTATATTGGTCTCCACTTCCTCGGGATTTATCTTCAGCCCGGAAATCTCGGCCAAACCTGCGGCCAGGTATTTGGCGTTGGCATGATCTTCGGCCAGCCGATCCACCATTTGCTCCAGGGCCACAATGCCCGCCGCCGCCAATATGCCTGCCTGGCGCATGCCGCCGCCCACCATCTTCCGCCACTTCCGGGCCCGGGCAATCCACTCCTTGCTGCCCACCAGGAGGGACCCGACAGGGGCTGCAAGACCCTTGGAAAGGCAGAACATGACGGAGTCAAAATAGGAGGCAATCTCCGCTGCCGGAACACCCAGGGCGGTGGCGGCATTGAAGATCCGGGCCCCGTCCAAATGCATGGGAATGCCGTACCTGCCGGCAACCTCCCTTACCGCCTTAATATTCTCCAGGGGAATAACGGCTCCCCCGGCCCGGTTGTGGGTGTTTTCCAGGGCAATTAAACCAGTGGGGGGAGAATGAATATCCGGACCCCGGATCACTTCTTCCAGCTTCCCGGGGGCGATGGCTCCCCTCTCCCCGGCCACAGTCCGCACCATAACCCCGCCCAAAGCGGCACATCCCCCAACTTCATAATAGAAGATATGGGATTCTGCCTCGAGGATAATCTCATTACCCGGCCGGGTATGGGTCAGGATGGCCACCAGGTTCCCCATGGTGCCGCTGACGACAAAGAGGCCTGCCTCCTTGCCCAACATCTGGGCAGCCCTTTCCTCCAGGCGATTTATAGTTGGATCTTCGCCGTAAACATCATCCCCTACCTCGGCCTCATACATGGCTTTGCGCATCTCGGGTGTCGGTACAGTAACGGTGTCGCTCCTGAGATCAATGAGTCTTCCCATCGTAAGTTTCTCCCCTTCCTGCCCGGGATTAGCTATCTTCCTCCCAAGCCCTTTTTCCTTGACTAAGTATTCAATAAAAATAAAGAAAAACCTTCCCTTTATATCCACCCTGGCGGAAGGGACCGGCAGTTGATGGTCCGGGAAGGGGTAATAATCCGGTGGACCGGGCAATCATGGCTTTCCACCGGCAGTTGCTTGTAAACCTGAAAATCGAAGGCCAGGGCCAGCAGAACCGTTTGGGGGCCAATCTCCGCCAGCAGGCGGTCATAGTAGCCGCCCCCTTGTCCCACGCGGTAACCATTAAGATCAAAGGCCAGGCCCGGTACGATGATTACATCCAGCTTTGCAGGATCAAAGGGACGGATATATTCCGGTTTCGGCTCCAGGAGGCCAAAATAGCCCCTATCCAGTTCCCCCAGATCATGCAGGGCAGAGACCAAAAGTCTCCCTTCGGCCACCAGACAGCGGGGGACAAAGACCTCCTTCCCGGCTGCCAGAGCCCGGGTAAGCAGGGGGGTGGTGTCGATTTCGAAGCCCACGCCAACATAACACATCACCCGCCGGGCATAGAAATAGCAGGCCAGGCCTTCTAAACGCCTCTCCAGGGCCCTGGTTGCCCGGCCTTTCTCCTCCGGAGGGAGTGCCGACAGGCGCCTCTTCATTTCCTGCCGTATTTCCTTCTTCTGCCTGCCCCTTTCCATCTCCTCGGGCTCCTTTCCGAAAACACCCGCTTATCCTCCCCACCTAACGGTTACAGGGAGAAAGCAAAAATAATTGTCATTTGTCCATTGTCAACTGTCAATTGTAAGAGGATGACAGCGCTCGCGGAGCCGGCGGCAAAGTGATCAGCCCAATAGGATGATTTATAAGCTCGTTTTAATGCTGCTTCGTCAGAAATGGTGCCCATTTAATTCGTTATGTCCCAACAGAGCTAGGATGCAGGCCTAATAGATCCCTCACCACCACCCCGGCCAGTATCATCCCCGCCACCGGCGGGACAAAGGAGACACTCCCCGGCACCTGTTTTCTTCCTTCCCCATCTTCCCCCTTCCCGCCCACCTTCAAGGGCGGTTCCGTAGAGAAAACAACCTTGACCCCGCTGGCTATGCCCAGCCGGCGCAGTTCCCGGCGCATTACCCGCGCCAGGGGACAGGTATGGGTGGCAGAAATATCGGCCACTTGAAATTTTTCCGGATCAAGCCTGTTCCCGGCCCCCATGCTGGAGACAATGGGGATGCCCAGCTCCCGGGAGCGGCGGATCAGGTCTACCTTGGCGGTAACGGTATCTACCGCATCAATTATGTAGTCATAATCGGGCGTGAGCAATTCCCCACCCAGCTCGGGAGTATAAAATACCGGGTAGCTTTCGACCACTGCCCTGGGATTGATGTCTTCTATGCGTCTTTTCATCACATCCACTTTGAGCTGGCCGAGGGTAGCCAATGTAGCCGGCAGCTGGCGGTTGAGGTTGGTTAGGCTGACCCGGTCGTGATCGACCAGGACCAAATGCCCGATACCGGAGCGGGCCAAAGCTTCCACGGCAAAGGAACCTACACCCCCCAGGCCGAAGACAGCCACCCTGGCCGCGGCCAGTTTTTCCAGGCCGGCGGCTCCCAGCAAGAGTTCCGATCTTGAAAAAGGATGCAGCCCAGGTCCCTCCCTTGTACAAAGTCCGTTATGTACATTTTATCCCCTGTACGCATTGGCTCAAACTAAAAAAAGGTACAGGATAAAAAAAAAGAGCAAAAAGTTGCCCCCACCATGCCGTGCGTCGATATTTTTTGAAGCTCGCGCTCATAAGGTGGGTGCCCTCCTGAATAATTTGTACGTCCCCCATTACGGGGCATGCACGCCATATTCAGAGTCCAGGCTCCCTCTTCTAAGGTGTTGGCTCAAAAATTATCGACTGTACACGGACACAGCAGGGTCCCTTCAATGCCCTTATCTTTCGTCACTATTATATTAGCATAATAATCCCGGTGTTGCAAGTAACAATCTCTGCCTGCCGACAGGCATTTTAATGGTAATAGCCTTTGGCAGCCGGCATATCATATAGTGAACAGGAGCGCAAAAGCCGCCCTGGTCACTTAAAACTGAAAGGCCCTCCAGAAGAGTAAGGATAATGGCAGGCAAAGTGGGCAGTGGTTTGGAAGCCTGTAGGCTGGCAGAGGAGGTGAAGAAGATGCTGGTAGAGTCCCTCACCATCATCATTGTCCTTTCCGTCCTCAATGAAATCATTACTGAGATCATAAAGACAGCTTTTCCCATTTTTAAGGGCTATGCCATGATTATTGCCATTGTGTGTGGCGTCGTCCTCTGCATCCAGGCCCAGGTGGGCTTAATGTCGGTACTGGGGGTAACCATGCGTTCTCCCGTAATTGATTATCTTCTCACCGGTGTTATTATTTCCCGCGGTTCCAATGTTATTCATGATCTGATATCCCAATTGGAACCGCGGAAATCCTCCTAGTTATCCTCCTTTTTCACTGCTGTGCTCACAAGACGCAGCTCTTCCAGCTGCTTCGGGGCCACCTCCGCCGGGGCTCCAGTCATAAGGCAGGTGCCGCTGGCCGTCTTGGGAAAAGCTATGACGTCGCGGATACTGTCGGCCCCGGTCAACAGCATTACCAGCCGGTCAAAGCCGAAGGCGATGCCGCCATGGGGCGGTGTTCCATATTCAAAGGCATCGAGGAGAAAGCCAAATTTTTCCCTGGCCTCGGCCTCGGACAGCCCCAGGGCGGTAAACATTTTCTCCTGCAGCTGGCGCTGATAAATCCTCAGGCTCCCGCCGCCCAGTTCTACGCCATTCAGCACCAGGTCGTAGGCCTTGGCCCGCACCTGACCCGGTTCCGTATCCAGGAGGGGAATATCATCCTCAACGGGACTGGTAAAGGGATGGTGCATGGCCGTATAGCGTTTCTCCTCCTCATCCCACTCCAAAAGGGGAAAATCCACAATCCAGACAAAGTTGTACTTGTCCTCGGGGATCAGGCCTTGCTTGCGGGCCAGGTGCAGGCGCAGATGGCCCAGGGAATCTGCCACCATCGGAGCCGGTCCAGCCACAAAGAGGAGCAGGTCCCCTACCCGGGCTTCCAGGAGGCGGCACAGGGCCTCCTGCTCTTCTTCCTGCAGGAATTTGACAATGGGAGAATTGAGCCCCTCCTCGCTAACCCGGATCCAGGCCAGCCCCTTGGCCCCGAACTGGGCAACATATTCTGTCAGCTCGTCAATTTCCTTGCGGCTCAGGGAAAGGCCGCCGACCAGGTTCAAGCCCTTCACCTGTCCCCCCTTTTCCACTGCCTGCCGGAATACCTTAAACCCACTTTCGGCGACCGCCGCCGTCACATCAACAATCTCCATTCCAAAGCGGGTATCGGGTTTGTCACTCCCATACCGGTCCATGGCTTCCTGGTAGGTTAGGCGGGGGAAGGGCAGGGTTAGCTGGATATCAAGGACTTCGGCAAAGATCCGGGCCATCATTTTTTCCATCAGGGCCAGGATGGTCTCCCGGTCTACAAAGGACATTTCAATGTCAATTTGGGTAAACTCGGGCTGCCGGTCAGCCCGCAGGTCTTCATCCCGGAAGCAGCGGACGATCTGGAAGTAGCGCTCCAGGCCAGCGACCATCAGCAGCTGTTTAAAGAGCTGGGGCGATTGGGGTAGGGCGTAAAAATCGCCGGGGCTTAGGCGGCTGGGCACTAGGAAGTCCCGTGCCCCTTCAGGGGTACTGCGGGTAAGCATGGGTGTTTCGACTTCGATGAAGCCCTCGGCGGAGAGAAAGTCCCGCACCACCTTGGCAGCCTGGTGGCGGATAATGAGGTTTCTCTGCATATCCGGCCGCCGCAAATCCAGGTAGCGATATTTAAGGCGCACATTCTCATCTACCTTAATCCCTTCTTCGATATAGAAGGGCGGGGTCTTGGCCCGGTTGAGAATCTGCAGTTCCTCAGCATATACCTCAACCTGACCCGTGGCCAGATTGGGATTTTCCGTTCCCTCGGGCCGGACAGACACGGTCCCCCGGACAGCCAGGACATATTCGCTCCGGACCTCTTCCCCCCTGTGGAAGGCTTCCTCATCCACCTCGGGGCTCAGGACTACCTGGACGATTCCACTCCGGTCCCGAAGATCGATGAAGATTAAGCCGCCGTGATCCCGCCGCCGCTGCACCCACCCCATGAGGGTAACTTTCTGCCCTACATCCTCGGCCCGCAGCAGGCCACAGTGATGAGTCCTCTTCAATTCCCTTTTACCTTCCATCTGTTACCCCTCCCAATTCTGCCAGGATTTTTTCTACAGCCTCTTCCAGGGGCACTTCTTCCTGTTCCCCCGTTGCCATCTCCCTAATAAGAACCACATTGCGCTCCAGTTCATCTTCGCCCAGAATTACCACATACCGGGCTTCCTTCTTATCGGCATACTTCATCTGGGCCTTTAGGCTGCGTCCCAGATAATCCTTGTCGGCCCGGAGATTCTGCTGCCGCATTTGATACAAGAGCTTCAGAGCCGCTCCCTGGGCTCTGCTGCCGAGGGCAACCAGGAAAACATCCAGGGGCGCCCTGCCCGGAAGCTTACTTCCCCCTTTTTCCAGGGCCATGAGAAGCCTTTCCATCCCCAGGGCAAAGCCGATTCCCGGTGTCGGCTGCCCGCCGCACTCCTCCACCAAGCCATCGTAACGGCCGCCCCCACAGATGGCTGCCTGGGCGCCCAACTCCCGGGAAACGATCTCAAAGACTGTCTTGGTGTAATAATCCAAACCCCGGACCAGGTTGGGATTCAGCTGGTATTTTACATCCAGGCTCTGCAAATATCCCTGTACCAGCTCAAAATGCTCCCGGCACTCCTGGCACAGGTAGGAACTCAATGCCGGCGCTTCTCCCGCAACCTTCCGGCAGCGCTCCTCTTTGCAGTCGAGGACCCGGAGGGGATTCTGCTCATACCGGGTCCGGCAGTCGGAACAGAGCTCTTCCAGATGCCCTTGCAAATAGCTCCGGAGTTCCTGCCGGTATGCCCTCCGGCACTGGGGGCAGCCAATGCTGTTAAGCTGTACTTCCAGGTCCCGCAGGCCCAGATCGGCAAAGAGGTGGACGGCCAGGAGGATCACTTCGGCATCGACGGCCGGGTCCTGGCTGCCGATAACTTCAATGCCAAACTGATAGAACTGGCGGTAGCGGCCGGCCTGGGGGCGATCATAGCGGAACATGGGGCCGATATAATACAATTTTACCGGCTGGGGCTGGGCATAGAGCTTGTTCTCCAGGTATGCCCTGACGGTGGAGGCTGTAGCCTCGGGGCGCAGGGTCAGCCACCGGTCGCCCCGGTCTTGAAAGGTGTACATTTCCTTCTGGACAATGTCGGTAGTCTCCCCCACACTGCGCTGGAATAGTTCGGTATGTTCAAAAATCGGCGTCCTGATCTCGGAATAGGCATAGCGATGGCAGTGCTGCCTGATCTTTTCTTCCAGGTATTGCCATTTCTCCACTTCCGGGGAAAGGATATCCCGCGTTCCCCGGGGTGCAGTAGTAAGCACATTGACCTCCTCCTTTGCAACTTATCTGTAGTCCAGTAACGGCAGGGCCGGCAGCCAGGGAACTACAAAAGCCTCCCATCCCTTCTCCAGGGACGAGAGGCCTTCTCCCGCGGTGCCACCCTTTTTGGACAGTACAAGCTGTCCCCCTCCGGCCATAACGGCGGCCTACCGGACAAGTCTACTTGGCTGTGGGCCTTTCGGTTGTCACCTTCGGGGTGTCTTTCAATCATACGAACCTTGGAGGCTGCTTCCAGTCCCGACAGCCCCTCCCTGGCAAGGCGTTATGACCTACTTTTCCCCAGCATCGGCACTTTGCTACCATATACCCTTAATTCTCGCCCCATTGTACACCATTTCCCCCCGGGTGTCAACCCGCTCACAAAGGCCA
>LFSN01000036.1 GCA_001513125.1 Clostridia bacterium DTU030
AGCATGGGACAGGCCGAGTTTATCTCCAGAATCGGAATATATCTCCACCACCAAGCAGATATACGGTTTATCGGTATAAAGCCCATGGATCTCGCCTAATGTTCTAACGGCATTTACAGACTCAATTTTCCCCGCCAACAGGTCGTCAAAGAAATCGGCCCTGATGCGATGCTTTGTCTCTTCAATAGCTTGCTGTTTCATCCGCTCTAAGGCTATGACGGTAGATGCATGTTCAATTGCCACATAGTCTAACTTGTTTAACTTCGTTACACTTTCCCAAACTACAATAAAACCGTACATATTGCCCGCAGCTGCTACCGGTTTGATGCGGCACGGTACCTTTTGCTGCTGGCAATTGTATACCCGCTTGATGGACTTTTCCCATTGACTTGTCTCCCGGGGAATACCATCGGTAAAATCACCGGAGAAAACCCGCTGTCCCTTGACCAGCCGCAGGCAATCTGCCAGTGGATATGGGTTCTGCGGATGCTCAATATAACTCAGCAGCCGCCATCTGCTGTCTAACACTAGCACCGGATTGTTTATCAGTTGGATCAGTGTAGCCACAATCTCTTCCAAGTTTCCACCGGCCAGGCTTACATCTGTGAAACGCTTGTGTATCTCCTGGGATTTTTCCAGTAAAGCTGTCTGCCTGTTCAGAATTGCTTGATAAACCGTATGACCAATCTGGGACAAGGAGTATTGAAAGGGTAGTTCCAGCAAGGGGAAATCGTACTGATTAGCCTGCTCGATCATATGCTGGGGAATGGTGTCAAAATATCTCCGGGTTTTAAGTCCCAGCCCGGCACAATTTCTTTCCGCCAGTTCCTTTATCAGATGGGACTGAAAAGCAGGGTCATCCTTAAATACATAACCGGTGGTAAGAAGGAGTTCCCCTTCTTGCAACCATCCTACCGTGTCCGGGTTATCCATAATGTTAACACCGGTTATAATCCGATTTTGCCCACCTTCACCCCCAACCAGTCGTATTCCCCTGGCTTGCTCCAGGGCCAGAAAATCCTTAATAGTGAAATTTTTAATTGCCATCACCCCTTTGCCCCTAATTGGGAAGTTATTGTGCCTCCCTGGCCACCCCTGTGCAGATCATACCTGCCAGCACAATTAAGGCACCAATGTAAAATGCCCCGGCTAAACTCCCGGTCAGATCTTTGACCATCCCACTTATTAGAGGAGCAATTACTGCTGCAGACATGCCTACCAGGTTAAATACACCTACAGCCGCCCCTAAGGCATGGGGGCTTTTTTTAGACACATAATCGCCAAACCAGGAAATAATCACCGTGTCAGACACCGTGCGCCCGATAATACCGTAAAAGATGAGGGCTCCGATCAGTAGGGAGAAGGACTTTACATAGGCCAAGGCAAAGATGGTGAGGGCCTGGAGGGGGTACAAGATAAGGGCCAACTTCCGCCGTCCCACTTTGTCCGAGAGACGGCCGACGAACAGGGCAGCAGGAATAGCCGACAGGGCCGGCAGGGCCGTAAGGGCGCCGGCTGCCGTGAGCTCCAGGGAACGTTCACTGGCAAAAAAGCTCGGTCCCCAGGTTAGAGCGACCCAGAAGCCGTACCCGGCGCAAAAGGCTGCCAGATTAAGGGCCCACAGATCCTTATCGGCCAGGATCTGCTTTAAATTTACCCCCTGGTTACCGTCAGTCTGGCTTTTCCCGTCCCTCTCAGGCTCGGGCAAAGACCGGCGAAACAACAGGGGCACTAAAAGGGTCGGGACAGCCAGCAGCAGGAAGGGTATGCGCCAGCTTCCCGTCAGGCTGTAGACAGGTCCTGCGACGACCAATCCCAGGGCCGTCCCGATAGACATGCCCGAATTGATTATTGCCGAAGCCAAACCCCTCTTCTCTTTAGGTATGGTACCAATATTAATGCCATAAGAGGTGGGATAATAGGCCCCCATTCCTATTCCATGTAACCCCACCAAAACAATGAGCAAAATATAGCTATTGGCACTGAGACCCAGGAAAAGCAGCGCAGCAGCACCTAAAAGATAGAAGGTTATCAGAACTTTCCTAAGCCCCAATTTATCTCCCAGCAGACCTGCCGGTACCTGCATGGCCACATAGAGGGAGAAATAGGTGCTGGTGATGAAACCGGTAGCTGTACCGGATAGGTTAAAATCGTCGGCAATCACCTTCAACATCGGGTATAAAACTGTACGATCGGCGTACATAAACAGGGCGCCCATGGCTAAAGTAAAGGCTACTACCATTGCTCTAGTTCTTTCCCTCATAGCTAGCTCTGGAGCTGAGCCCATTTTAGTCAATCCCCCTTCGCAAGACTATGTAATGAATTATATCAGAAAAACAGGCTGTTGACTTAGTATCAACAGCCAGTGCATATTAATATTTTTATATCCCAGTCCCATCTATCTGCCTAAAATCTCTGTTGTTATGTCCCTGCCCCCGCGGACCAGAACAACCGGTGGAGCCTGCCTTGAGAAAACCTCGACCGGGCTGTGGGCATCGAGTACCGTTACATCTGCCCGGTTGCCCACGGCAATGCCGTAACCCCGGTAGCCCAGGAGGGCAGCTCCTTTGCAAGTTAGCATTTCCCATAGCTGCTTTATGTCATCGGCAGTAAAGAAGCGCTGTACATAGGCCAGCAAGAGGGCTATTTGCTTGATATCACCACTGCCAATAGGGTTAAAGAAGTCCCTTACATTGTCTGAACCGATGCCAACCAACACCCCAGCTGCAAGGAGCTCCTTCACCGGAGCCAGAGCGCGGGTGGATATGGCTGTTGGAGCCGAGATCACCTTCAGGGAACTCTCCTTTATGAGCTCCAGGGCTTCCTGTCTCTCCCCAGGGGTCAGGGCACTCAGGGTGCAGCAGTGAATACCTGTCACCCGCCCCTGTAATCCAAGTTCGATCATCCTCTGGGCCAGGTAAGGCAGCAGGTAATGTTCCCTGTTCCCCGACTCATCCAGATGGAATTCTGCTTCTACGTCAAATTCCCGAGCCAAGTCTAAAATAGTGTCGATATGCCCCCTGCCATCTGCATCGATGATGGTATGGCCCCCCACCAGGTCGGCTCCCAATTGGAGAGCCTGACGCAGCAGCTCTACGGTCTCCGGGTACTTTTCCATTCCTTCCTGGGCAAAGGCCGCTACCTGGATATCCACAAGTCCGGCATATTTGCCCTTTAGGGCCAGAAGGGCCTTGACCCCGGCCAGGCCAACCAGGGGGTCCACATCAGCGCTGGTACGAATAGCAATATTACCTGCCTGCAGTCCAGTCTGGACCACTCTTTCGGCCCGTTTATAGATATCTTCCTCGGTAAAACAAGCTTTTTCCCGGCGGGTGAGGGCACCTTTTTCCGGCCCGCTTACATCCTGATAAGAAGCCCTGTCCATGAGATGACTCTTATCGAGATGGAGGTGGCAATCGACAAATCCAGTGATAGCCACTCTATTTTGACCGTCAATTTCCCTGCAGCCTCTTTCCTCTATCTCCGGCTCCACCTGTACTATGGTATCGCCGGCTATACCCACATCTACCTGTTGACCTTCGACTTGAACTTTTCTAAGGACTATATCTAACATGGCATCCTACTCCACCTTTGCAATTGCTGCTACCAAATTTGCTCCCAGGGGGCCCTGGTGCTCATAACCTGCCGAGGCCAGAATCATCGTATCGCCAATTAAAGCTCCCACAATAGCGTTGATAACGGCCTTGGCAAAAATACCCGCATAGCCGGATAGGAAGTCACTTTTCATCGTTGTACGACGGCCGCGGATATAACCGGTGGCATCGGCTCCGGCGTTAATAAACACTGCGGCAATGCGTTTCCTGTCCTCATCACAAATGGTATCGCCAACATCTATTCCCACAGACTTAAAGGCTGCTTTGGCGCCGGTAATATCCAGGGTATCCTTCATAACCCCGCTGCCGATCTTATACTTGCTTACTGATTTATCCGAGTTGCCCAGAAGGACTATCCGGCAGGCTACCTGCTCCGTGCCCGCCGAAGTGGAAGCGACATTGGAGTACAACCCCCAGTCGTTGCAGATAGCAGCGTCGGACAGATCTTCTTCTTTTACCTCTCCCAGAGCCAGGGCTACGCCAAGGGCTGATGCACCCTTCGCTTTGGAATTGGCTTCCGCCAGGTTATTGCTGACTACCCTTTTGCCCCGGCTCTCGGCATCGGCAATCCTCTTGGCCGTCAGGCCCGGGCACTTTACTTCCACACAGTGTACATCTTCGACTGAAGTGATCCCGGCATCCTCCATGGCCTCCTTTACTGCCCGGGCTACTTCCCTTACCTGAGCCATGGTCCCATACTCTTCCGGCAGCAGGACCCGGGTATCCTTGATGCCAATGGCCAGCCGCTTTTCTCCAGGAGCAGGTCCATCAACTTCCCTGCGGGTAAACACGGTATAATGGGGACTCATGAGCCCGCCAGTAAGGCCGATCATGAGCATGGGTATCCGATCCCATACCTCCTCGCGGGTAATTCCCAACTTCTCTGACAGCATCAGTTGAAAAGCCAGGGCACTGTAGCCACGGGCGTACCCATCGCCTTCTGTTTGGGCAATGATGGCGCAAATATCCTTAGGATCAATCTCTCCCCGGTCAATCAGGGCCTCTAGCTCTGAGACATCATCGGGTCCAGCCATAGGTAAACGATAAACGCCCACATCCATCATGTCAAATTCCTCCTTTGACTCCTTATAAAGGTTTTATAGCGATAACATGAGAGATACACCGTCTCTATGAAAGGTTATAATCGCCAATGGGGACGATATACTTTTTCTAATTTATAGGTTCAGTTTTTCCACAAAGGCCAGTAGAGCTTGTTCAAACATGGAAAGGGGCGCCCTGGCGACCCCAGCACCGATCATGCCCACACCGGCTTTGCTGCTGACAATAGCGGTGTTGATAACCGGGGTAATGCTTGTTTCTATCACCTTCCGGATATCTATCCCCATGGGCGTGCCGCGAAAGTCCAGGTTGGGCATGGCGAAGTGGGGGTTTTCCCCTACAGTTATTTCATACATATCATTGGTGTACTTGAGGGCATCCCGGTAGGTACCGGCCCCCAAAAAGCGGACTACAGCAGGGGCGGCAGCCATAGCAAGCCCGCCCAGGCCGCATGTTTCCATTATGGCACTGTCGCCTATGTCTGGATTAGCATCTGCAGCGGAAAAACCGGTGAAGTAGAGGCCATCCACCGGCGGTGCAGGGGCTGTGAACCACTGGTCTCCCAATCCACTTACCCTGATGCCCACGTTGACACCATTTCTGGCAATGGTTGTGACCAGGGTTGAATACTCGATCCCATGGGCGGCATCGGCTGTAGCTTTTTGCGCTGCCATGGCAAAGTTAAGGAAAAATTGGTCGTTATTTTGCGTCAGGAAGGCCATGATTTCCTGCAGCTTTTTGTTGTCATCTACAACTTCCGCCAATGGTTTAGCCATGGTCTTGATGAACAGGGCTGAAGAAGCTTGATTGCGCATGTGGAGTTCATCGCCCATTTGCAGGGCCTGGGCCATTATCACCTTCAAGCTTAACCCTTCCATCTTATTGACTGCTGCTTTAAGGGCTGGCGCCAGCACCTTCTCCATCCATATTAAGCGATGCACCGCATTGTCCGAGTAGGCACCAAAGCGTAGGACATCGCCGGCCCCTTCGTTGATGGTGCTAAAGGCCAGATTGCCGAAGGTCTTGTTTTCAACCACCAGCACCGGCATGCTGTAAGATATGATACCCGTCATCGGTCCCACAGCACGGGCTTCATGACAGGGCGAAAATTTGATCTTACCAGAACTGGCCAGGGCAAAGGCTTCATCGGTGGAAGTGGCCAATCCCTCGTACTTTAGGGCAGCAACAATGGCCCCCTGCATTGGCTGACACATTTCCTCCCAGGAGACGGGTGGGCCAGCATGAAATATCTGATATTTGTCCATGGCTGGAATGACCTCATGGGCGGCTTTAACATCCACCCATACAGGTTGCGAGTCCAGCATCCTTTGGAGGGCTGTGGCATTGGCATTGTCAATTTTGGCCTTCATAATGTGTCACCTCCTTCCCTATTCAAGGACCTTGTCCATTGCCAAAAGGGCTTTAACAAAACAGTCCATTGGGGCTTTAACGATGCCAGCCCCCACCTGCCCCACACCGGCCTCCTTATGGGCAATACCGGTATTTATCACCGGCTGGATCCCTGTCTCCACCACTTTCCTAATATCGATTCCCATGGGCACTCCCTGAAAATCCAGTGTCGGCATAACATAGTAGCTGCTTCTTCCCACTGTAATTTCACCCATATCCCGGGTGTACTTTACAGCATCGTGGGCGGAACTGACACCGAGAAACCTTACCACCGCTGGTGCTGAACCCATGGCAAAACCGCCGATTCCCATACACTCGACAATGGCACTGTCACCCATATCCAGGTTAGCATCGGCTGCGGAAAAACCGGGAAAATAAAGACCCTGTGGTAGTTCTGGCGGTGCCTCAAACCAGGTGTCCCCAAGTCCGCTCACCCGGATACCAAAACTGGTACCATTACGGCTCATGGCCGTCACCAGGGTGCAATTGGGAATACCATGGACCGGATCCATGGTCGCTTTGGCGGCCGCCATGGCCAAGTTCAAGAAAAACTGCTCGTTACTAATGATGAAATCCACAATTCGGGCCCGTTCAACATCCCTTAAGCTCACCTGAGCCAAATATTTCATAATGGCCCGGGCAAATAATAATGAAGCAGCAATGTTGCGCTGGTGCATTTCATCGCCCATAGCCAGGGCCTGGGCAATGATAACTTTCAAGTTTATAGGGCCAGACAGTTGGAGGGCTTCTTTCAGGGCCGGCGCCAGGGAGGTTTCAATCCATTTTAAACGGTCGATTACTTCCTGGCTGTTGGCCCCAAAGCGCATGACCTTACCCAGGCCTTCGTTAAAGGTACAATAGGCATAGTTACCATAGGTTTCATTTAGCACCTCAAACAGGGGCATAGACTGGGTGATAATGCCTGTCATGGGGCCCACGGCACCCACGCTGTGATTGGAAACAAACTTTATACGACCTGCTTCTACCAGGGCCTCCGCCTCTTGGTCATTTTCGGCCCAGCCCTCATATTTGATTGCCCCAACTACTGCCCCCCGCATTGGTCCGCACATATCGGACCAGGCCACCGGTGGGCCAGCATGTCCAATTACATAATCGGAAAATCCCGGTAACACATCGCGGGCATACTTGATGTCAACCAGAGATACCTGGGCACTGTCAATACGGTGATATCCCTCTTGATTAGCTTTATCAATTATATTCTTCATTTTTATGGCCTCCTTGTAAACTTCTTACTAGCTGTTCAGCTTGGCCAGTATAGCGAGCAGATTTGAGTCACCACCGGCAGGAGGCCGCCAATCTACATGAACACAGGGTACAGCCTGTTCCTGCAAGGCCTCGGCAAAGATTTTCAGTCCGATGTTTATGACAGCCAAGGGCTGATTAAACAATTCGTTAGGGGAAGACACCACCTTCACCTCCTCATCTAGTATTGGAACAACTTTTTATAATGGTCGCCGCCAGTAAGGCAGCCTGGGCATTGCTCGGCATTAAGATTACTCCGGCCTCCCGCAGCTTCTCTTCCTGCTGCGCCAAATCCTGAGGATCACCAGGGGTGCCACATACAGAAGCTACTACACTCAGATAGCGTCCTGCTGCCGCGGCTTCCTCTTTAGCTTCTACAATAGCCGGGACCAAGGCACCAGCAGGATCGGCGTGACTGCCGTAACCAATAAGCACATCGAGCAAAATGACGGCTGTTTCCGGGTCTAAAGCTTCCCGCCGCAAGCGTTCAGCCCGGTAACTGGGGTCGATCATGGGATGGGGACGGCCATCGGTAAAGTAATCTTCACCCATATCTATCAGGGTGTGTTCTTTACTGGTTTCCGGGTCTGACAAAAGATACTGGGCCGCCGGGGCTACATTGGAGTATATATTCCCAATCAGGGGTTCCAGCACATAGATCGCTTCGGAACACAGGGTGCCCCCGGAATAAAGACCGCGCAAATATTTTTGCTGTCCACTAAAACGGCCTGCTTCCACGGCAGCAGTTTGCTGCAAAAGATTGTCAGGAATAATAAAATTCGCAACGTTATCTCCTGCTAGCCCTGACAACTCGACGGCTTTAAGGGCTGCCTCCTGCAAAGTCCTTACTGGGTAGACATTCTCTCCGGCCACATCCACCCGGGCTCCCAGGAAACAGGTTACAACCGGTTTGGCAACGGATTTTAATGCTTCACTCAAGGAGACCAAAACAGCATCTTCCGGCGGTTTGGAGATCAGGACTATTACCCGGGTTGCCGGATCTGCCGCTAAAGCCTTAAGTCCCATGAGCATCATAGTCCCACCGATGGCAGCCTTAACATCCCGGCCACCCGTTCCTATCCCCTGGGAAATGCCCCCGCCCAATTTATCAATCAGGCAAGTAACCTCCTGCAGGCCGGTACCGGCAGCAGCCACCAGACCGATAGGCCCCCTTCTGACAGAGTTGGCAAAACCCAATCCAACGCCGTTAATGATAGCAGTCCCACAGTCGGGTCCCATCATCAACAGTCCCTTGGCCGCCCCTTTCTCCTTCAGCTCTTTTTCTTCCTCCAGGGTGACATTATCGCTGAACAATAATACGTGCAGGTTATTGTCCAGTGCTTTACTCGCTTCGTTAGCGGCATAACGACCAGGCACGGATATCAATGCTAAATTGGCACCAGGTAACGTACGTACCGCCGTGTCCTGGGTTCTGGTTATTACCATTTCATCTTCAAAGCTTGCCTGGGATTTGCCCTCCTCGGCAAAATACTCCTCCACCGTCTGCAAAGCCGCCTCCACACTCTTTTCGTCCTCTGCCGTAACTGCTATGATCATGTCATTGGGGGTAGCAGTCTTTGCTTCGGGTAGAAGCAGCCCGGAGCGCATCATGAGTTCTTTGTTGTGTTCGGTAGCCATCATCACCGCTGCTTCTTTAACGCCATCCATTTTGGCTATCCTACTGGATAAAAGCATAAGGGTAACGGAATCACTATAATAATTTTTCTTCACCACATTGCGGGTAATCATTTTCATCATACCTCCCTTAGTCTGCCGCCCCTTTTCAGTACTAACCTATCTGGATGAAAGCCTTGACAGTCAATCAACAGCCGGAGCATGACATACTAGAGATCGACACACTCCAAGACCATATAGGACACCGGTCAAACCATCGACACCCGATGTATGGCCGATAGCGGTAAAACGGATAGCAGCTGCCAGGGTACCCGGCATATCCAAGGCAGCGGCCGCCTGGTATAGCTCGTGAAAGGGCTCACTAAACTCCCCGGAACACGCATAAAGCAAAAACTCCCGGCTCAGAGGGGTCGTTTTCTCTACGGCTTCCCCAATGGCTTGTCTAAGGGCAACAGCAAATCTGCCGATGCGGGGATTTCCCTTTTCTAAAAGGGAGAGCGCGCTCAAAAGACCGATGAGAAAATCATCCCCCGAAGGCGTCAGGCCCGGTCCCAGCCCTATTAATGAGGTAAGGGCAGGCAGCAGTTCCAATTCCTTATCTTGACCGATAGCAGCTACTAAAGACCGGAGTACAGGAATCGCCGCCTGCAGCATGGGAGTATCTAAATCAGGCAGCGGCATATTTTGCCCAGGCAGCACAGAAAATAGGCTCAGCCCTCCAAGGCCCAGGGGAGAAGCTGTTAGGCCTACAGCCTGGGAGACCCCCTTTAGCAAAATCATTACCTCTTCTTCGGTAGAGAAAGAAACTGGAAGGTGCGCGTCCCAGGAAGGGGCGGCAGTGAAGTTAAACCGGTGCCCTTTTACAATGACACAACCCTGCTCCAGCCAGATATGACTGCCGGCTTCAAGTCGTAAGTCTTTTAGGTTTAGCTCAGAACCCACCACCAGCATTAGAGGGGTCCTGGGCAGAGAAGAATGCTGGAGGGATACAATATTGTCTTCAATCCTGAGGTTTACAACATTTTCAAATACGGAATGCACCGAACCAACCAGGCCTGACCGAGCCAGCAACCGTGCAGTGCCAGAACCTAACATAAGTACATCGTAATCCACGGGCACCCTCCTCCATCCTCTGTCTTTAGTTTATTCCCAGCCAGGATCGGCGTCATTATCATTACTGCACCTAAAATCAAAAAGGCAGATGTGCAATCTGCCCGAACTGTCCTGTATAGCCCCTCCCCTATGTCCGACTTTCTAAAAAGAACCCTAATTTGTAAATTGCCCATGCAAGAACACGATTTGTAATATACAATTAAGTAAACCATCTCCTTCCCCTTCATTATACCCAGGAGGTGTCAGTATGCTCAATGTCCAACAAGCCCTCTCCATACCCCCTCTGACCCGGTCCAGGGTGGTAGCCGGTGCCGGGGGCCTTCACCGCATAATAAAAAATATCACCATTATGGAGGTTCCCGACATAGTTCAATGGCTCAAGGGCAGTGATTTTGTACTAACCAGCTTTTTTTGCATAAAAGACGATCCAGACGCCCAGGTTAGATTGGTCCAGGACATGGCCCGCTTCGGTTGTGCCGCTTTGGCCATTAAGACAGACCGTTATGTAAAGACCCTCCCTCCCGAAATGATCGCTGCCGCCGACAGCCTATCTTTTCCCTTGCTGGAGATTCCCAGGGAGGTTTCCTATATAGATATTATCAATCCTCTAATGGAGGGCCTGCTCGATCATGCTGCCGGTGTCCTGCGACAGGCCGATATTGCCTTTCGTTGGCTGCAGCAGGTGTTGCTCAGCAACCAAGGATTGGAGGCAGCATTAGCAACGCTGCAACGGATGATAAAATATGACCTTACCCTGGAATGTCCGGAATTGGGTTTAATACTAACGACATCCGAAGACAGCAATCCCCTCCGCCCCCTATCAAAGGAGGCCATCCGTAAGCTCAGCAACGCTTACCACCCCCTTTTCCTGCAGCGGAACCGGAAGGAAAGTGAAGTACCATCCCTGGTTATCCCCATTACAGATCCCTCTTCTGTCCACGCCTTCTTAACCGTAGAAAACTATCAACAAAAGCAAGGTTTGTCACCTACTATTCAAGCCATTTTAGACCATACTATACCCCTCATCGGCATGGAAATAATGCGACTCCATAGCCGGTCTGTCCTTGAACACCAGCAGATAAACAGCTTTGTGGAAGAGTTAATAACCCAGGATTTTAAATCAGACAAAGCAATGCTAGAGCGGGCCCGCTATTTAGGACTTAATCTAACCCATCCCTGTTTACTGCTAGTATTTAATGTGGATGAGTTTTCTTCACCTAACAAGCAGAATCCAGCTGAAAAGGAAGCTCAACTCCTTAAGGCGCAGCTGCAGCGAGACCTGACCCACCAGCTCAAACAAAATAGTCCGGCACCCTTTATTGTCGGCCTGCGTGGCGACAGCCTCGTTGTTGTTACCACATGGCCGCCGGAACAAGGGAAGGAAGAAATAACTTCCTCCGCCTATAAACTAGCCCAGAATATACTCCTTTATCTAAAGTGGTCCTTTCCCTCCTTGCAATTTACCGGGGGGATTGGGCTGCCGCAACAAAGTGTTAGAAAAGTGGGTTTAAGCTTTAGCCAGGCCTGGAAGGCAATTGTCCTCGGAAGCCAGGTTTATGGCAGCGGCCGGGTTTACTGCTACGACAGGCTGGGTGTCTATCGTCTATTATGCTCCCATTCCGACATAGAAGAACTCATTGCCTTGCGCGATGAAATTCTCGGTCCCCTGGCAGACTATGATAAAAAGCAAAGGGCAAACCTATTGGAAACCCTGGCCGCCTACTTTTCCCATAACGAGGATATCAACACTACCGCCGAAGCCCTTTTCGTCCATCCCAACACCGTTCGCTACCGCCTCGAGCGAGCGGCAAAGCTCCTTGCACGGGATCTCAA
Organism: Clostridia bacterium DTU030; assembly: GCA_001513125.1. GTDB lineage: Bacteria > Bacillota > DTU030 > DTU030 > DTU030 > DTU030. Next base: position 11,928 of record LFSN01000036.1, read on the forward strand.
TTTGGCGGAGGACCGTTTCCAACTTTACCTAGCTCTGAAAATTACCAGCCTGTATCCCTTTGCTGGTGCAGAGAAAAACAATAACAAAATTTAAGGAAAAACACCAGGTGTTTTGTCTTTTTTTCTAAAGCTAGAAGCCCTATTTTATTATGTTTAACAAATGTATCCAAGGCCTCCAAGTCAAAGTACTAAAGGGACTTTGGCAAAATTAAAATATGTCGGAAATAAAGGGGGGATAGCTGCGTTGATTGACAAAGGGGCTCTAACCCAAGACTTAGCTGACCTGGCCCCGATAGGTTCGCTGCCAGAAGGTGGTGTAACCCGTCTGGCTTTCAGCCCCCAGGAAGCTGAACTGCACCAAATTGTAAGCTCCAGGTTAACAGAACTGGGGGGCAAAATCCGCAAAGATGCCATCGGCAACCTCATAGCCCGCTGGCCCGGGCTGGATGATTCCCTCCCGGCCGTAGCCTGTGGATCCCATTTGGATTCGGTACCCCAGGGCGGACTTTTCGACGGTGTTGCCGGCGTAATAGCAGCTATGGCTGCCATCAGGACAATCAGAGAAAAAGGCATAGTAACCAGGCACCCTTTAGAAGTAATCTTATTCGTAGGCGAAGAATCAAGCCGCTTTGGGGTAGCTACCCTGGGCAGCAAGGTCATGACCGGTTTGGTCGATGCTGAACAGTACCTTGACCTCAAAGATGCAACGGGGGTTACCCTGAGAGAAGCAGCAGCCAACAATGGTGCCCAACTTGCTGAATTAAAGTCAGCCGCTCGCCGTCCCGAAGAACTAAAAGCCTTCCTGGAGCTGCACATCGAGCAGGGGCGTGTCCTGGAAGAAACGGGCAATAAAATTGGTATTGTGACAGCCATAGCCGCTCCTACCCGCTGGCGGATTACCATCGAAGGACGGGCCGACCATTCAGGTGCTACACCCATGGGTTTAAGGCGGGATGCCCTGGCTGCCGCAGCGGAACTGATACTGGCAGTTGAGCATTACGGCAGGGAGGAAGCGCCACAGCAGACTGTAGCCACGGTAGGGGTGCTGACCGTAGAACCGGGAGCCATGAATGTGATACCCGGCCGGGTGCAGCTGGGCTTGGATATCCGGGGTATCGATATCGACAGCATACAGCGGGTAGCGAAGGGAGTTAGAAAGACCCTTGAAAGGATCTGCCAGCAACGAAGGGTCAGCGTCGATATTCAAGAACTGGCCGCGGACAAGCCGGTTCAGCTTGATTCCACAGTAATCGGCTGCATCGAATCGGTCTGCCAGGAACTCGCCCTTCCCTACATGTTTATGCCCAGCGGTGCCGGCCACGATGCCATGAACATGGCCCAGATCACACCGACGGGCCTCATCTTTATCCCCTGTGAGGAGGGCATCAGTCATAATCCCCGGGAAAAGGCTACCATCGAGGATATTGCCCTGGGAGCCGAGGTTCTGCTGCGCACCCTGTTGCATCTTGCCCAAGGTAATTGTGGAGGTGAAAAGCAGTGTTAATTAAGAACGGTTTAGTAATGGACCCTGCCACAGGGCGGAAGGGCCAGTGGGATATTCGGGTTCAAGATGATAAAATTACAGCTATGGGACCCAATCTGGCAGTGCTGCCCGGCGAAGAAATTATTCCTGCGGACGACTGCATCGTGGCTCCCGGGTTCATAGACATTCACGTACATTTTCGTGACCCGGGATTAACCCACAAGGAAGACTTATCCTCAGGGAGTCAAGCGGCAGCCGCCGGCGGTTTTACAACGGTGGTGTGTATGGCCAATACCAAGCCGGTTATGGATTCACCGGAACTGGTGCAAGAGTTTTATGACCGGGCTGCCCGTGAGGCCGTGATTAACTTGTACACGGTAGGCAGCGTCACTCGCAATTTGGCAGGCAATGAATTAACAGACTTCGTTGCCCTGAAGGAAGCAGGTGTCGTCGGTTTCTCCGATGATGGCAACCCCGTAGAGAATTCGGCCTTGATGCGACAGGCCCTGGAACAGGCAGGGAAACTGGGGCTTCCCGTCATCACCCATTGCGGTCAACTCTCCCTGGTGGGAGACACCATTATAAACGAAGGTTCAGTCGCCAGAAGTTTGGGACTTCTCGGCATGCCTACAACGGCGGAAGATATCCACGTGGCAAGGGATGTATTGTTGGCACAACTGACGGGGCAACATGTTCACATTCAACATGTCAGCTCGGCGACATCCATCGCCATCATCAGGGCGGCCAAAGCACAGGGAGTTAAGGTTACGGCCGAAGCAACCCCCCACCACTTCTCCTTAACCGATGAAGCCCTGTTGACCCAGGGCACCAACGCGAAAATGAATCCACCTTTGCGGACAAGGACCCATGTCGCTGCCCTTTGTCAGGGGCTAGCCGATGGGACCCTGGATGTTATTGCCACTGACCATGCACCGCACACGGCAGAAGAAAAGGCAGAAGGTATGATTAATGCCCCCTGTGGAATCATCGGTCTGGAAACAGCCCTCGGTCTCGTCTGGACGGAGCTGGTCCGACCAGGCATTTTAACACCCATGCAGGCCTTGGCCAAACTCACCTGCGCGCCCGCCGCCATTGTTGGGCTAAGAAAGGGAACTTTGGCCGTTGGAGAAGATGCCGATATTACCATATTTGACCCGGCAGCCGAGTGGGAAGTCCAACCGGAACAATTTTTCTCAAAAAGCAGGAATACCCCCTTTGCCGGGTGGAAACTGACTGGGAAAGTGGTAACTACCATTGTCGGCGGACGGGTAGTTTATCACAATGGCAGCATAATGGCCAATCCCGCTGAGTGAATAATAAACTGTTGAGGCCCTGGGCTTCCCCGGTGGATACCCAGGGCCCCTTTCTTTGGGTTATGGGACAATTATCCGTATCTTTGTGGGAGGTTGATTATTATCGGTTTTTATTAGAGGCCTTTGTGTGGTTCTCACAATACCGGCAGTGTTTTTCATATATCTTATCCAATTGTGTTTATACAGCTAGGATATTATCATAGAGGAAGGAAAATCTTCCCGGCCTATATTATGGCCAGCCTTAGTTGAAACTTAACTAAAACACGAGGAGGAAAAAAATGAAAAAGGTGGCAGTGATTGCTATAGGTGGGAATGCCATTTTACAAGAAGGACAAAGGGGCACAGTAGAAGAGCAATTTGCTAACGTTTTGCAAAGTTGTGAGCCAATTATTGATTTATTGTCAGAGGGATATAATGTAGTGCTGACCCACGGAAATGGCCCCCAGGTTGGAAATAATTTATTGCGGGTTGAACGTGCCAGCGATATCGTCCCGCCTATCCCCCTGGATGTCTGTGGGGCAGAAACCCAGGGGAGTTTAGGATATATTATTCAGCAGTCCCTGTACAACAGGATGAGGGAGAGGGGGATTAAAAGAAATATCGCCACCGTAATAACCCAGGTAGTCGTAGACAAAGGGGATCCCGCCTTCCACAATCCTACCAAACCCATCGGCCCCTTCTACACCAGGGAAAAGGCAGAGGAAATGGCCAGGGAAAAAAGGGCAGTTTTTCGGGAAGACAGCGGCCGGGGCTACCGCCGCGTTGTGCCCTCGCCCAAGCCAGTGGAAATTGTGGAAAAGGAAGCTATTAAAAAATTGCTGGCAGAAGATTTCCTCATTATCGCCGTAGGCGGCGGGGGGATACCGGTAATCAGGGAAGGAGGCACATTAAGGGGCGTAGAGGCGGTTATTGACAAGGATCATGCTTCAGCCCTGCTGGCATTAGAGATTGATGCCGACTATCTGATTGTCCTGACTGGTGTACCGCAAGTAGCAATAAACTACGGCAAGGAAAATCAAAGGTTCTTAAAAAGTATGACGGCTGCCGAAGCAAAGGAACATTTGGCTGCGGGACAATTTCCCGCCGGCAGTATGGGGCCGAAAATAGAAGCTGCCCTCCGCTTTGTGGAAAAGGGGGAGGGTGCGGCCATTATTACTTCGATAGATAGGCTTAAAGAGGCCTTGCAGGGGGAAACGGGTACAAGAATTATTAAGGGAGGCTGAAACAATTGAGGAGACCTCTATGTGGTCTCCTCACCGTAGCTTTGGAGCAATTCTGAGACCGATACCGGCTCCAGGCCCCGCTCCCGCAGTTTTTCTATGATCTGGGGCAGGGCCTTAATGGTATTTGGGTGCCCTTCGTGGAGGAGGATGATGGACCCCGGCCGCACCTGGGCCATTACCCTGTTGACAATCTCCCTGGTGGAGGCCTTGTCCCAATCCCGGGGATCGACATTCCACAGGACAAGCTGCTGGCCCAGTTCCTCGGCCGCTTCTATCACTGCCGGGGAGTGGCGGCCATAGGGCGGACGGAGGAATCTTACCTCCTGCCCGGTAGTTTCGTAGATTAATTCCGCCACCCGCCTCAGGTCGGACACCACCTTCTCCAGGGGCATTTTATCCAGGCGGCCGTGGGCCCAGGAATGGTTGCCCAGCTCACTGCCCTGCTCCACAATCTTCTGGAGCTGGGCCGGGTTCTGCCGGGCCAGTTCCCCGACCACGAAAAAAGTCCCCTTGATGCCATACTGGGACAGGATCTCGAGGTACTGCTCCGTCATCCCGGGAAAGGGTCCATCGTCGAAGGTGATGGCCACCTTATCGACGGCGGTGCCGCTGAAAACCAAATCCGGCAGTTCCGGGAGAGGTTTTTGGGCTACTACTGTCTGCTGGGGAGGCAGCAGGAGCTCCTCGGTCCGGGACAACAGGATATTCCTGGCCAGGGAATTGATAGCTCCACTGCTCCCTACTAACTGTAGGGGCACCTCTTCTTCTGGAGTATGCACTTCAGCACCTGTTGAGAGTTGTACTAAATTCAACACAAGGACCAAAAAAACCAGGGTTAGGATAATAACTTGCCCATATCCAGATTTCATTTCTTCTCCTCTCCCTTAAAGGACACCTATTTACAAGGACGCAAGTTTACGGGAAAATGTTTCGAAAGCAACATTTAATATACGTTTCCGGCCAGGCCGGCTCCATGTTCCTTACCTATGACAGGGAAAATGAAGCCCGAGACAAGGAAAGGGGGCCGGAGCAGAGAATAATGGATTTGTGAACAGGAAAGAATGCCAGGAGAAAGGATGAAAGCTGTGGCCCGGGGACTTATCATTGAGGGAATATCGGGCAGCGGTAAAAGCTCTGTCCTGCAGGCCCTGCTCCAATACAGCCAGGGGAAAGAAAACTTACCCCAGTCCCGGCTGGTATTAACAGAATACCACACCCAGCGGGTCTTGGAAAGGAAAGAACAGGAGGGCTCCCTCGGGCCCGGGGATCACCTGGCCCTGCTGGAGGAGCTGGTGGCCTTCCTCGAAGGCCTGGAGCAGCGCCGCCAGGGGCGGGGTTGGACCCAGGGGGTCCTGGCTGAAGCCGACTTTTTCTTTATCCTGGAGCGCTTCCACCTCACCCATGTCTTTCGCTTCCCTTATATGAGCTGGGAAATGGTCCAGCCCCTGGACCAGAGGTTGAAAGGGCTCAATGCCACCCTCATCCTCCTTACCGTCCGGGCTGAAGTCCTGGAAAAAAGGCTTTTCTCCCGCCGGCACACCTGCTGGTTGAACTACCTGCAGCGCTACGGCAGCACCCCGGCAGCCATCGTCGACGCCTTTCTGGAGCGGCAGGAGCTGGCCCGGGACCTGGCGGCCCGGTCCTCTCTACCCGTGATTACCATCGATACCTCGGACAGGTCACCGGCGGAAACGGCCGAGCTTATCTGGGCCCGGCTGTAATATCTCCCCTAGAAGATAATTCGAGATAATTTCCCCCTTCCCTTCGACAATCCCTGACAGAAAAAAAGAAGGATAAACCCTTCGTGCAATACGAAGATGTTTATCCTTCTTTGTCATTATTAGCCCTAATCCTAAGGGCCACCTTCTCAGCAGAACGCAGGTACTGGTGGAAGAAATATTCCCCAAAGTCCCTCGCATTTTATACATATTTATGCAGATTTAGGACGGAGAAGATGGAGAAATACTTCTATTTTAGAGATTCCCTTTTAAACCTAGTTCTTCTGCCGCCCCCTGCATGGCCTTGATGGTTTCGGCAAAAACCTCATCCAGCTCCATGCCCAGCATCCGGGCTCCTTCCTCAACTACCTCCCGGTTGACGCCGGCGGCAAAGCTCTTTTGCTTCCACTTCTTTTTCAAGGACTTGACATTTAGATCCAGGACACTCTTGCTGGGCCGCATGAGGACAGCCGCCACAACTAAGCCCGTCAGCTCATCGACGGTGTAGAGGACCTTCTCCATCTTTTCCACAGGTTCCACATCGCAGCAGAGTTTCCAGCCGTGGCTCTGAATAGCGCGTATGTAATCTTCCGGCCAATTCTCTTCCTCGAGAATCTCCCTGACCTTCAGGCAGTGTTCATCGGGATACATTTCGTAATCCAGGTCGTGGACCAGACCGATGACCTGCCATTTTTCCTTGTTTTCCGGATCAAACTTCTCGGCAAAATGGGCCATCACCGCTTCCACGGCCAGGGCGTGATTGATGAGGTTTTCACTCTTGGTATACCTGGTGAGCAGTTCATAGGCCTCTTCCCGATTGGGCACCTTGGCAGCCATGTTAACCCTTCCTTCCTGTATGAGTATTAATTATTAACCCCATTATTGTTTTCCTATATTGTAACTATCATTACAGGCAAGATCAAGCTAGGGGAACCGGTTGAATCTCCTTGGCAATATTCAAGAGCAGGCCCATGGCAATAAAATTCATCAACATCGCCGAACCACCATAACTGAAAAAGGGTAGATTGATACCGGCAACCGGCAGAAGTCCCACCTGCATACCCAGGTTCCAAGCAATATTGAACAGCAGCATGGTGCCGATCCCGAAAGCCACCAGGGTAGGAAAAAGTCCCCTGGCCCGGGAAATAATCCAGAATACCCGCATTAATAAAAAGGCGAAAACCACCAGGACAGCCAAACCCACCATCCAGCCTGCCTGGTGAACCAGGGAGGCAAAGATAAAATCGGTGTGCGGTTCCGGCAGGAGATGATTTCCCTTGAAAAGCCCCTGCCCCCATAACCCTGCGGCAGATATTGCATTCTTGGCCTGGATAACGCTATAACCGGCACCCAGGGGATCCTGACCGGGATTTAAGAATATAGCTATTCTCTGCATTTGATAGGGGGAAACATTAAGCAAATAGAGAACCCCCAATACGAAGAAACTACCACCCACTCCATACAAATGTTTTTTTGCCACACCCGCCTGCCAGAGCATAGCAAGGAATAGTAGGACAAAAAGCAGGGATGTAGAAAGGCTGGGAAGCAATACACCTAAGCAGGGTATAAGCCCATAGGCCAATAGAGACCACCACTTAAGCTCTTCCTTATTCTTTGCCAGATGACCGGCCAAGGAAAGTATAAAAGTGATCTTGGCCACTTCCAGCCAATAGTATTTAGAGCCGGGTATATGGAGGCTTATGAGCACCGCCCCCAAGGTTATTAGATAAAAGGGTAGGTCTAACTTAGCCAGCCACCGGTAGTTGACATGATAGGCTCCCACCAAGCCGAGTAAACCCAGGCCAACCCACAATATCTGTCTGGTCAGAAAGGTATTTCCACCAGAACTGTAAGAAGGTACCAGGGCCAGGGAAAACAAACCCAGGGCCACCGCCACACCCAATAGACCAAGCAGCCGGAAATCCAAACGTGGTTTATAGACTTTATTCATCCTCTTTCCGATATCGACAGGGTCCCCAACCCTCTCCAGGGCAGTGGCAATGGCCTCTTCAATGGCAGCCCCTTCATCTGACAACTCAGCAACAATTTCCTCCAGGTGGGTCCGCAATTCCGACCGAATTTCGGTATGTATGTCTCGATTCCCGATCTGGCTACAAATTACATCTAGGTAGTCTTCAATTGGCTGCATCTTCTCTGCCCCCCCAGCACCCCGTCCATCGCCGTCCGGAAAAGATCCCACTCCCTTGTTCTCACCGTCAGGGCATCCTGACCCGCTGCGGTCAGGCGATAATACTTTCTTTTTCTTTTGCTTGTCGTATCTTCCCAGTAAGATTCAACCAGCCCTCCCCGTTCCAGGGAGTGCAGTATTGGATACAGTGTCCCTTCTTTTAAGTTAAACACCCCTTTAGAGGTCCGCCCCAACTCCTTTATAATCTGATACCCGTACATATCCTCCTTTTCCAACAGTTTAAGTACCAAGATGGCCGTACTGCCCCTCAACAGTTCTTTACTGATCTCCACATTTTCCCTCCTCCCTAACCTAGCACATCTATGCATAGCTAAGCTATGTATTTAGGATATCATTTCCTCTTCTGCCTGTAAAGACCAAAATCACCTAAAAGTGCCTCCCGTTTCTTGCCTGTATTCCGCACTGCAGCCCACAACACCAGTTCTACGCCGGGTGATTCACTGCTTCATAAAACATTTGCCCTCCTTACCCTTCTTAGTTATAATTGAAGGAATGAAAGGAGCCTGACCCATATGGAAAAGACAATGACTCAACAACTGCAAAAAACCAACGTCTGGAGGGAAGTGCTGCAGACCTGCCTGCCCATGAGTGCGGGCTACATCCCCTTCGGCCTGACCTGCGGCATCATGGGCCGGACGGCCGGCCTCTCCATCTTTGAAGTCACCTTCATGTCGGCCGCCGTTTATGCCGGCGCCTCCCAGTTTATCGCCATCGGCATGCTGAGTTCCGGCGTCGCGAGCTGGGGCTTGATCGTCATGACCACCTTCCTCGTAAACCTGCGCCACCTCTTGATGGGGGCTTCCCTGGCACCTTATCATCTCAAGCTGCCCCGGCCCCTCCAGTACCTCCTGGCCTTCGGCCTGACCGATGAAAGCTACGCCCTCATCGCTAGCCGCAGTGAGGAAAGGGGTTATGATGCCACCTACAACCTGGGTGTCAATAGCCTGCTCTATCTCATCTGGATCCTGGCTACCCTCCTGGGGGCTTTGTTCTATCAGAGCATCCCCGACCCCCTGGAATGGGGGATCGATTTTGCCCTGCCGGCCACCTTCCTGACCCTCCTGATCCCCCGCCTGGCCGACAGGACAGCCCTCATCGTCGCCCTGGTCTCGGCCCTCTGTGCCGTCCTGGGTGCCCTGTACCTGCCCGGCAGCTGGTACATTATTATCGCCGCCGTGGCCGCCACCCTGGTGGGCGGATTAATGGAAAGGAGCAGTTCCAATGAAGAGTAGTGTAATCCCGATCATCCTCGGCATGGCCGCTGCCACCTACCTCACCCGGATTGGCGCCCAGCTCATCTTTTCCCACGCCGGTATACCAGCCTGGCTGGAAAGGTGGCTGAAGCATGTCCCCACCGCCTTCCTGACTGCCCTCATCGTGCCGGCTCTGCTGCTGCCCCAGGGCTATCTGGATCTGTCCCTCAACAACAGCTACCTGCTGGCGGGCATCGTCGCCGCCTTTACCGCCTATAAAACAAAGAACGTCCTCCTCACCATTGTCCTGGGAATGGGAGTTATTATAACCCTCAACAAACTGGTACTGTAAATGCCCTCCTTCACCTTCCCCCTTGCCGGGGCGGGAAAACCCTTCCCGCCTTTTTTTTGTTGTTATTTTTGCTACAGCCCCTTGCTTGTCGACCAGAAATTGCATACCATTATAGTATAAAGTAAAACGCCCTAAAAAATTTTACTAAGCCGCGGGTTGGCGGCGACAGAAGGAGGAGAAACCCTTGCAAAAGAACCTCAAAAAACTGTTATCCGTCCTGGTTATCGTCGGCTTATTGTTCTCCTGTGTCTCCTGTTCCAGCCCACCGGATGAGGGAGCAGATGAAGGCGAAGTAGAAGTAATGGAAACGGAAGTACTGGTGGTGGGCAGCGGCCTGGCAGGCCTGTCGGCGGCCGTGAAGGCTGCAGAAGAGGGTGCTGAGGTCATAGTGTTGGAAAAAATGAGCGCCATCGGCGGTAACTCCGCCCTTTCCGGTGCCGGGATCGGTGCCCCGGCCTCTGCCGTTCAGAAGGAACACGGCATCGTTGACTGCCCGGAAGATTATGTGGAGCTCTGGATGGAATACAACAAGGACGGGCGGCCGGAAAACCCTGCCCCCGTTTACGAGCGCTGTCTCTTCATCGCCGAGCGGGGCGCCGAGATCATCGACTGGCTCATCTCCCTGGGCTATGAATTCGACCGGCCCACTGACTTCGATCTAATTGAAGGCGTTGACCGTTTCCACTATCCCTCCAACTACAGAGGCGGTGCCGGCCAGGTACAGCGCATGGCAGAGGTAGCCGAGGAAAAGGGCGTGGAAATCCTCCTGGAAACCAGGGCCACTGAGCTCATAACCGACGACAGCGGTGCCGTGGTGGGGGTAAAGGCGAAGCAAAATGGTGAAACCAAGGAATTCCGGGCCAAGGCAGTGGTCCTGGCAACGGGTGGGTTCGCCCAGAGCCCCGAACTGGTGGAACGTTTTTGCCCCGAGCACAAGGATGTCATCAGTGTCGCCAGTGTTTCCAATACCGGCGATGGTATCCTTATGGCCGAAGAGATCGGTGCCGCCCTCTTTGAATATCCCTGGCTGATGGGCATGTCCTACCGGGCCACTGCCGACCCCCAGAGTTCCCTGAACATGCTGGGCGGACCCTGGGAGCAGAGCCCCCTGGTAGACAGGACCGGGGCCCGCTTTATCAACGAATACTGCCACCCCCTCACCTACTCCACCATGATTATCCGGGATGCAGGCCCCTACTACTGCATCTACGGTTCCGATGACGAGGAAACCGTGGCCATCCTGGAAGAAAACCTGGACAGCGGCCTGGTCTTCAAGGGTGAAACCCTGGAAGAGCTGGCAAAAGTCTGCGGCTTCGATACCGAAACCTTTGTGACCACCATCGAGCGCTACTGTGAAGGAAAGAGAAAGGGCAAAGATGAAGACTTCGACGCCCGGGTTGACTTTATGGTGGCCCCGGAAACCGGACCCTACTACGCCGTCCAGATGACCCCTACCAACATGGGTTCCATCGGCGGCATCAAGACCAATACCAATGCCGAAGTACTGCGGACAGACGGCAGTGTCATCAAGGGCCTGTACGCTGCCGGCGAGGTGGCCAACGGCGACCTCTACGATATTGCCTACATGTCCGGCACCTCGGTCCTCAACTGCTATGTAATGGGCCGGATAGCAGGGGAAAATGCCGCCAGGCTGGCCGCCGGAGCAAATTAATAATTGGTACCAAAGGCCATAACTCAGCCCGGGTTATGGCCTTTCCTCTGCCCCTTTGCCAAAGACTGACCGGGGTCTTTTCCCGGCCGGCCTTGACAGATCCAGGATCTTTATGGTACCTTCTAGCTAGGTAAGGCTGGCCAATGGGAAAACTTAATACTGCACGGGGAGCCCAATCATGGCTGAGAGTGGACCTGATGGTTCAGACCCGTATAACCTGATCTGGGTAATGCCAGCGAAGGGACTTTTACGGCAGCGAGCATCACTACACTTTTACCCAGTCCAAGGCGGTAAAAGTTTTTTATTCTCCTGCACTGCCTGGACTTTCTGATTTTGTTTGGATAGGGCCCTCCGGCAAGGAGGGCCCTTTTGTCGGTCGGGGGTAAAATTATAAAACATCTCAGGGAGGTAAAGGAATATGAAAACCCAAAGGTTGACCCTGGCGGCACTTTTTATCGCCATTGCCACCCTGACGGGCCATGTCTTCTACATTCCCGTCGGCTTTTCCAAGTGTTTCCCCATCCAGCACACCGTCAATGTCCTGGCGGCCGTCCTCCTGGGACCCTGGTATGGCGTTGCCATCGCCTTTGTCACTTCCCTGCTCCGCAACGTCCTGGGGACGGGCACCCTGCTGGCCTTTCCCGGCAGCATCTTCGGTGCCCTGCTGGCGGGGGTCTTATACCAAAGGACTGGCAAAGTGCTGCTGGCTTCCCTGGGGGAAGTGGTGGGGACGGGCTTTATAGGGGCCCTGGCCGCCTATCCCATCGTAAAGCTGGTCATGGGCCAGGAGACGGCCATCTTCTTCTATGTGGTCCCTTTCCTGACCAGCACCGTCGGCGGCACCATAATCGGCAACCTGATCTTAAAGGCCCTAACTTCCCTCAACATCAGAATAGGGAATTCGGAAAAGAGTATGTAATGGCCCTTTGCGAAGCGGACAAAATACGGGCGGAGATGATACAGATGGAGCTCCTCAGCAGAGCGGCCTCCCTGCGGCCGTTAATAATAGAAAAAAAGCCCCTCATCCACCACATCACCAATTTTGTTACGGTAAATGACTGTGCCAACATCACCCTGGCCATCGGCGCCTACCCCATTATGGCCAGGGACGAGGCCGAGGTGACGGAGATTGTCTCCAGGGCCGCGGCTTTAGTGCTGAATACGGGAACCTTAAGCCCCGGCGCCGTCAAAGCCATGCTCCTGGCGGGGAAGAAGGCCAACACCCTGGGGGTGCCCGTCATCCTCGACCCTGTGGGGGTAGGGGCAAGCCGCCTGCGCCAGGAAGCCGTCGCCGAGCTCCTCAGCCGGGTGCAAATCTCGGTCCTGAAGGGGAACATGTCGGAAATTAAGTTCCTGGCCGGTTTAACCGCCGCTGCCAGGGGTGTAGATGCAACGGCCGACAGCAGGGGAAGTGAAAGGGCGGCCTGGGAGCTGGCCGGGCGGCTGGGCTGCGTGGTGGCCATAACGGGCAGGCGGGATGTCCTTTCCGATGGCGAAAAAACCTACTATGTGGACAACGGACAGGAAATGCTGACCAGGGTCAGCGGCACCGGCTGCATGACCACTTCTTTGATCGCCTCCTACTGCGCCATTACCGGCGATTACCTCCTGGCGGCCCTGGGGGGGCTATTGACCATGGGGATTGCCGGTGAGCTGGCCTACCGGACCTTGCAGGACAATGAGGGCCCCGGCACCTTTAAAGCCAGGCTCTTTGATGCCGTCTACAATCTCAGCCCGGCTGCCATGAAGGAACTGGGAGCAGTAGTTGCTGCCCAATAAAAGGGGGACAGCCCTCTACCCTATCTGGGATAGAGGGCTGTCTGTTTTATCTTCCCCAAGGCTCAGCGCTCAAAGCGGCTCAAGAAGGCCCTGGTACGCTCATTTTGGGGATTGTTGATGACCTGTTCCGGGGGCCCTTCTTCGACGATAACCCCCCCGTCGATGAAAATAACATGATCGGCCACATCCCGGGCAAAGGTAATTTCATGGGTTACGATCACCATAGTCATCTTCTCCGCCGCCAGATCCTTGATGACCTTCAGGATTTCCCCCGTCAGTTCAGGGTCCAGGGCCGAAGTCGGCTCATCGAAAAAGAGGACCTTGGGGTTTAAGGCCAGGGCCCGGGCTATGGAGACCCGCTGCTGCTGTCCCCCCGACAGCTGGTAGGGGTAGGCGTTTTCCTTATCGGAAAGGGACATTTTTTCCAGCAGGTCGCGGCCGATGGTCAGGGCCTCTTCTTTGCTCTTCTTCTGCACGGTAATGAGGGCATCGGTGACATTCCTGATTACCGAATAGTGGGGAAAGAGGTTAAAGTTCTGGAAGACCAGGCCGTAGTAGCCCTGGATTTTTTTCAGCTGTTTGGGGGGCGCCATGACTGCCTTCCCATCGGGGCCGGTCCAGACGGCGTGTTCCCCCAGGTAGATCAATTCCCCCGCGTCCATGGTTTCCAGCATGGTTGCACAGCGGAGCAGGGTGGACTTTCCAGAACCCGAGGGCCCGATAATGGCAACAACCTGGCCCTCCTCCACCTCCAAGGAAATATCTTTAATTACCTCGAGGTCACCAAAACTCTTGCGCAGGTGCCTGATCTCGAGATATTTCATAAGGGTAACCTCCTAGCGAAAGTAATCCAGCTTTTTTTCAATCCATTCCATGATTGCGGCGACAATAAAGTTGAACACATAATAGAAGATCCCTGCTGCTACGAAGGGCAGCACCGATGATTGGGC
>LFSN01000075.1 GCA_001513125.1 Clostridia bacterium DTU030
AAATTTATTTGTTGTTAGTATAGCACAATTTAGGAATATTTTACAACGGTAATTATGAAATGTATCTGGCAAATAAGTATCACAATATTCTATCCCTACTGAGTTTTCCTTATTAACTGTTGCTGGAAGTGCCCTCCACAGCATGACGGGGGACTAAACAAAAAGCGCCGAAGACTTCGGCGCAAGTTTTCATCAACCCTGGGGAACCTTCGGGTCGCTACGGGTGGTACCCTGCTTCTGAGTATCCAGGGGAGCAGCATATTCCTCCATAAATTTCTGATTCTGCTGCTTTTTCTTTTTACCCTTTTTGGCCATGCCCTTTTCCTCCCTTTTTCTTCTGTCTCTGGTAGTCTACCGTCAGCTTTTCCGAAATCTCTTCCAGGTATTCGACCCGCTCCCGGAGTGCATCGGGCGGCATCCAGGCAAACATGCTGGGGATTACCTCCCCATACCGGTCACCATCAGAGAGTTGCTGCCCAAAATAGTCGTTCAAAGCCTTTCCTCTGTTATATCCTTTCTGGTCATCCCCTTTCCCTGCCATCTAACACTCTCCCGTCTGCCAGACATTCCCGAGTACATTCCCCGTCTCTATTGTTGCCAATGGATGTTTCTTTATCCCCCATCCCCACTTCCTTTTTCTGGCGCCAGCATCTTGGCCGGCAGCAGCTCCCCCTCATCCAGGAAGAAGAGGGCCAGGGCGGCGATGAGGGCTGCAGCCAGTGCAGCCGCCAGAAACATAACCAGCGGCCCCAGGTCCAGGGCCAGGCCTACGGTGGGCGGCCCCAGGGCAGCGCCAAAGAACCTTACGGTGCCGTAGAGGGCTGTGACCAGCCCCCTTTCCTTAAGGGAAGCGCTGGTTATGAGCATGTTTAAACTGGGCAGCAGAATCCCGCTGCCGATACCCAGGATGATTATGGCCACAAACAATACATACTGCCTCCGAACCAGGGCAAGAATGAGGAGGGAGGAGGTCTGTAGAGCCAGGCCCGTTATCACCGCCGGCTTGAGGAGTTTGGCCAGCTGCTTTTGCAGCAAGGTTCCCACCAGGTAGGACGTCAGCGCCATGGCCAGAACAGGACCGGCAATGTATAAGCCCGTTGTAAAGCCCTTAATATGGTAGCGACTTTCCAGAAGATCGGAAAAATAACTCAAGACACCAAAGAAAAGGAACAGGGTCAGCATACCCGCCAGAAAACAGATTCCCAATCCCCTCCCCTTTTGGGAAAAGATTTGCTGCAAATTTTTTAAATATGATTTTAACGGTTCCTTTTTCCCCTCCTTCTCCGGTTCTTCACAAATAAACCAGACCAGGAGGGCAGCAGTAAAGGCCAGAACACCGTAGACAAAAAAGGGGGCATACCAGAAGATGAGGGCCGACCCAGCTCCCAGCAGGGGAGCAGCCACCTTCCCCAGACCATTGGCAGCTTCCAATATGCCCAGGGCCTTGGAACGTTCTTCCGACTGAAATATGTCACCGGTCAGGGCCATGGCCAGCTGGTAGGTTCCACCTCCCCCAACACCCTGGAGGATCCGGGCCAGGAGGATATAGATATAAGGTTTTTCCAGAAAAAGGGCGGCCAGGCCGGCAAATACCCCGCCCAGGCCAAAAATGAGTAAGGAGGGCACCATTATCAGTTTCCTCCCATACTGGTCCGACAGGAAGCCGGCCAGGGGGATAATTGTGCCCGCCGGGATAGAAAAGGCAGTAATGAGGAGCCCTACTTGAAAAAGGGAGATTCCCATGGCCCGCTGCATTTTGGGCAGGACAGGGATTAACATAGAGTTGGAGAGGACCAGGACAAAGGGAACGGTGCAGAGGGCGGCAAAGGTAAGTATAGTCCGTCCTTTCAAGCTATGCCCCTTCCTTTCTACTTTGAAGATAGATTTCTCCAACCGTCTGCCTATGGCGCCGGCTCGCTTCATATTGGGAAATCACAATAATACTCTGTCCTGCCTTGTGACAGACTATACTCGGGCCCGGGTTAAAAAAAGCTGCGGAATACCTGCAATAAAACAGAAGCAATTCCGGCGGCCATCACCGGCCCTACGGGAATGCCGCCCAAAAAGGTTATAGAAATAAGGGCCCCCAAAATTATTGCCCCGATGACATGGGGCTCCCTGGTAAGGAGAAGAACGCCCCTGGCATTGAGGAGGGCAGCAAGGGCCCCGCCAACTGCCGTAATCAGGCCGGCGGGGCTGCAGAGGAAAAGGACAATATGCCGCAGGGTTATCTTCCCCGTAGCAAAGGGAACGAGAATAGCGAGGGTTAAAAAAAGCAAACCCAGGTCAATGGCCCTGTTCTCCAATAGGGAATAGAAACGTTCCAGGGCCATGACCTGCATTACTAAAAGTATTCCCGCCGCTGCCGTAAGAATATTGTTCCTGCTTGCCATCCCGAGGAGGAAAATAAAGAAGAGGGGAAGCTGTCCCGTCGGCATCTTGGTCCACTCCCGCAAATACATAATCTTGCCCGGCCTTTATAACATTCTACATTTCCCTGTGGGGGACTATACCTGGCCGCCGGGAAAATATTAATTGAATGATTTGTAATATAATTACTACAATTTAAATCATAATAAAAAAGTTGGGATTTGAGGAAAGAAGATATCAACATAAGCCGCTGACCTTCGGTGCACAATATGGTTAGAAACACAAAAACAATTATTTCAGGAAGGGAGGGAGACACAGAATGCCGCGGAATACCAATGAACCTGTAACCGTTGGTGCAGCCCAAGCCCTGGAAAGAATGAAGTATGAAATCGCATCTGAGCTGGGAATTAACGACTATCAGAACATTGATAAGGGTTCCCTTCCCAGCCGGGTCAACGGTTATGTAGGCGGCAATATGACCAAGAAACTGGTAGCCTTCGCCGAGCAAGCCCTGGCCGGAGGCGCCCAAGCGCAAATCATCCAGAGTGCTCCAACTGAGCCCATAGGTTCCCAGGGTCGCTAGTTGATACACTGATAAGGCGGGAGAATTTTCTCCCGCCTAATTTTTTTCCCCATAACCAGAAGGGTATTTAAGACATTTTTGGGCGTCCAAACCATTCAAGATATATGCCCGGGCCGACCCCACCAGGTAAAATGAACCGCAAACCAGGATAATATCCCCCGGCCCCGCATATTCCCGGGCCCGGGCCAGGGCTGCCGGTATCTCCCCTTCGACCAGGACAGTGGGCACCTGTTCCCGGAAAAGGGCAGCCGCCGCCTCGGGTTCCAGGGCCCTGGGGCTCTCGGGCCGGGTGGCAATGACCACATCGGCCAGGGGTGTCAACTGGGCAGCCATGGCAGCCACGTCTTTATCGGCCAGGGCCCCAAAGACCATGACCACCCGCCGCCCGGGAAAATGGGAGCCCATGGCAGCCCGCAAAACCCTGACCCCATCGGGGTTGTGGGCAACATCCAAAAGGAACAGGGGTTTTCCAGGAATAACTTCCATCCGCCCCGGCCAGCGGAGCCGGGCCAGGCCCTGGCGGACGTCCCCTTCCCCAATGGTAAAACCATGCTGGCGCAAAAGCTCTACCGCACCCAGGGCCGTGGCCCCATTTTCCGCCTGGTGGCGCCCCAGGAGGGGGATATGCAGGTCAGGGTAGCGCCAATTCTCCCCCGAAAGGTCGCAGCTGATGCCCCCAGCAGCCAATCTTATTTTTTCCACCTTAATATCCCGCCCCACCAGGCTAAGGGTGGAGCCCTGTTCCTGGCAGGCTGCCTCTATTACAGCAGCGGCCTCGGGCTCCTGCCGGGAGGAAACCACAGGAACCCCGGCTTTGATAATCCCCGCCTTTTCCCGGGCTATTTCCGGTAGGGTCTCCCCCAAAACATCCCTGTGGTCCAGGGCAATATGGGTAATGACGGCTACCAGGGGGGAGATCACATTGGTGGCATCCAAGCGGCCCCCCAGGCCAACTTCCAGCACAGCCAGGTCCACCTTGGCCCCGGCAAAGTAGAGGAAGGCGGCGGCTGTCAGGATTTCAAACTCCGTCGGGTGCTCCATACCCGGCTGCCGGGCAAGCTCCTCCACTACAGGGCGAATTCGGGCCAGCAGTTCATCCAGCTCCCGGGGGGAGATCTCCTGGCCGTTAATCAGAAAGCGTTCCGTATAAGAACAAAGGTGGGGGGAGGTGTAGAGGCCCACCCTGTAACCGGCTGCAGCCAGGATGGAAGCAATCATGGCTGAGGTTGAACCCTTCCCATTGGTGCCTGCCACATGGACCGCCGGCAGCCGATCCTGGGGCCGGCCCAGCTTGGCCAGGAGCCTCTCCACCCTGTCCAGGCCCAAATGGCTGCCAAACCTGCTCAAGCTGTCCAAGTATCCCCCACGTTCTTCCCTTTCCTTCATTTTTACCCCTCCAGCAGGGCTATCCGTTCCCTCACCTTGGCCAGTTTTTCCCTGTACTCCTTCTCCTTCTCCCTTTCCTTGGCCACCACTTCCGCCGGAGCCTTGGCCAGGAAATTCTCATTTTGCAATTTTTTAGTCACCCGCTCTACTTCCTTGACCAGGTTCTGCTCTTCCTTCCGGAGCCGGGCTATCTCCTTGTCAATGTCGATCAAGCCTTCCAGGGGTACATACACTTCCACCCCACCCACCATGGCAGCTGCCGCCTGCCGCGGCTTTTCCGTGACCGGCTCCTGCATGGTTACTGTACCGACCCCGGCCAGTTGGGTGATATAGGGTATTCCGGCTTCCAGCTGGGACTGCAACCCGGCCGGCGCCTGGATAGCTACTGGGACCTTCTTGCCGGGGGGAATATTCATCTCCGCCCGGATATTCCGGACCCCGCGGATTACAGCCATGATCCTCTCCATCTCTTCTTCTACGGCGGGATCGGTATCACCGGCCTCGGGCCAGGGGGCCACACAGATGCTGGGCCCCCCATGGGGCAGGTGCTGCCAGATCTCCTCGGTAATAAAGGGCATAAAGGGGTGCAGGAGGCGCAGGGTAGTCTCTAAGACCTTCCAGAGGACATACTGGGAGGTGCGACGCCCTTCCCCATCCTCCTTGGCGTACAAGCGGGGCTTGATCATTTCAATGTACCAGTCGCAAAACTCGCCCCAGATAAACTCGTAGAGGGTTGTTGCTGCTTCACCCAGCTGGTATTCTTCCAGCTCTTCCGTCACCCGGGCAATGGTCCGATTTAAGCGACTGAGGATCCACCTGTCGGCCATGCTGTAGGCCAACTGGTCTTCTTCAATGCCTTCCGGCTGAAAATCGGTCAGGTTCATAAGGGCAAAGCGGGAGGCATTCCAAATTTTATTGGCGAAGTTCCGGCAGTTTTCCACCCGTTCCCAGTAAAAACGCATGTCATTGCCAGGGGTTGTGCTGGTCATGAGCATGAAGCGCAGGGTATCGGCACCATATTCCTCAATGACTTCCAGGGGGTCGATACCATTCCCCAGGGATTTGGACATCTTCCGCCCCTGGGAGTCCAGGACCAAACCGTGGATCAATACCTCCCGGAAGGGCTCTTCTTGCATAAACTCCAATCCCATGAAGATCATCCGGGCTACCCAGAAGAAGATGATGTCCCGGCCTGTTACCAGAACCGAAGTGGGATAAAAATAGTTCAGATCTTCGGTATCGTCGGGCCAGCCCAGGGTGGAGAAGGGCCACAGGGCCGAGCTGAACCAGGTATCGAGGACGTCGGGGTCCTGTTCCACTTCCCCGCCGCAGTGGGGACATTGATTCAGATCTTCCCGGCTGGCAATTATTTCATCACAGTCCTGGCAGTACCAGACGGGAATCCGATGTCCCCACCAAAGCTGGCGGGAAATGCACCAGTCCCTTATATTTTCCAACCAGTCGCAGTAGATTTTGGTGAAGCGTTCCGGCACAAAGCGGATCTGTCCCTGGCGTACCGCCTCCAGGGCCGGCTCGGCCAGGGGCTTCATCCTGACAAACCACTGTTTGGATAGGAGGGGTTCAATGGTTGTATCACAGCGGGAGCAGTGCCCAACGGCATGCAGGTGATCTTCCACCTTAACCAGATATCCCTCCCGGTCAAAATCGGCCACCAGGGCTTCCCGGCATTCCAGGCGGTCCATCCCCTGGTACTTGCCGGCATTCTCGTTCATGGTCCCATCGGGAGCCATGACTACCACCTGCTCCAGCCCGTGGCGGAGGCCGATTAAAAAGTCGTTGGGGTCATGGGCCGGGGTTACCTTGACGGCACCGGAGCCAAACTCGGGGTCCACATAGGGATCGGCAACAATGGGGATCTGCCGCCCCACTCCCGGGAGGACCAATTTTTTGCCCACCAGGTCCCGGTACCGCTCGTCCTCGGGGTGTACTGCCACGGCGGTATCGCCCAGGATGGTCTCCGGCCGGGTGGTGGCCACCGTCACATATCCCTCCCCGTCAATCAGGGGATAGCGGAAATGCCACAGTTTCCCTTCCTCCTCCTCATGCTCCACCTCAATGTCGGAAATTGCCGTCCCGCACTGGGGGCACCAGTTGACGATATAGTCCCCCCGGTAGATGAGGCCTTTCTCAAAGAGGCTGACAAAGACCTCCCGCACGGCCCGGGAACAGCCTTCATCCATGGTAAAGCGTTCCCGGGACCAATCGCAGGACGCCCCCAGACGTTTCAACTGTTCTATGATCCGCCCCCCGTACTGCTCCTTCCACTGCCAGGTCCGCTCCAGGAACTTCTCCCTGCCCAGATC
Organism: Clostridia bacterium DTU030; assembly: GCA_001513125.1. Classification (GTDB taxonomy): domain Bacteria; phylum Bacillota; class DTU030; order DTU030; family DTU030; genus DTU030. The sequence goes on from LFSN01000075.1 coordinate 6,664, forward strand.
CTGGGGGGTTAAACCCTCCTGGGCCAGGCTTTCCACCACCCTGGCCTGGGTGGCGATGCCGGCATGGTCNNATCAGGACATCCTGGATGGTATTGTCCAGGGCGTGGCCCATGTGCAGGGCCCCGGTCACGTTGGGCGGTGGTATGACAATGGTAAAGGGCTCCTGCTCCGGGTCAATGGTGGGGCGAAAATAATCCCCTTCCATCCAGTACTGATACCATTTGTCCTCTACCACCCTGGGATTATAGACGGTAGAAAGGTTTTTTCCTTCGGCCATGGTACAACCTCCTTTATGGGCAAATATGCCAATTAGATACCCCAAAAGGCAAACAGGGGCAGCCTTGAAAACAAAAACCCTCCGCCAGCTAAGGGCGAAGGGTTCTCCGCGGTACCACCTTAATTCCCG
>LFSN01000029.1 GCA_001513125.1 Clostridia bacterium DTU030
TCCATCTCCTGCCTATATAAGTGATACAATGGGTTATCCTGAGGATTATCCCCATTATCATCGAGTATTTTTCCCAGCTTCTCAGAAGCCCTTCCCTCATCTTCTGCCGCCCTTCTGATCTGATAGCGGATATTCCAAATATCCTTATCCAGATCATCATAATCCCGCCTGGCAGCCATGGCTGCATAATCTGCCGCCTGGTGTTCCAAGCGGGTCAGCTCGAGATAAGGGCTGTTGCTCCGGGCCCACTCCTGGGCTTTCTCCAGGGTGAAGGTATTTTCATCTTTAGCCAGGGCCGCCGGGGAGAGGAAAAGCACCAGGGCAAGGAGTATACTTATTTTTTTTACTGTAGGGGTTTTCATTCCCCCACCTCCTGACTGATGATTTGGCAGGAAACCTTCACTCCTTCACCGAGGCCTCCCTGCCGGGGGTCCAGGATGACAAGGTCCCCTTCCGCAAGGCCGGCGGTAATTACCACTTCCCGCCTGGTCTCCGGCCCTGTGGTTACCCGCCGTACCTGGGCCCGGTCTCCCTCCACCACAAAGAGGGCATCTTCCCCACCGTCGCTGAAGAGGACCGTCTTGGGGACCACCAGGGCCCCGGGGATGACCTGGGTAACAAATTCCACATCCACTTTGTAGCCGGGCTTTATCTCTACTTCAGCAGGGAATTGGGGGGCAATGGTCACCTTTACCCTTTCCTCTGCCAACCCCAGGGGGGAATAGGCTTCTTCCGCATAGGGGGCAATATCCACCACCTGGCCGGGAAATTCTATATCCTGGTCCCGGAGTTTAAAGGTCAACTCCACATGCATTCCCTCGGCAAGCTGGGGGATATCCCGGGCTAATACCCAGGTTTCCACCTCCTTGCCTCCTTCATTAAACAGGGTCATCATGGGGGTCTGGGGGCTGGCAAGGCCCTGTTCCCGGGCGGCCAGCCGGGTCACCACCCCGTCAATGGGGGCATAGATCCGGTAGTCCTTCCTCTGCTCCTGCAGCCCCTCCCGTTGCGACAGGAGGGCCTGTTCCTGGGCCTCAAGTAGGGCAATTCTTGCCTGGGCCTCCTGAACCATTCTCTCTGCCTCTTCCAATTCCACTGCCGCCACCAGCTCATCCCCATACAGGCTCGCCATCCGCTCGTAATTCCTTTCTGCCGCCGCCAGGTTTTCCTGGGCCTGATCCAGCTCCACCGCCAGGCCAGCCAGGCGGGCTTCCAGTTCCTCAAGACCATAGTGGAGCTCCCGGTCGGCCAAAACTGCCAGCAGCTGGCCCGCCTGTACCCTGTCCCCCTCCTCCACCAGGAGTTTTTCTATGCGGGCAGGGTGGAGGGAATAGACAGGATGCTCCTCTGCCGCCACCACCACCCCTTCCTCTGTAAAACTCTGCACAAACTCCCTCGCTTCCATCCTCTGCACAGCTACCGGTAAATCCTGCCTCAGCTGGGTGAAGATAAAGGCTGCGGCAGCTAAAATCCCGATGATGCCGAAAATAATTTTCCACTTCTTCTTCATCTTCCTCTCCCCCCTTACCTTACTCCCTGGTCTTTAAGACTTCCACCAGGCTCAATTCCTTAACCTTTCTGTAGGCAAAGCGCTGGGCCACCCAAATGGAGAAGGCCGTTATCACCACGCCCATAAAGAGGCAGTCGGGTGTCAGGGTGGTGGGTACAGAATACATGTCGGTATCCAGTTGGGCCGCCAGGCCGTGGAGGATGGCTTTCCCCAGGGGAAGCCCGGCCGGTATGGCAAAGAAGCTGAGAAACCACTGTTCAAAGGTAATGACCGAGAAAACCTCCTGGGGGGTCAGCCCAAGGACCCGCATGGAGGCCAGCTCCCAGCTCCGCTCCGATAAAACAATGAAGCTGGCGCTGTAAATAATGGCAAAGGCTATGATAACCCCTATTAGGACGTAGAAATAGACGGCAACGCCAAAACTCTCTAGCATTTCCCTGGCCTGGCGGATTTGTTCCTCCCGGCCGTCCACCCCGGCCACCAGATCACTTTCCCGGTAGTCATCCCGCAGGGCACCGATGGCCCCCTCTCCTTCCACATTGACCATCACGGCCGTAGCCAGCTCATCGTGCCCCAGGAGGCGGGAGAGGGCGGAAATTTCCATATAGGCATTCATCCCCAAATACTGGGGGATAATCCCGTAGACATCGAGGGCTACCCTCTCCTCCCCTCCCCTTAGGTAGGGGCTGGCCAGCTCGATGGTGGCGCCTGGGGTGACGGCCAGTTTATCGGCCAGCCGTTGGGAAAGGATGATCCCCTCCTCGGGCAGGGGGATCTCCCTCCCCTCAACATCCAGAACCTTGTAGAGCTTGCTGCCCCGGGGAATACCTATTATTACAATGTCCTCCTCCCGCCAGCGGTTGGACAGGGTGACGGGGATTTCTGCCAGGGGTTCTGCCCACCTCACCTGGCTGTGGCCGGCCACTTCCCGCAGTATGGGGAGACTGGCGGCAGGCCTGGCCAGGGTGATCCTGGCATCGTAGGTCTCGACTTCTTCGTACTGGTAGAAGGCCAGCTTATCCACCATATCGTGGAAGGACCAGGTGACGGTCACCAGGGCACAGCTGAGCATGACCCCCAAAAACAGGAAGGCGCTCCTTCCCAGGTTCCGGGAGATGTTTCTCACGGCCATCTTCCCCTGCATGGTGAGGAGGGTATTGAAGAAGGACCAGTTTTCCAAAAAGAACTTTTTCCCCAGCACCGGGGCCGGCGGCCGCATGGCCTCGGCGGGATTTAAACCCAGGGCAAGCCTGGCCCCGCTGTAGCCGGCAATAAGGAAGATGGCCACAGAGAGGAGGAGGCCCAGGAGCAAGTAGTAGACGGGAAAGGCGCCGGGGACTTCTGGAACCTTAAAAAACCACATCAGTAGAGTGGTCATGGGAACAGCAGCCCCGATACCGGCCAGGCCCCCCAAGAGGCCGCCGATGATGCCGATGGTCAGGGGGTAGGACATATAATGGAGGACAATCTCCCTGTTGGTATAGCCCAGGGCCTTGAGGATGCCAATCTGTCCCCGCTGCTGCTCAATCAACCTTTTCAGCATGATGTAGAGGATAACGGCTGCTATGCTTAAGAACATGAAGGGGAAGGCCTGGGCCACCCCTTTGAGGCCATTGATCTCTTCCGTAAGCATTAAATGGCTCAGTTGGTCGTCCCGGGGGTAAATCCTGATGAGGCCGTAGGGCTCCAATTCTGGTATCAAGCGGTCCCGGACCTCTTCATACTGGGCATCTTCCTCCAGGGTAAAGACCACCTGGTTCACGCGGCCCTCCAGTTCAGGGAAAATCAGGGCCATATCTGCCAGGGGTAGGAAGGCGATGCCGTACTGTTCCGGTTTGGGAAACAAATCTGCCTCTGAAGGCAAGTAGTAGGTAAACTCCGGGCTCATGGCCACCCCGGCGATATTTATTTCCCGGATCTTGCCGCCGGCGATTATCTCCAAACTATCTCCCAGCTCCAAACCATTGACGGTAAAGAACTCATTGTCCAGCCAGACCTCTAAATTGCCGGGAACCAGTTCTGTCCCTGCCAGTAATCTCGCATCGTTGACCACCCGGGGGGCCGACAGATCCAGGGAGACCAGCTCCAGGTAAACACTTTCTTCCCTGTCCGGGGCATTTACCCGCACATCCTTTACAATCCGGCCGTTAATATCCTTGATCCCTTCTATTTGGACCAGCCTCTGGACATTGCTCTCCGGCATGGACACGAGCTCCACAAAACCGTGGGCAAAGTTCTGTTCCCGGTAGAAGGTCTCCTGGGCCCGGCTTAAATTGTCGGTGACAATGGAAAAGGTGGTAAAGGCCACCAAACCGATGATGACAATAACCAGGCAGGCAAAATAGGAACCCTTATTACTCCAGATGTCCCGGATCATTTTACGCCACAGCATCACCAAACCACCTTCTCCGGGGCTACAGGGTGGGGGTTTACCTGCACCTGGTCGATGCGCCCATCCCTCAGGGTAATTACCCGATCTGTCATCTGGGCAATGCCGGCATTGTGGGTAATAATAACAACGGTTTTTTTAAACCCATCACAAAAATCCCGCAGCACCCGTAAGATCTGAATTCCGGTAGCCAGATCCAGGGCCCCCGTCGGCTCATCGCAGAGGAGCATCCGGGGGTTTTTGGCCAGGGCCCTGGCTATGGCCACCCGCTGCTGTTCCCCCCCGGACAGCTGGGAGGGAAAGTGCTCCTTCCGGTCGCCAAGGCCCACCTGCTCCAGGAGCTCATCTACATTAAAGGGTTCCCTGGCTATCTCGGCAGCCAGGTTGACGTTCTCATAGGCGGTAAGATTGGGCATCAGATTATAAAACTGAAAGATAAAGCCAACTTGATGGCGCCGGTAATTGGTGAGGGCCTTCTCATCGGCCTCATGGAGGCTTATCTCATCAAAGTAGAGCTCTCCCTCACTGGGTTTATCCATCCCGCCGATAATATTGAGCAGGGTACTTTTCCCGGAGCCGCTGGGCCCCAGGACCACCACCAGTTCCCCATCATGGAGGGTTAGATCTACCCCCCGCAGGGCATGGACCGTCACCTCCCCCATCTGGTACCTCTTCTGCAGGTTTTTCGCCACAATTAGCGGTCTTTCCATACCTCTCCCCTCACCCCTCTCCTTCCCTTTTCACGGCAATTCCCTCCTTGATTATTTGGAAGATGCCCTGGACCCGGCGGAGCAGCTCTTTCTCTGAACTCCTCAGATAGTACCTTTTGAAAGACTGGAGCATGAGGTCATAGAGGATATCTATCACCAGGTCAGTGTCTACATCGGCTCTGATAAGTCCCCTTTTTTTATCCCGCTCCAGGAGGTCTTTCATGATGGCAAAGCCCTCCGCCGAAAGCTTTCGCAACTTAGCGATAAACTCGCTGTCGTCCAATTCCATCAGCAAAAAAATCCGGTTGTACTCCGGCTTGGTTTTCGCCCAGGCCAGGCCAATTCTATACAACTCCATATAAATGGTAAAGAAATCGGCTTCCGTATCGAAAACCCTGGCCTGTTCAAAACGCTGCATTTTTTCTTTACCGATCTCTGTAATCATATACAGGTAAAGATCTTCCTTGTTTTCAAAATACTGGTAAAAGCTCCCTCGGGGAATCCCAGCATTTTTTACGATTTGGTTGATAGAGGCTTCACTGAAACGCCTGGTGGAAAACTCCTCCACCGCTGCGGCAAAGATGCGCCTCTGTTTCTCCGGGTCTAGGTTAAAATATGTGGCTGTCGGCATTATATCACCCCTTGTCACAATTTTAGCACCTTTCCTTATTTATGACAACCCTGTCACATGACAATATTGTCATGGCCGGGTTCCCCCTGGGGAAGGGGAAGCCAGGGCGGGAGACAACGGGCTGGAAAAACACAAAAACTTCCAGGTAGAACATACTACCTGGAAGTTCAATTTGTAGCGACCGCCTCTACTTCTGGTGGAAAAATATGACTACGAGTGAGTTCCCGGTAATAATTTAGATGGCAAACAAATGCTGCCCAATCTGATTTATTACCGTCCGGGTAAAAATCCAGGGGGAGGTGGATTTCACCGGGTTGTAGAAGAAGAGGGCGCCGCCGGTGGGGTCCCAGCCGGCCAGGGCGTCCCGGGCGGCACTATAGGCTTCGGCACTGGGGGTAATCTGCCAGAAGCGGTTGTTCATAACGGGTTCAAACTCCCAGGGGGCAAAGAGGACGCCGCTGATGGTATTGGGAAACCTGGGGTCCCGGACCCGGTTCAAAATGACGGCTCCCACGGCCACCTTGCCGATGTAGGGCTCCCCTTCTGCTTCGGCGTGGATCATCCGGGCCAAAAGGTCAACCTCCTGGGGGGATGCGGAGAAAGCATCAGTTGTAGCTGCCATTGTCCGGGGGCTTGTCCCCCCGGGGATAACCAGCTGTTCCCCGGCATAGATTTCCGTGTCCCAGAGGCCGTTGGCCTCCTGCAGGGCTGAGACAGTGGTGCCGTAGGCCCTGGCGATCAGCCAGAGGCTTTCCCCCCTCTGCACAGTGTGGACCTGGCTGGTTCCCGTGGGGATGGAGAGGGCTTCCCCCGGGTAAATGATGTCGCTGTAAATTCCGTTGGCCTCCTGCAGGGCCTGGACCGTGGTGCCAAAGCGTTGGGCAATTAAAAAGAGGGTATCTCCCGGGCGGACATAATATGTACCGGCGGCTGTCACCGGCAAGGCCAGGGCCAATATCAGGAGGGCAGTAAGCAGGACGGTAAAGGATACTCTTTTTCTTCGGAGCATTTTTAATCTCTCCTTTCAAACCTTACAGGGATCCTTCTCCAATTAAACCAACAACCTGAAGGTTTTAATTAAGTTTAACCCGGCAGCGGCCATTTGTCAGCCCGGAGGAGGGGGGCTGAGATTTTAAAATATAGCCTGTGTGGACATGGGGGAAAAAAGGGGGACCGGGGGGCAGGTATTTCATTTCGGGCGGAATATTTGACCCCCATGGCAATACAAGCCATTATAGGGCCTCGGGGAAGGGGGGAAGAAAAAAGCCGGGGCCCCTTTGAGAGGGCTCCCAGCTTTATCTTCCCAGTAGTATCTAAATCCTTATTTCCCTTACTTTCCAAGTATAAAGGCCCATTACTAGAGGGCAAAGACATGATTGCCGATTTGGGTGACCACGGGCCGGCTGAAGATCCAGGGAGAAGTAGAGGTAACGGGATTGTAGAAATAGAGGGCACCGCCAGTGGGGTCCCAGCCAGCCAGGGCTTCTTCGGCAGCAGCATAGGCTTCGGCACTGGGGGTAATGCTCCAGAACCGGTTGTTCATGACGGGCTCAAATTCCCAGGGTGAGAAGAGGACGCCGTTGAGATCGTCGGGAAATCTCGGGTCTTCGAGCCGGTTCAGGATTACTGCCCCCACGGCCACCTTGCCTGCATAGGGTTCGCTTTCTGCTTCGGCGTGGATAATCCGGGCCAAAAGGTCAATTTCCCAGCCTGTCTCAGGGCTCCTTGTACTTGTAGTTGTTACTGTCCTTGCAGCCTCGACGGCAGGGTATTCTTCAGGTATTACCAGCTGTTCCCCGGCATAGATCTGGCTGTCCCAGAGCCCGTTTGCTTCCTGCAGGGCAAAAACGGTGGTTCCATAGATATTGGCCAGCTGCCAGAGGCTCTCGCCCCAGGCAACGGTGTGGTAAGGGGCGGCCATTGTCGGGAAAGCAATGGTTACTATCAGAAAGAGGGTCAGGAGAGTTGTGAACAGGATTTTCCCTTGTTTCAGCATAGTGTATCTTCTCCTTTCTAAGGACCTGTTTCAGCAGGAACCCCGCAGGCATGGTATAGTTTAACCGAAGTCCGGCCTCCTGTCAGCCCGGACTATTGAGTATAGGACTTGTCCAATGATTTCGAGGAGGCATTGTTAAAGAAAAGGCAAGGGAGGGGCAGATATACCGGCTCTCCCTGTATTTTCGTTAGGGATGGCAATAGTCGCCACCCCATTCCACTGGAAATTAACCCAGGTCTTTGTCAGCCAAACCAATTTGTTCCTGGGTTTTTTTTGTGGCAGGGTAACCTTGCCCCCAGGGCGAAATTATTTCTTGCCCAGCAAAACTGAAGGAGGGAGACCAGATGCAAAGGAAAGTCGGCAATGTCCTTTTGGAATGTGTCCAGGGGAATATTGTCCAGCAGCCCGATATGGAGGCCATCGTCAATGCCGCCAACAAGTGGCTGCGCACCGGGGGCGGGGTGGCCGGAGCCATCCACCGGGCTGCCGGGCCCGGCCTGGAAAAGGAAGCTGTGCCCCTGGGTCCCATCAGGCCGGGGGAAGCCGTCATCACCGGGGGCCACAACCTGCCCAACAAGCATGTGATCCACTGCCTGGGGCCCGTCTATGGAGTGGACAAGCCCGAGGCCGAGCTTTTGGCCAACTGCTATCGCAACGCCCTGAAGCTGGCCGAGGAAAAGGGATTGGCGTCGGTGGCCTTTCCTGCCATTTCCACAGGGATTTTTGGTTATCCCAAGGAGGAAGCTACCCGGGTGGCCCTGCAGGCGGTCCTGGCAATGGTGCCTACACTGAAAGCGGTCAAGCACATCCGCTTTGTCCTCTTTAGTGCCGGGGATCTGGCCATCTACCAGCAGATGATGGAGGAGCTTTGTTAAGAAATTTATAGGAAGAAGGGCGAGGAGTGGATTCTGGGAGTTAGTTTTTCTGCGGCAGGCAGGAAAACTAGCATTCTTATAGAATAACTTCTTATAGAATAACTATTAAAAAGAGCTAAGGTAATTAGGCAGCAGGAAATCAGATAATTGAATTAGTTAAAGAAATAACGATAACATAAATAACTCTGGAGAGGGGGGATGTCTGGCAAAAGGCTATATTGGGGTTTGTAGGATACTGGATTTTGGGGGGTTACAGAGGAGACAGTAGAAGTAAGTTTTTCCATTGGGTTGGTAGTATCGGGTAAAACTAGAGGGGGTTGTACCGTGTATCAAAAAAAATGGGGAGTAATGCTTCTGGTTCTGGCCCTGGTTGTGGTTTTAGCACTGACGGGTTGTCAGCCGGCTGCAGAACCAGAACCCGGAGAGCATGAGGTAGAGACCAAGGAAACCGATGTGGTCGTAATCGGCGGCGGTGGAGCAGGGTTGGCTGCAGCCATCACAGCTGCCGATAATGGCGCCGAGGTTATCCTCCTGGAGAAAATGCCCCGGTTAGGCGGTAATACCCTGATCTCAGGCTGTGCCTACAACGCCGTCGACCCGGAGAGGCAGAGCAAGCAGGGCATTGAGGACTCCATTGACCTGCACTTCCAGCACACCTACGAGGGTGGCGACAAGAAGGGTGATCCTGAGCTGATCCGGATCCTGGTGGAAAATGCCCTCGATGGGCTCCACTGGTTGGAAAGCTTGGGCTGTGAATTTAAGGATGAAGTATACACAGTTCTGGGTGCCCTCTGGCCCCGGTCCCATACCAACGTGAAGCCCCTGGGTACAGGCTACATCGAGGCCCTGGAAAATGGCGCCAATGAACGGGGAGTAGAGATCTATTTGGATACCAAAGCAGAAGAGCTGCTTCAGGATGAAGATGGCAGAGTAACGGGGGTCAAGGCAGTTGACGCCGATGGCAATGAGATCATCTTCACTGCCAGAAAAGGTGTTGTCCTGGCCACTGGTGGGTTTGCTGCCAATGTGGAACTGAGGTCCCAGTATGATTCCAGGTTGACAGCCGAGATACCCACCACCAACCATCCGGGTGCAACGGGTGACGGGATTGTTATGGCCGAGAAGGTTGGCGCCGAGTTCGTGGGAATGGAATACATCCAGCTCCTGCCTACCGGTGACCCGGAAACCGGCAGCCTGGCCGGCTGGCTCGCCCCCGGTGTTGATCAGATGATCTACGTCAATAAGGAAGGGAAGCGGTTTGTGGCAGAAGACGAGCGGCGGGACGTCATGACCAACGCCCTCTTCGAACAGACCGATGCCCTGATGTACGTAGTTTCCGATGCCAACTCGGTGTGGGAGGTTACCAGCTTCGGGGAAACGGAAGAGCAGCTGGTGGAAATGGGCAAGGTCTTGAAGGCCGATACCCTGGAAGAGCTGGCAGAAAAGATCAATGTCCCGGCCGACGCCCTTGTGGAAACGGTGGCCAGGTATAATGAAGCGGTGGAAAATGACCATGACCCCGACTTTGGCAAGAAGCTGCTGGGTCATAAGATCGAAACACCGCCCTTCTACGCCAGCCCCCGGGTTCCCACCGTCCACCACACCATGGGTGGGGTAAAAATCGATACCCTGGCCAGGGTTATTAGCAAGGACGGCAATCCCATCCCCGGCCTGTATGCAGCTGGCGAGGTGACCGGCGGCATCCATGGTACCAACAGGCTGGGCGGTAATGCCATTGCCGATATCATCGTCTTTGGCCGCATTGCCGGCGAAAGCGCTGCCAACAGCAAATAGTAAGTATCCTTGCTGAGGCAGAAATAAAACTGGACCTCGCTTTCCCCAAATTTACTGGGGAGGGCGAGGTCCTTTTTAATCAGTTGACGATTGACAATGGACAATTATTTTCATTCTTTGCTACTTGACTATTTTTAGTTTGCTCTGTCACAGAGGGTCTGTTTATAAAGACGGCCCCTGCGACTGCTACTACCGATTATCGACAACCGCTATTGCCGGTGCCTGGAAGGGGCGTGGACGTCCAATAAGAAATTACAGATCAAATCGGCCACCACATCGGGGCGCTGGAGGATCAGTCCATGATCTGCATCTGGGACTTCGGCAAAGAGGAAATTCCCCTTCCCCATCTCTTGAAGGTTGTTCCAGGCGGCCGGGGAAAACATCTGGCTATTTTGGGCCCGGATAAAGAGGGTGGGACAGCTGATGTGGGGCAGGTAGAGGTGGTTGTCCTCAACCCTGGTGGCAAAGGTTTCCACCGCCGCCTGTCGGCTGTGTTTCCAGGACCACTGCCCGGGCATGGGGGTGTCGGGCAAAAACCCCCACTTGATGTATTCTTCCAGCAAGGTGAGATCGACGTCGCGGCCGTATTTCTTGTAAAAGTAGGTGTGGATATCTTCTCGGTCGGAAAAGGAAGGCGGGGCCGCTGCTGCCATCCTTTGATAATGGGCGATAATTCCCGGGGGCGTGCCAATGCTCGGGTCTACCAGCACGGCCCGGACCAGATCGGGATTTTGGGCGGCACAGGCAAGGGAGACCAGGGCCCCCAGGGAGTAACCTACCAGGGATACCCTCTTAAGCTCCAGCTCCCTGATCAGGGCAGTGACGTCGGCCAGGTAATCCTCCTTGCGGTAGCCGGAAGCCGGCTTGTCGCTGTCCCCATGGCCGCGAAAATCCAGGGCCAGGACCCGAAAATTTTCCTGCAACCTCCGGGCGCAGAAGTCCCAGTGGTGGGCGTTGCCGGTGGTGCCGTGGAGAAAGAGGATGGCTTCTCCCCCTCCTCCCCAGTCCAGGTAATGCAATTTCAGCCCGGCATGGTGGTAATATTTGTCCATCAAGGCAATTTACCCCCCTTACAAAATAGAGGCCCTTGCCGGCATCCCCCCTTGGCCAGGGACAAGGCCAGGTCTACAGCTTCTTCCGGTGTAGTGGCGAAACGAATTTCCCCGCACCGGCGGTCATCCAGATAACCGTCAACCAACAGCCCTTCTACCCGGTCTGCCCACTGGCCGCTTCCCTTTAAGACAACCACCGGCCGGCCATTTTTGTAGGCGTCGATAAATTCGGTGAGGGTGCCGCACTTGCCTCCGATCATGATCAGGGCATCACAGCTGTGGACCAAAATCAGGCTGCGGTAATCCAGGTCAAGGCCGGTGGTGATGGGGATGTCCAGGTAGGGGTTCCCCTCCTCAATGCTGTTGCCGGGGAGGATGCCCACCGTTATTCCGCCCGCCTCCCGGGCTCCCCGGGAGGCGGCCAGCATTACCCCGTCCCTGCCTCCGGAAAAAAGGACGGCACCCCTTTTTCCTATCTCCCGACCGACGGCCTCGGCCATTTTTTCTACCTCTGAAGGTATTCTACCCGATTGACCGATAACGCCAATCCGAATTGGTTTCATAATCTTCCCTCCCCTTCAAGTTACTACAGTTATAAATGTTGTCCTGGCATAGGCCATGACAGAAGTTTCTTTAGAGCAGATAATATTTCTACTTCGTTTCCCTGGGCCCAATTCCTGCCCCGGAGCGGGGCAATGTCATTTAATTAACAAAAAACCGGGGGAAAATCCGAGGAAAAACCATAAAAGAAAGATTTATCTACCAATTAGTGCTGGGAATAGGCCTGGGAACCAGGAAAAAGATTATATCTTCCGACGTAGGGAATCTAGAAACTATGTTGAATATTTAACAATGTAAGGGAAGGGGGGATGGGTGTTTCTCACTCAGCTATTTTCAGTAAAGATTTAGGGGGGGTAGGAAAAAGAAAAAGAAAAACATTGGACAGATACGGGATTTAGACGCAGCTATGTCAGCTAGCAACTTTACAGTACAAAGGAGGCATATACCGTGCGACAAAAGAACTTTGGTGCTCTGTTGTTAGTCCTTTTCCTGGTAGCGGCTTTAGCCCTTACCGGCTGCCAGCAGGCGGGAGAACCGGCTGGGGAAGCAGATGAAGTTGCAGGCGAAGCAAGGGAAGCAGATGTGGTCGTAATAGGCGGTGGCGGGGCCGGCCTGGCGGCAGCAGTGTCGGCGGCAGAAAACGGCGCAGAAGTCATTCTGCTGGAAAAGATGACCATGCTGGGTGGGAACACCATCCGGTCCGGCGGCTATTACAATGCCGTTGACCCCGAACGGCAGGAACCCCTCGGTATAGAAGACTCTATTGACCACCACTACCAGCAGACCATTGAAGGCGGTGACAATGAGGGAGATCCGGCCTTGGTCCGGATATTGGTGGAAAACGCCCTCGATGCCCTGCACTGGCTGGAAGACTACGGAATGGAGTTTACAGATAAGGTCGTAGCCATCCAGGGCGCCATGTGGGAACGGAGCCACGTGCCGGCCGAGTCCGGCGGCTATGGCTATATCCAAACCCTGGAAAAGGCAGCCAGGGATCTGGGCGTTGAGATCCTCTTAGAAACCAAAGCAGAAAAACTCCTCACCGATGAAGAAGGTCGCGTCGTCGGCGTAAAGGCCACCGGTGCCGATGGTGAAGAACTGGAATTCAGAGCAAGAAATGGTGTTGTCCTGGCTTCTGGAGGCTTCGGCGCCAATGTGGAAATGCGGGTCAAGTATGACCCCAGGCTCACCGAGAGTTTCCCCACTACCAACCACCCGGGCGCTACCGGTGACGGCATCTTGATGGCCCAGGAGCTGGAAGCAGGTGTCACGGGCATGGAGCACATCCAGCTGCTGCCCCTGGCCGATCCCAAGTCCGGCTCCAGCCAGCACAAGGTGGTTACAGAAATCCAGAGTACCATCATGGTAAACCGCGAAGGCAAGCGCTTTGTCAATGAAGACAACCGCCGTGACGTCCTGTCAGCAGCCATTATGGAACAGACCGATGGCATCTGTTTTGTAATCAACGATGCCCGGGAAGCTCCCGAATACAACAACTATGGAGAAAAGGTCGAAGACCTGGTCGAACAGGGCTATGTCTATAAGGCAGACACCCTGGAGGAGCTGGCGGAAATAGCCGGCATCGACGCTGAAGCTCTGGTGCAGACGGTGAAGGAGTTTAACGAGGCAGTTGCCAAGCAGAGCGACTCCTTTGGCCGTAAAGTCTGGGGTAATACCATCGAAGTGGGTCCCTTCTATGCCACCCCCCGGTGCCCGTCAATCCACCACACCATGGGCGGGCTGACCATCAATACCGAAACCCAGGTATTAAAGACCGACGGTACCGTCATTCCTGGCCTGTATGCTGCCGGTGAAGTAACAGGCGGTATCCACGGGACCAACCGCCTCGGTGGCAACGCCCTGGCCGATATAATCGTCTTCGGCCGGATTGCCGGGCGCAACGCCGCCCAGGGCCTGTAATTTGCCCAGGCTTGTCCCATATGCTTAAAGGCATGCTGAGGACAAATATGTGAGGCCAAAACCCATCCTGCCAGCCTCTGGGCTGGTGGGATGGGTTTTCCTTTTTGCCCCTTCTCCTGGTGTGGCCTTTGGCAAGGGGGCGGAGGCTACAGCTCCAGGCCATAGATCCGGTAGCGGGAGGTAACCCGGGCGTCGGGCACCAGCCTGGCGATGACCCGGTTCATCATAATATTGTCCTCTAAAACCAAAGAAAAGCTGGCTTCCTGGTAGCCCTTGGCGGTGGCCAGTTCCAGGGTGGTAAGGAGGAGGGGCGCTTCCAGGCCCCGGCACCGGGCCTGGGGAACAACTCCCAGGACGGCCAGGCGAAAACCCTGGACCTCCCTGTGCCAGGCCCGACCCCGGGGTAAGACACCCCGGTTTTTTTGCCGCACCGGATTGATATCGGGCAGGGAGAGGCAGAGGGCCACCGGTTCCCCCCTTCTTTCCCCCACCAGGAGCAGTTCCGGATCGGCATACTGGGCCAGGCCCCTGAGGATCTCCCGGGCTTCCCGGCGGGAAAGGGGGGTAAAACCCCAGATGCCCTCCATGGAATTGTTATACAGATACTGGAAAGCTGCGGCCTCAGAGCTTCTGCCCCCAAGGGAGAAATGCTTGATCTGGAGCTGGTTTTTCCTTTGGGCATAGCGGGCCACCTTGGCCAGCCTGTCGGGCAGGGTCTGGCGCAAGTCCCAGGAATAGGCCAGGTAGTCCTTGATTTTGCGAAGTTGGCCCTCTTCCAGGAGGCGGGGGTAATAGGGAAGACTGTAGCCTAAACCTACCGGGGGTATGGCTGCAAAACCTTCCACCAAAAGGCCCGTTTCTTCATTGCTGGAAAGGGTAAAGGGTCCCAGCATCCGCCGCCGTCCCCGGGAGCGGAGCCAGTCGGCGGCGGCAGCCAGGAGGGCGGCTGCCCCTTCCCCGTCTTCCTCTACTTCGAAAAAACCAAAGGTGCCGGCTTCCTGGTCGGGGTTTGCGGCATCGACGATGGCCGTTATCCTCCCCACCGCTTCCTTGCCCCTCCAGGCCAGAAAGGAGCAGCCCTCGGCATGGGCAAAAAAGGGGTTTTCCCTGGGGTTAAGGCGCCACCTTTCTGCCCCGGGACTGGGAGGAACCCAATAGGGGTTGCTGGCATAGATACGGTAAGGTAATTCCAGGAATACCTGCAATTCCCAGTCGGAAGTGACGGGCTTAACTGTAAGGGACATTTTTATCCCTTCCTTTTCTCTACTGGGATTGGGGAAGCTACTATATTGCTATGCCAGCCTGTTTGCTCCTGTGCAGGGCTTTCCTTTTAAACATTAACCTCCTACCCTCCCCTGCATAGAATATAGCAAGGTAAAAGGGAACCTGAAGTTCCTACTCCAGTTCAAGGGCAAAGGAGGGTTTAATGTGGGAAACGGTATTGGTGGCGCTGGAGGTAAAGATAGCGGTGCCTTTTTGGTTTTCCTGATCTTGATCCTGCTCCTGCTGGGCGATAGCTTCAACAGGTATGCAGAGTAAGGGATCTATTGCCAGGTGTTGGTTGTTGGAAAGGGTAGCTGTTTATTTCTGAGCAAAGTGCGGGCCTAATTCCGGGCCCGCTTTTAACTTTATCTTAGGCGTGTTCCATGGGAGAAAGGCGCGCAGTCCATGGGTTCTTCTCTGCGCGCCTTTCTCCCCGCAAGTTTTATTGCTGCTGTTTATTTTGCTGCTGCCGCACCTTGTACTGGGGCTCCTGCTGTTCCACATAGTTGATCCGGGACTTGAGGGTGTTGACGATGCTGTCCAGCTGGTTGGCAGCATTGTTAAAGGCTTGTTTTGCCGTCTGGTCCTGGGTGTCCAGGGCGAAACTGCTGAGATCGGCCCGGGCACTTTCCAGGGAGGCCAGGGTCTGGTGCATTTTTTGCCCTACCGTCATTTATTAACCCCCTTTAGGTTAGAATTGAAATACCCGCGGGTCTGTCCTTAGTATTGCCTAAGCCGGGGGGGAAAATGTAGGTTAATTGGACGGGCGAGGAAAAGGCCCTTCATTTTCCAGCTGGGCAGGACTTTGGCCTTTTTGTGTCGAAAGCCCTCGTAATTCCTTTTGGAAGTGGCTCCGTGCCTATTCCTTGTGCCAGCAGTACCATTGACCTTCAAGGGGTCTATTTTGGGCGGAAAGGAGGGTGCAGATATGGTTGAGAAGATCAGACTGACGGAAATGACCAGGTCAGCAGGCTGAGCAGCCAAAATGGGTCCTGGCACCCTCTCGCAGGTTCTGCGAGAAATAACCCATCTCAATCAAGATCCCCGCCTCTTAATAGGCCTTGAAACCACCGACGATGCGGCCGTTTATCAGCTGGATGACCAGCAGGCCCTGATCCAGACCCTCGACTTCTTTACCCCCGTTGTCGATGATCCCTATCTTTTCGGGCAGATAGCGGCGGCCAATGCCCTGAGCGACGTCTACGCCATGGGCGGGACTCCCCTCCTGGCCTTGAACATCGCCTGTTTTCCCACCTGCCTGCCGGTGGAAATGCTGGGTGCCATCTTAAAGGGTGGTGCCGACAAGGTCCGGGAGGCCGGTGCCCTGATTGCCGGCGGCCACACCGTGGAAGACGAGGAACCCAAATACGGCCTGGCCGTGACCGGACTGGTGCACCCGGACCGGGTCATCAGCAATGCCGGGGCCCGGGTCGGAGACCTTTTGATCCTGACCAAACCCCTGGGGACAGGGATCATTCTCACGGCGGCCAAGGCCGGCCTGGCCCAGCAGGATGCCGTTGCCCGGATAGAAGAAAGCATGGCCACCCTGAACAGGGAGGCGGCCCAGGCCATGCTGGCGGTGGGTGTTTCGGCCTGTACCGATATCACCGGCTTCGGTTTTTTGGGCCACCTTCATGAGCTGGCAGCAGCCAGCGGGGTGATGGTGGAGGTAGCCGCAGAAGGTATTCCCCTTTTCCCGGCGGCCACCGAATTGGCCCAGATGGGCCTGGTACCGGGGGGAGCATACCGGAACCGGGAATATTTGGCCGGCAAGGTTGCCTTCGCCCCGGAGATCGGGGAAGAGCTCCAGGATGTCCTCTTCGATCCCCAGACTTCCGGGGGCCTCCTCATCAGTGTCCCCCAGGGGAAGGAAGGGAAACTGCTGGCAGAACTTGCCCGCCGCGGAGTGTCTGAAGCCCGTCTGGTGGGCCGGGTGGTGGCGGGCAGCCCAGGCCGGATTAAAGTTGTTCCCCAACTATAGTTTGAAAGGCCCCGGGACCCACCGGGGCCTCCCTGAAATTTGGAGGTGAGGGAAGATGGAAAGGCTGGTTGACGCCCGGGGGCTGGCCTGTCCCCAGCCCGTTATCAACACCAAAAGGGCCCTGGAGGAAGGGGGGGCAGGTACGGTCATCACCCTGGTGGACAATCCCATTGCCCGGGATAATGTCCTGAAGCTGGCCCGCAGCCTCGGCTGCAGGGCCGAGGTGGAGGAACGGGAAGACGGCTTTGCCATCCGCATTGAAAGGGAAGGGGCAGAAATCGCCTCCAGCCCGGCGGATGATAAGAAAAAGACGGTAGATGCCGGTACGGAGGTCCTTGTCCTCATTCCTACCGACCTTTTCGGGCAGGGGGCCGAGGAGCTGGGTCAGGTTCTCATGCGGATGTTCCTCTATACCCTGACCGAGCTCAAGGAGCGCCCGGCTGGGATCATCCTCATCAACGGCGGGGTCAAGCTGGCGGCCCAGGGGGCAGAGACAGTCCCTTTCCTGGAGGCCCTGGCGGCAGCGGGGGTGGAGATCCTGGTCTGCGGCACCTGCCTCGATTACTACGGCTTGAAGGAGAGGCTGGCGGTGGGCACCGTCTCCAATATGTATACCATTGCCGAAAAACTCCTCCAGGCCCAGAGGGTCATTACTATTCCCTAGACCGACAGGGGAAAGATATCGGCCAGAGGGAGGAAGAGGGATGCCCAAGGAACACTGCTTGCTGACCTTTGCCTCTACCCATGCCGCCCTGCGTTCCGAAAAGCTGCTCCGGCAAAGGGGTGTGCCCTTTCTCCTCATCCCCACGCCCCGGGAAATAAGCGCCGGCTGCGGCCTCACCCTCCGGGTCCTCTGTGACCAGGTCCAGGAGGTCCAGGAGATTTTAGCCGCCGCCGGCGTCAGCCCCGAGGGAGTGTTCACCGCACCGGAAGGCGGGGCGGGCTCCCTCCTTGATAAATTCCCCCTGGATAGGGATCCCGGCCGGTGAAAAAGTGGCTCCCGGGGGGAGGATAATTGGGCACCGGAAAGAAATAACTAAAGAGGGTAATAGGAAAAGGATAGGTGATGCATATGCATTGGTCAGAGAGACTGGGGGAGGCCCTGTCCCCGGCGTCCCTGCTGGATTTTGGCCTGAAACTCCTGCCCAAATTTTTGGCCATTGCCATTATCATTTTGCTGGCCCGGATCCTCCTGCGCCTGGGATATCTTTTGACAGAGCGGTTTTTAAAAGCCAGGGAGGGCAAGGGCCACCTGGAGGAGCGGAAATACGAGACTCTGCAGCACCTGGCCAACAGCATCCTCCGCTACCTGGTTTACTTTGTAGCCGGCGTCACTATTCTCGACACCGTCGGTGTCAGTGTGGCTTCCGTCCTGGCCGGGGCGGGTATTGCCGGCCTGGCGGTAAGCTTCGGGGCCCAAAATCTGGTCCGGGATATTATTACCGGTTTTTTTATTATCTTTGAAGATCAGTATGCCGTCGGTGAATACATAAGCATTGGGGAGTTTTCCGGCATTGTGGAAGAAATCGGCCTCAGGATCACCAAGCTCCGGGCCTTTGCTGGGGATCTCCATATCATTCCCAATGGGAGTATAACCCAGGTGACCAACTACAGCCGGGGCAATATGCGGGCCCTGGTGGACATTCCCATCGCCTATGAAGAGGATATCGACGAGGCCCTGGCGGTACTGGAGGAAACTTCCCGGGAGCTGGCGGAAAAGATCCCCGAGATTGTGGAAGGTCCCCATGTCCTGGGCGTCGCCGATCTGGGGCCGGCGGGGGCTGTCCTCCGGGTCATTGCCAAGACTCGGCCCATGTACCAGTGGGGGGTGGAACGGCAGCTGCGGAAGGAGTTGAAAGAGGCCCTGGATAGAAATGGCATTGAAATTCCTTATCCGCGGCAGGTGGTAATTATGGCGGGGGAGGCTAAGGAGCACTGACGGGTCCTTGGGAGGTGGTTAGATGGAGCGGCGGCAGTACTCTTTAGGAGATATCGTGCGGACGAAAAAGGCCCACCCCTGCGGCAGCGATGAGTGGGAGGTTATCAGGGTAGGGATGGACTTTAAGATCAAATGTCTCGGCTGTGGGCGCCGGGTGATGCTGCCCCGGCCCAAATTTGAAAAAAGCGTCAAGGAGATTGTCCGACGCCTGGATGGGGAAGGGGAATGAACCTTGTCAAGGGGCAGTTGAAGTGATATAATGCATGGCAGGTAATGCAGTTTGCATCCTGTACCATTGGTTACGCTAATGGTTCCTAAGGAGGTCTCCAGGCCGGCGACCCAAGGGCCGGCCCAGGGGAAGTTGTTCTGCATTGCTCCCTGCTCTGTCTGTATGCAGACAGGGCCGACTAGTCCAGAGGGAGGAGGTGAAGTGTCGTGGTTGCATATGAACTGATGGTGATCCTGAATCCCGAACTCAGCGAAGAAGAGACGGAAGGCACCCTCCAGCGCCTGCAGGATATCATCCGGGAGGGGGAAGGGGAAGTCAGCAACCTGGACAAGTGGGGGAAGCGGCGCCTGGCCTATGAGGTGAAGAAGTTCCGGGAAGGCTATTACGCCGTCCTCAACTTCAAGGCAGCCCCCGCGGTGGCAGCTGAGTTGGAGCGGATTATCAAGATTACCGACAATATCATCCGCTACCTGTTGATTAGGGATGAGAGGGCGGAACAGGAAGTGGAGAAGGTCGAGGAAGAAGCATAGAAATCCAGAGAAGGTGGTGTGCACCCCATGCTCAATAAGGTGATCCTGATTGGCCGGCTGGCAAGGGATCCGGAACTCCGGTATACCCCCAGCGGTAAACCGGTGGCCAGGTTTGCCCTGGCGGTGGAACGTCCCTTCGCAAACCAGATGGGAGAAAGGGAAGTTGATTTCATCAACATTGTCACCTGGCAGCGCCTGGCCGAAGTCTGTGCCAACAACCTGGGTAAGGGCAGGCTGGTGGCGGTGGACGGGAGGCTCCAGGTCCGTTCCTATGAAGGCCAGGACGGCCAGCGGCGGTGGATGACCGAAGTGGTGGCCAACGATGTCCGCTTTTTAGACTGGCCCAAGCAGGGGCAGCAGCAGGCTGCCGGCAGCGGTGAGGGGTTTGGCACAACCGATCTGGGTGACGAAATTGACTTTAACGAAGATGATCTACCCTTTTAATCGCCCCAAAGGAGGGATGTAATAGGAATGGCACGGGATCGTAGACGGAAACGCAAGGTATGCAGTTTCTGTGTTGATAAAATAGATCATGTCGACTATAAAGATGTAGGGCGACTGCGCCGCTTTATCAGCGAAAGGGGCAAACTCCTGCCCCGGCGGATAACAGGTAACTGTGCCCGGCACCAGCGGCAGGTAACCAAGGCTGTGAAGAGGGCCCGGAACATTGCCCTGATGCCCTATACCAACGACTAAGAAGAGCGCAGATTTCTGCGCTTTTTTTCTCCCCGTCCGGCGGGCCAGATCCTGCCGGACTTAAACCCCGGGGGAGTACATAAAAATAATAGTGGAAACTTGAATTATTCGAAAGGAGTGGATTGGCGATGACCACCAAGAAACGTATCAAGACCATCACCAGGGGAACCTTGCAGGACACCCTCGCCAGCGGCGGCTGCGGCGCCTGCCAGAATTCCTGCCAATCGGCCTGTAAAACCTCATTGACCGTCAGCAACCAGCCCTGTGCCAGGGAAGGCCAGTAATTAACTGCAGGCCCTGTGTGGACCAGCCACCGGGGCCCTACTCTTTTTGTGAGGTGAAGAGATGATTCCAGAACCTGCGATTCACAGATTTAGCCTGGGAAATACTAAGCTGGTAGTAGATGTAAACAGCGGGGCCCTGCACCAGGTGGACGATGTCACCTGGGCGGTGCTGGAATACTATAGGGAAAAGGAGAGGGAGGAAATCATAAACCGCCTCCAGGGGTCCTTTCCCCGGGGAGCGGTGGAGGAAGCCCTGGCCGAGTTAGATGAGCTGTGCCGGGAGGGCCTCCTTTACAGCCCTGCCCCGCCCCTGCCCGAAGACCTCTGGCCCGGGGAAAGCCAGGTGAAGGCCCTCTGCCTCCACGTGGCCCACGACTGTAATCTTCGCTGCCGGTACTGCTTTGGCGATACCGGGGGCTACGGCGGCGACCGGGCCCTGATGAGTGCCGAGGTGGGCCGGCGGGCAGTAGATTTTCTCCTGGAAAATTCCGGCCCCCGCCCCCTGTGCGAGATCGACTTCTTTGGCGGCGAACCCCTCCTGAACATGGCTGTGGTGCAGGAAGTGGTCCGCTATGCCCGGGAAGAGGGGGCCAAAAGGGGGAAGGAATTCAAATTCACCCTGACCACCAACGGTGTCCTCCTCGATGAGGAAGCCCGCTCCTTTCTCAACGAGAATAACATCAGTGTCGTCCTCAGCATAGACGGGCGGCCCGAGATTCATGACCGGATGCGGACCTTTCCCGGGGGCAGGGGTTCCTACCACCATATCCTGCCCCGCCTCCAGGCCATGGCCGTCTCCCGCCCGCCGGAAGATTGTGTGATCAGGGGCACCTTTACCCGCTACAACCTGGATTTTTCCCGGGATGTCCTCCACCTGGCCGATCTCGGCTTCTCCAACCTCTCCCTGGAGCCGGTGGTGGCCAAGGAGGGGGGCTATGCCCTGACCTGGGAGGACCTGCCGGCCATCTTTGCCGAATATGAGGCCCTGGCCCAGGCTTACCTGGAGCGGCACCGGGAGGGGCGGCCCTTCAGCTATTACCACTTTGAGGTTTACTTCAACCAGGGGCCCTGCCTGTACAAGCGGATCAGCGGCTGCGGCGCCGGCCACGAGTACTTTGCCGTTGCCCCCACGGGAGAGCTCTATCCCTGTCACCAGTTCGTGGGGAGGGACGAGTTTTTACTGGGCACTGTCTACCAGGGGGTCTTAAAACCCGGGCTCTGCCGCCAGTTTCAAGAAGCCCATGTCTACAACAAGGGGGAATGTGCCTCCTGCTGGGCCCGCTTTTACTGCAGCGGCGGCTGCCATGCCAACAACCATCTTTTTACCGGCGACCTTTTGACCCCCTACCCCCTGGGCTGTGAGCTCAGCAAGAAGCGGATTGAATGTGCCCTGGCGGTCCAGGCAGAACTGGCGGCGGCAGGGGAAGAACAATAATTGTCCGGGAGCCCCTGGGAACTGCTGCCAGGGGCAGGAGATCCCACTGCCGGCGCAGAATAGTGTAGCGGTACCAGTATGCCGAGTTTTGGTTGTAAATGGAGGGGTTAATTGTGTCATCCAAGCCCCCGCAGGGAGAATTTGACCTTGCCAGAAATCTCCGGACAATAGAGTGGCTGAAGGCCCAGATCCTGGAGCAAACCTCCTTTTTATTTAAGGCCATGCTGCAGGGAAGGGAAGAACTTATTTTAGAAGCCCTGGCCGGTATTATAATTAGCCTTTTTGTCCTAACCCGCCGCCTGGGTTTAAGTTTTACCCGCCTGGAGAAGAAACTCCTCCAGCAGGTCAAAGGCAATATCGAGGCTGACCATGAGGTGGAGAAATGGTACGGTGACCTCTCCGCCCTTTTGGATTACCTGTCTGGGATGAAGAGGTGAAGAGTTTGACACAAAAGGAGAAAACCAGATCCCTGGTCGAGGCGGCCATGCTGGCTGCCCTTACTGTCGTTTTGCTTTTGCCGACCATCTACCTTCCCCTCCTGGGGACGCTAACCCTTTTTATCTGGCCGGTACCCATCACGGTACTGGGGGTCCGGCATGGACTAAAGAGCAGTGTATTGGCTATGGTGACGGCGGCCCTTATCACCAGCATCCTCAGCCATCCCCTCACCGTCGGCTCCCTGGTGATCTGGCTGGGTTTCCTGGGGATCGCCCTGGGCTACTGTTTCCGGGAAAAATGGCCCCCGGCCAAAACCCTGGGGACAGGGACCCTCACGGTCCTGGCCTCCACCCTGCTCTTGTTTCTCCTCACCCTGCTGATTTTTGGTGTCAACCCCCTGACCGAAGGGCAGGCCCTGCTGGCCGAATCGGGCACCCAGGCCCTGGAATTCTACCGGGGGCTGGGGATCCCTGAAGGGCAGCTGAAGCAGATGGAAGATTATTACCTGGAAATGGTGGAGATGTTCCGCTATCTGCTGCCGGCCACCCTCCTTCTGGGCAGCATCTTTGCCACCTTCATCAACTTTTCCGTGGCCCGCCTGATCCTGGAAAAATTGGGAGAGGATGTGCCCGGCTTGCCACCCTTTGCCACCTGGCAGTTCCCCCGCAACCTCCTTGCAGGCTACCTAGTGGGGATACTCTTTGTGGTGGCGGGAAACTACTATGGCCACAACCTCCTTTTGGAAATAGGCCTCAACATACAGGTGATCTTCAATCTCGTCCTGGCCTTGGCGGGCCTGTCGGTGGTCCACTATCTGCTGGGGCGGTATCGCCTGCCCAGGGCCCTGATTATCCTGGCCAGCGGCATCATAATTTTAAATCCTATTTTTTTGCAGTTGGTTACCTTCTTGGGTATTGTTGACATTGCCTTTAATCTACGCAAGCTCTAAAGCCCGTATCCATCGGGAGGTTCTAAGTGGATGAAAAAATACCGGGTTATGCTGTCACCGGACCAGCGTCTGTTTTTAGGCGTTATCCTGGTCCTGGTCCTTTTATTAGGTTACTACAATTGGCGGATGGCCCTCTTGGGCTTCATAGTCCTGGGCAGCCTCTATTATTACAGCTGGGAGACGGCCCGCCGGCGCCGGGCGACCCTGGAGGACAACCTCCGCTCCCTGGCCATGCAGGTGGAAACAACGGCCCAGGACATAATCTATAACCTGCCCTGGGGCCTGGCGGTCCTGGACGACCGGGGGATCGTCCGCTGGTGCAACTCCCGCCTGGTAGATATGTTTCCCGGCCTGGAGATAATTGGGGAAAGGATCTCTTCCCTTTTTCCCGAAATCAAGATGGATAGGGAACAGATGCGGCTCAAGGAGGGGGAACGCTGGTTTGACCTCTACCTGCACCGGGTCCGGACCCGGCAGGGAAGCAGGAACAACCACGTCCTCTTTGTGCAGGAAACAACCGAGCTGGAGGAACTCCTGGCCCGCCGGTCCCAGGAGGCCACCTGTGTGGGCCTAGTGCAGGTGGACAACTATGAAGAGGTGCTCCAGACCGTGGCCTCCGAGGAGCGGCCTCTGCTGGCGGCCGCCATCGACCGGGTGGTGTCCGATTGGGTGGCGGAGAAAAGGGGTTTCATGCAGAAATACAATCCGGACCGCTACCTGGTCCTTTTCAACTGGGAACAATTGGCTGCCTGCCGGGAAGAACGCTTCCCCATCCTGGACCGGGTCAAGGAAATTAAGATGGGAAACAAGCTTCCCGTCACCTTAAGCTGCGGCTTCGGGGTCGGTTCAGCCGACCTCAAGGAACTGGGCTCCTTTGCCCGGGCCGGTCTGGACCTGGCCCTGGGCCGGGGCGGCGATCAGGTGGTGATCAGGGATTCAGACCGCTTCCACTTCTTCGGGGGGAAGACCAAGGCCCTGGAAAAACGGACCCAGGTCAAGGCCCGGGTCATTGCCCACGCCCTGCGGGAGCTCATGGAACAGGCGACCCAGGTTATGGTCATGAGCCACCGGGTTGCCGACTTAGACAGTGTGGGAGCGGCGGCCGGAATGGTCCGGGCCGCCCGGACCGTGGGCAAAGAGGCTTATATTGTCCTGGAAGATATCAACCCGGCGGTGGAAAAAATGGTGGCCTTCCTCCAGGAGGAGGGAGACTTCCAGAGAGTATTCCTCAACGAGGCCGAGGCCCTGCGGCTGGTCAACGCCGGGACCCTGCTGGTGGTCCTCGACACCCACAAGCCTTCCCTGGTGGCCGTGCCGGCTCTACTGGAGCGGACCAATAAGGTGGTGGTCATTGACCATCACCGCCGGGGGGAAGAATTTATTGCCGAACCCCTCCTGGTTTACCTGGAAACCTACGCCTCTTCCGCCAGTGAGCTGGTGACGGAACTCCTCCAGTACCTGGGGGACAATGTGGAGCTGACCTTCGCGGAAGCTACCGCCCTTTTGGCCGGCATTGCCGTGGACACCAAGAATTTCAGCTACCAGACCGGGGTCCGCACCTTTGAGGCGGCGGCCTTCCTGCGCCGCTCCGGAGCGGATCAGGATACAATCCAGCGGTTTTTGCAGGATGACTGGGCAACCTTTATCAAGCGGGCCGAAGTCATCAAGGGGGCCGAGGTCCTCTACGACAGGGTGGCCCTGGCCATGGTCACCCAGCAGGGGGAAAGGGCCCAGCTCCTGGCGGCCCAGGCAGCCGATGCCCTCCTCACCATAGAAGGTTTTGCGGCATCCTTTGTCATCTACCCCACTGCCGAGGGGGCGGCCGTCAGCGCCCGTTCCAGTGGAGATATCAATGTGCAGGTCATGCTGGAGGAGCTGGGGGGCGGTGGCCATATGACCATCGCCGGGGCCCAGCTGGAGGGGGTGACCCTTGCCCAGGCTAGGGAAAGGGTCCTGGAGGTTATCCACGACTACTTTGCAGAGGAGGCTGGGAAATGAAGGTAATACTTACACAAAGGGTCAAAAAAATAGGAGATGTGGGCGATGTTGTCAGGGTAGCCGACGGTTATGCCCGCAACTATCTCATTCCCCGGGGACTGGCCGTGGAAGCTACGGCGGCTAACCTCAAGGAAGCTGAGAAGGCCAAAGAGCGCCAGGCCCAGAAGGAGGCCCGGGAGGAGGCCGAAGCCAGGGAGCTGGCTGCCCGGCTCAAGGAGCGGGTCATTGTCCTCGAGGGCAAGGCCGGGGAAGGGGGACGCCTCTTCGGCTCCATTACGGGCCAGGATATTGCCCAGGCCATCGAGGCAGAATTGGGCACTAAGGTGGACAAGCGCAAGGTGGAGCTGAAGGAACCCCTGAAGGCATTGGGGGATTACAAGGTTCCCGTCCGGCTCTATAAAGATTATGTGGTAGAAGTAGCAGTCCAGGTGGTGGAAGGGGAAAAGTAGGGGAAGGGAACAGGGTTGTCCCGGCTGGCTGGGCGTTTCCGGACCCGGCACCTAGAAAGGAGTACTAATGGCCATGAAGGAATTACCGTCGCTAATCTTTTCAGATGCTGAAGAAAAAATCTCCCCCGGGACAGGGTGGCGGCGTCGGGTGACTGCCCTCTTTGATCTTTTAACCAATCTGTACGGGCGGGACAAGCTGATGCGCAGGGCCAAGGAACTGGGTGTCCTGGAGCTGATGGCTGCCGAAGGGCTGCCGGAACGGCTGCTGGCCCTCCAGCGCCTGGTCTTTGAGGACGAGAACATTGAGGAACTGCCCCGGGAAGAGGATTTTTCCCGGATCCTGGAGGAGGTGGAGGACGCCCTGGCCGACTGCCTGGCCCGCCGGGCGGTGGAAAAAAGCCTGGAGGAAAAGGTGGCTGCCAAATTGCAGGAGCAGCAGGACCGGTATCTGGAGGAGATCAAGCTCCAGATTTTAAAGCGGGAGACGGGGGTGGAAAATGCCGTTACCCTGAAAAAATACGCCCTCCTGGAAAAGAAGGAACGGGTCTCCCTTTCGGTGTCGGCCCAGGAGGCCCTGCGGCCCCGCAGCCTGGACGAGCTGGTGGGGCAGGAAGGGGCTGTCCGGGCCCTTCTGGCCAAGCTGGCCTCTCCCTACCCCCAGCACGTGCTCCTGTACGGCCCCCCGGGGGTGGGCAAGACCACAGCCGCCCGCCTGGCCCTGGCCGAGGCGAAGAAAAGGGAATACACCCCCTTTAGCCCCGATGCCCCCTTTGTGGAAGTCGATGGGACTACCCTGCGCTGGGATCCCCGGGAGATCACCAACCCCCTCCTGGGTTCTGTCCACGATCCCATCTACCAGGGGGCCCGCCGGGATCTGGCCGAAGGGGGCGTGCCGGAACCCAAACTGGGCCTGGTCACCGAAGCCCACGGTGGGGTTCTCTTTATCGACGAGATCGGGGAAATGGATTTTATGCTCCAGAACAAGCTGCTGAAGGTCCTGGAGGATAAAAGGGTCACCTTCGATTCCTCCTATTACGACCCCCACGACCCCCGGGTGCCCAAATATATCAAAAAGCTCTTTGCCGAGGGGGCGCCGGCAGATTTTATCCTCATCGGCGCCACTACCCGGGACCCGGCGGAGATCAACCCGGCCATCCGGTCCCGCTGTGCCGAGGTCTTTTTCTCCCCCCTGACCAGGACGGAGATAAAGAAAATAGTGGTAGAGGGGGCCAAGAGAATCGGGGCCCGGCTCTCTAACCCGGCGGCGGAACTCATCAGCGCCTGCACCATAGATGCCCGGCAGGCCATCAACGTCCTGGCCGATGCCTTTGGCCTGGCCTTGAGCCAGCAGGGACAGCGGGGGGACAAGCCCCCCTATATCGGCAAAAAACAGGCCGCAGAGGTTCTCCAGCTGCGGCGCCTCTCTCCCCAGAGGGGGAAGGCTTCGGAACGGCCCGAGCTGGGGAAGGCCTTTGGCCTGGGCGTAAACCGCTTCCTCGGCCAGGTCCTGGAGGTGGAGGCGGCCGCCTTTTCGGCCCGGGAGAAGGGGCAGGGGCGCATCAGGTTCAACGATACCGCCGGCTCCATGGCCAGGGATTCCGTCTTCAATGCCGCGGCGGTGATCCGGAAGGTGCGGGGAATTGAGATCGCCGACTATGACCTCCATGTCAACCTCATCGGCGGCGGCCAGGTCGACGGACCTTCGGCCGGGGCCGCCATCTTCCTGGCCCTGGTGAGTGCCATCGAGGGGCGCCCCCTGCGCCAGGATGTGGCCGTCAGTGGCGAAATATCCATCCAGGGCCGGCTCAAGGCCGTGGGCGGCATTCCGGAAAAGATTTATGGTGCCCGGCAGGCGGGGATGAAGCAGGTCCTTTTACCCCGGGAGAACAGGGACGATGTCCCCCGGGAAAATACCGGGATCCAGGTGATTCTGGTGGACACAGTGGCGGAAATGTTGGAACATGTATGGGCGGTGGATAGGTAATGAGTACTGTCTTTGATCGGGTGCCCCCCTTTAGTCTCGAAGCAGAACAGTCGGTACTGGGGGCCATGTTTTTGGAGCGGGAGGCTGTCCTCGTTGCAGCGGAAATCCTCCAGCCCGAGGATTTTTACCGGGATGCCCACCGCTACATTTTTGAGGCCATCCTGGAGCTGGAGGAAAAGGGCCGCCCGGCGGACCTGGTGACGGTCACCGAGACCCTGCGCCAGCAGGGCCGCCTGGAGGACGTGGGAGGCCTGGCCTATGTCACCACCCTGGCCCAGAGTGTGCCCACGGCGGCCAATGTCGAATACTATGCCCGGATTGTGGAGGAGAAATCCATCCTGCGGCGGCTCATCCGGGAAGCCACCCGGATCGTCCAGAACAGCTATGAGGCCACCGACGAAGCCGCCGCCATCCTCGATGAGGCCGAGCAGGCAATTTTGCGGATCTCCCAGTACCGGAACCATTCGGGTTTCTTTCCTGTCAAGGATCTCATTTCGGCTGCCTATGACCGGATCGAGTACCTCTACCAGAACAAGGGCGGGGTGACGGGCATCCCCACCGGCTTTAAGGATCTGGATCGGCTCACGGCCGGCCTCCAGCCTTCGGACCTGATCATTGTGGCTGCCCGGCCCGCCATGGGGAAAACCAGCTTTGCCCTCAACATAGCCCTCCACGTGGCCCTGGAAGCCAAGATCCCCGTGGCCATCTTCAGCCTGGAAATGTCCCGGGAACAGCTGATCATGCGCATGCTGAGCAGCGAGGCGGGGATCGACGGACAGAGGCTCCGGACGGGCTTCCTCGACGAGGAGGATTGGCTGCTCTTGACCACGGCCATGGCCCGGCTCAGCGAAGCACCCATATATATCGACGATACCCCCAACATAACGGTCATGGATATCAGGGCCAAGGCCAGGCGCCTGGTTCAGGAGCAGGGCCAGGCCCTGATCCTGTTGGACTACCTCCAGCTGGTCAACAGCAGGCGGTCCTTCGAGAGCCGCCAGCAGGAGATTACGGAAATATCCCGGGGCTTAAAGGCCCTGGCCCGGGAGCTGCAGGTGCCGGTGGTGGCCCTCTCCCAGTTGAGCAGGGCCGTAGAGCAGCGGCAGGATAAGCGGCCGGTCCTCTCGGACCTGCGGGAGTCGGGGGCCATTGAACAGGATGCCGACGTGGTGGCCTTTATCTACCGGGATGAATACTACAACCCCGATACAGAGACGAAAAAGGGCATTGCCGAAATAATTATCGGCAAACAGCGGAACGGCCCCACAGGGGTGGTGCAGCTGGCCTTCCTAAAAGATTCTATGCGTTTTCGCGATTTGAGTTATATACCGGAAGAACCCTAAAAGCTCGCCCTGGCCCAGCCAGGCCCTTTTTTTCGCCTCCCTCTGGCCCCCTGGGCCAGGGAGGAAAGGAATGGGTGGATGGAGAAGTAGTTATCAAGACCAAAACCAGGTTGAGGGAGGGTACTGTTGTGACAGAGGGCCAGCTGGATAAGGAGATCAGGGAATTACTGCTCCAATACCTGAAGCAGAAGCTGGTTGATCCCCGGCCCTTGACCTATGACAGGCTGCTGGCCCTGCCCGACGACTGCCGCAATGAGCGGGACAAGCGGGTTTTAAAGACGGCCATCCAGTACTGTCTCGGTGTCGACGGCCGTTCCCTCACCTTTTTGGAGCGGACGGCCTTGAACTGGTTGCAGAAGGGCGTACCCCGCTGGGCCCTGTCCAAGATCGAAGAGGCGGGGTTTACTGTGGACCAAGACCTGGCAAAGGAGATGGATTGGCATGGAAAGGATGAAGGACCCCTTGACTTTACCCGGGACCGCTACTATCGGTTCTATCGCCGCCAGTAAAGACAAGGATTTTTCCCAGCGGCTGGCGGAGGCCCGGCGGCGGGTGGAGGAAATCAAGAGGGAGCGCTTGGCCCTCCAGGAAGGCCGCATCTCTGATTCCAGGGAAGAACATTATGTCAAATTCGAGGTCAACGGTCTGGTCCAGTATCGCCTTTACCCAGCCGGCACCTATTACTGCCTCCGGTGCAAGGACCTGGAAAAGATCTACTACCGGGAAAAGGGCCAGATCCGGGCCCGCCCCTGTTCCTGCGTCCAGGAGCGGAAGCAGCTGGGGCGCCAGCAAAGCTGGGAGCATAAATTAAATTCCGCCCGGCTGCGGCGGAAGTTCCGGAAACGGACCTTTGCCAACTTTCAAGTATCCCCCGGCACCCGGATCGCCTATGAAGCAGCCCGGGATTATGCCGAGAATTTTGCCACCTACCTGCGCTGCGGGAAGAGCCTGATCTTCCTGGGGGATGTGGGCCGGGGGAAGACGCATCTGGCGGCGGCCATCCTCCAGGAGGTATTGCGCCAGGGTTTCAACGGCATCTTTGTGGTGGTCATCGAACTCCTCAATGAGATCCGGGATACCTACGAGCGGAGCGACAAAACGGAAGGGGACCTCCTCCAGCTCGTCAAGGAGGTGGACCTTCTTGTCCTCGACGACCTGGCAGCGGCGGAACGTTTCACCGAATGGGAAAAGGCCAAGCTGTACGAGATTATCAATGCCCGCTACGAGGACGAAAAGCCCATCATCATAACCACCAACCGGACCATATCCTGGATTGAAGATCGATTGGGGAAAAAGGTTGTCGACCGGCTCCTGGAGATGTGTGGGGATGTCCTGCCCCTGGACGGGGAAAACTACCGGGAAAAGATTGCCGAAGAGATGCGCATGGGCCGCAATGTGGAAGTGCTCCATGGGGAGGGGGCAGGATAAGCGAACATTCGACAGGAAAAGGCGAACAACGTTCGCCTTTTTTCCTTGATTCTGCCCTCCTCCTCTGTTACCATTAGGGATGGATCCTTGGAAAAGAAAACTTCTAAATCAAGTCGAGGAGAGATAAAATAAGGGGGAAGAGGAGGGGACTGGGATAGTGAAAAAATATGATGTCATCATAATTGGAGCCGGACCGGCCGGTATTTTTGCTGCCCTGGAACTGGTGGCCAAAAATAACCTCCAGATACTGATTTTGGAAAAGGGCCGGGACATTTCCCAGCGCTCCTGCCCCCGGGAGGGACAGGAACGCTGCCTTAATTGCGCCAGCTGTTCCATTGTCAGCGGTTGGGGCGGAGCCGGGGCCTTCAGCGACGGTAAGCTGACCCTGACCACCGAGTTCGGCGGCTGGCTGGACCAGTACCAGGGCCGGAGCCGGGTGCAGGAATTGATCAACTATGTAGATGGCATATACTGTCATTTCGGTGCCCCCGACAACATCTTCGGCACCGACCTGGAAGAAATCCGGAATATCCAGCGCCAGGCGGCCCGGGCGGATCTGGCCCTGATCCCCGCCAAAATCAGGCACCTGGGGACGGAAAAGTGTTACGAAGTCCTCCAGGCCATGCGGGATTACCTGGGAGACAGGGTGGAGATCAGGACTCGGACCATGGTCGATCACATTTTGGTGGAAGATGGCCGGGTCGCCGGTGTGGAAACTTCAGAAGGAGAAAGGATCCCCTGCAAGTATATCATCGCCGCCCCGGGCCGGGAGGGTTCCGAATGGTTTGCCCGGGAGGCCATGAGGTTAGGTTTAAAAACCATGGTGAACCCCGTTGATATCGGGGTGCGGGTGGAACTTCCAGCCGCCATCATGGAACATATCACCGATGTCGTCTATGAGTCCAAGTTTGTCTTCTATTCCAAGTCCTTTGACGACCGGGTCCGGACCTTCTGCATGAGCCCCCACGGGGAAGTGGTGGTGGAGAACAACTCCGGGCTCCTCACGGTCAACGGCCACAGCTATGCCGAAAAGAAGACCAATAACACCAACTTTGCCCTCCTGGTGAGCAAGACCTTCACCGAACCCTTTAAGGAGCCCATCTCCTACGGGAAGTATATAGCCAGCCTGGCCAATATGCTGGGGGGCGGTGTCATTGTCCAGCGCCTGGGGGACCTGCTGTCGGGACGGCGGTCTACCACCGACAGGATCAAGCGGGGGATGGTAGAACCAACCCTGAAGGACGCTACCCCCGGGGATCTGAGCCTGGTCCTTCCCTACCGGCATCTGGTCAGTATCCTGGAGATGCTGGAGGCCCTGGACGTGGTGGCACCAGGGGTTAATTCCCGCCATACCCTCCTTTACGGCATCGAAGTAAAATTCTATTCCTCCCGCCTGGACTTAAACCAGGTGCTGGAGTCCCAGCTGACCAATCTCTTTGCCGTGGGGGATGGGGCCGGGGTGACCCGGGGCCTGGCCCAGGCCTCTGCCGCCGGCGTCATCGCCGCCCGGGAGATCCTGCGGCGGGAAGAATAAGGTTGACAGGATTTTGTCGACACTGCCGGCAGGGGAAGGAGGCTGCTTCCCCGCCCCTGCCGGCACTAAAGCAAGGGAATCGGCCCTTTCGAGGAAACTCTACCGTTTTCTAGATAAACTTGCCATTTAGAGTGGCTTGACAGGGAGAAGAAATTATAGTATCATTAAGACCCGTGAGGGGTTACACGAGCCATTAGCTCAGTTGGCAGAGCACCTGACTTTTAATCAGGGTGTCCCAGGTTCGAGTCCTGGATGGCTCACCATTTCCCTCTTTTTCAACACAAAAGAGGAGTGGCCCTATGGTCAAGTGGTTAAGACACCGCCCTTTCAAGGCGGTAACGGGGGTTCGAATCCCCCTAGGGTCACCACGGGCGAATAGCTCAGTTGGGAGAGCACCTGCCTTACAAGCAGGGGGTCACAGGTTCAAGTCCTGTTTCGCCCACCATTCGCGGAGCTGTGGTGTAGCGGTTAACATGCCGGCCTGTCAAGCCGGAGATCGCGGGTTCAATTCCCGTCAGCTCCGCCAGACCAGGGTCAGCAGCCTGTAAAGGGTGCTGACCCATGGTTTTTGCCGCGGTAGCTCAGTTGGTAGAGCAGAGGACTGAAAATCCTCGTGTCGGTGGTTCGATTCCGCCCCGCGGCACCAAAGAGGCCCGGTTTACCCTGAGGGGAAAACCGGGTTTTTCCTTTGTAACGCCAGGAGATTTCTGTCCGGGCAGAGAATTAATCATAGAGCACGAAAGCCTACCGGCCCTGTCAGCCGGNNCCGACAGCAATGGCAAGGGGTGATGGCTTTGACTGGAGGATGCGGATGCGGGCACCAGGATGGGCACAGCCTGTGTGTCAGCCGGGTACCAATCTTTGCCGGTTTGGAAACTGGCCAGCTGGTGGAGATTGCCTCCCTAATTCGCCAGAGGACCTACAGGCGGGGAGAATTCATCGCCCTGGAAGGGAGCCAGCCCGAGGGGCTGAACATTGTCCATTCGGGGCGGGTGAAGGTTTTTAACTATACCCCCGAAGGGCGGGAGCAGATCCTTTATGTCTTTTCCACCGGGGACTTTTTTGGCGAAATGAACCTTTTGGGCCAGGAGCCCCTCCGCTACAGCGTGGAAGCCCTGGAACCCACCCGGATCTGCCAGATCAGGCGGGACGATTTCCGGCAGTTGGTGCGAAAAAACCCCGATATCCTCCTGAAGGTTGCCGAAGAGCTCAGCCTGCGTCTGGGCAAGATGGAAGATCTGGTCCTGGCCATGGGGGGCCTGGATGCCAAGACACGGGTAATCATGATGCTGCTGGAGTTTTCCCGCAAATACGGGCAAAAACAGGCGGCTGGCAAGCTGGTGACCCTGCCCCTGGGCCGGGAGGGCCTGGCCAACTATGTCGGTGTAGCCCGGGAAACCATCAGCCGCAAACTGCACCAGCTCCAGGATGAAGGTTATATCAAGCTCCTGGCTGGCAGGGAGGTCCTTATCCTGGATGAAGAGGGACTGGAGCGGGAGCAAAATAAAGGATTGGCTTGACGGAAGGCCCCGGTCGGGGTATAATAAATACCACCAGGGAAAAAGTATAACGGGCGGAAGTAGCTCAGTGGTAGAGCATCGGCTTCCCAAGCCGAGGGTCGCGGGTTCGAATCCCGTTTTCCGCTCCA
>LFSN01000093.1 GCA_001513125.1 Clostridia bacterium DTU030
AATTTGTTCCAGCTGGAGGAAGGAAATATTGATCATTTCACGAAGTCTTTCCATAGGAACGAGGACCACCTCCTTTGTGTTTGGTTGTGCTAACTTATCACTTCGGAGGATCGGCTTCTCGTTCCTTCTTTTTTTCTAATATTCTCCTCCAGTACCAGAGTTAATTTTACTCATACAATCAAATGCCGCCGGGGATAATTCCCCCCTGCCGCACCCACTCGTAGAGGATAATGCCCGCGGCCACGGCGGCATTGAGGGAATCTACCCCCTCCTTCAGGGGGATGCGGACCCGTTCCGCAACCTGGGCCAGAATTTCCTTCCCCACGCCCCAGGCCTCGTTCCCCACCACCAGGGCCCCGGGCAGGCGAAGATCGGCCTCCCAGTAAGGGACACTCCCCCCGATGTCGGCGGCCACCAGCTGGTAGCCCCTTTCTTGCAGTTCTTCCAGGAGGGCGGGAAAGGCTTCCCCGGTGAGGATGGGGAGGCGAAACACCGCCCCCATACTGGACCGGAGCACCTTGGAATTATAGGGATCCACAGTGCCGGGGGAAAGGATGGCTCCCCGGCAGCCGGCGGCCTCGGCCGTCCGCAGCATGGTGCCCAGGTTGCCGGGATCCTGGATCCGGTCCACCAGAAGAAGGAGGCCCGGCCCGACCAGCAGCGTCTCCCTCTCCCATTGGGGATATTTCACGACAGCCACCACTCCCTGGGGCGATTCCGTCTCGGCCAGGGAGGCCAGTACTGCCTCGGGGAGCCGGTAGCAGCTGCTTCCCCGGCCCTGGCACTCCTGCAGCAATTGCCGTCCCCGTTCCCGGGCCAGGAGCCGGTCCGTGTAAAACACCGTTTCAATCTCCACCCCCGCAGCCACCGCATCCTCCAGGAGCCTTACTCCCTCCACCAGGCACTTCCCCTCCTGCTCCCGATACCTGCGCCTGTGCAGTGAGCGGGCATACTTCAGCCGCGGATTGGTCAGGGATCTAATCTCCTTCACACCGCCACCCCCCTTTTTATAACCGGGTAAAGAAAAAACCCGGGTGTCCCCAGGTTTCTCCTTAGGCATTCAGTTTTTCCTTGGCCACTTCCACCAGGTCACCGAAGGCCTTGCTGTCTTCCACGGCCAGCTGGGCCAGCATCTTCCGGTTAATCTCCACCCCGGCCTGCTTCAGGCCATTGATGAACCTGCTGTAGGAAAGGCCGTTCATCCGGGCAGCAGCATTGATCCGGGCAATCCACAGCTTCCGGAAGTTCCGCTTCTTAGCCCTCCGGTCCCGGCGGGCATAGTACAAGGCCTTGAGGACAGCTTCGTTGGCCGCCCGGAAGGTCCTGCTGCGGGCACCCCGGTAACCCTTGGCCAATTTCATTATCTTCTTATGTTTCCTACGGGCATTAACACCCCTTTTTACCCGCGCCATGCCAATAACCTCCTTCGTCCTTCAAAAATCTATGCATAGGGCAGCATCTTCTTGACCCGCTTATAATCCGTCTTGCTTACCAAGCCAGCTTTACGCAGGTTGCGCTTGCGCTTGGGGCTCTTCTTTTCCAAAATATGACTCTTAAAAGCCTTGTTGCGTCTAATTTTACCGGTACCGGTAAACTTGAAGCGTTTGGCTGCTGAACGCTTGGTTTTCATCTTCGGCATTACTGTACTCCCTCCTTCTCCTGCTGCTGTGGCTGCTTCTTTTCTGCCTTATCCTGCCTGGGGGCAATGATCATAGTCATCTGCCTGCCCTCAACCCTGGCTCCCTTTTCCACTGTTCCCAGGTCCTTAATCTCTTCGGCGATCTCATTGAGGAGCTTCCTTCCAGCATCGGTATAGGCAATCTGCCTGCCCCGGAACCGGATGGTGACCTTGACCTTGTCTCCAGCGGTCAAGAAGCGCCGGACACTTTTTAATTTCACTTCCAGATCATGCTTGTCAATATTAGGCCGGAGGCGAACCTCTTTGACGGTAATAACCTTCTGCTTTTTCCGGGCTTCCTTCTCCCGCTTGCTCTGTTCGTACTTGTATTTGCCGTAGTCCATAATCCGGCAGACCGGCGGCTTGGCATTGGGAGCAACCACAACCAAGTCTAGCTGGCGTTCCCGAGAAATCCGCAAAGCTTCACGGGTAGGCATAATGCCCAGCTGCTTGCCATCGACATCGACCAGCCGTACCTCCCGCGCCCGGATTCCCTCATTGACCTGTAAATCCCTACTAATAGCATGTCACCTCCCCAAATTTTCCCGTTAGCCTCAAAGAAAAAGCGGGTGATACCACCCGCAACAGAACACACTTATTCCGTCAATTACCTCGACCCTGGTAGCAACCCGGTGGGCGCGCAGGGTGAGAAGCAGGATGGCTTCTACTTTGGGCTAACTATATGGAATTGGCTGACTATAGTATAGCACAGGCCAGGGGTGCCGTCAACTGGAAGCCTTGACTTCTATCTCTTCTTTGATCAGCTCCAGGAAGCGGTCGGCAGCCATGGCCCCAATGTCCCCCTGGGACCGGGCCCGGACCGAGACGGTGCCCTCTTCCACTTCCTTGTCGCCGACAATGAGCATGTAGGGGATCTTGTTCAGCTGGGCTTCCCGGATCTTGTAGCCGACCTTTTCATTCCGCTCGTCCACTTCGACCCGGATCCCGTGTTCTTTATACTCTTCCGCCAGCTGGCGGCAGTAATCCAGGTGGCGGTCGGTGATGGGCAGGATCTTCACCTGGACCGGGGCCAGCCAGGTGGGGAAGGCCCCGGCATAGTGCTCGATTAAGATCCCGATAAAGCGCTCAATGCTGCCCAGGCAGGTCCGGTGGATCATGACCGGGCGGTGCTTTTCCCCATCTTCCCCGGTGTATTCCAGCTCAAAGCGCTCCGGCATTTGGAAATCCAGCTGGATGGTCCCACACTGCCAGGTCCGCCCCAGGCAGTCCTTGAGGTGAAAATCGATCTTGGGCCCGTAGAAGGCTCCGTCCCCCTCATTGACCTTGTACTCGATCCCCTTCTCCTCCAGGGCCTCCCGGAGGGCCTGGGTGGCATTTTCCCAGTCTTCCTCAGAGCCCATGGCCTTCTCCGGCTTGGTGCTAAGTTCCACATGGTAATCGAAGCCGAAGACCCGGTACAGGTAGTCGGTCAGCTCGATGACATTAATGATCTCATCCTTGATCTGCTCGGGGAGGAGGAAGATGTGGGCATCGTCCTGGGTAAAGCTCCGGACCCGCATCAGCCCGTGGAGAACACCGGAGAGTTCGTGCCGGTGGACCAGGCCTAGTTCCGCCATCCGCAGGGGGAATTCCCGGTAGCTGTGGGGCCTGTTCTTGTAGACCAGTATGCCCCCGGGGCAGTTCATGGGCTTGATGGCATAGGCCTGCTCGTCGATCTCAGTAAAGTACATATTCTCCTTGTAGTGGTCCCAGTGGCCCGACTGCTTCCACAGGTCTTCCCGGAGGATGATGGGGGTCTTAATCTCCTGATAGCCCCAGCGGGTGTGGACCTCCCGCCAGAAGCTCTCCAGTTCGTTGCGGATAATCATCCCCTTGGGATGGAAGAAGGGAAAGCCCGGCCCCTCTTCATGGATGCTGAAGAGGTCCAGTTCCCGGCCCAGCTTCCGGTGGTCCCTCTTGGCGGCTTCCTCCAGCATCTTCAGGTGTTCATCCAGCTCCTTCTGCTTGGGGAAGGAAGTGCCGTAGATCCGCTGCAGCATTTCCCTATTCTCGTCTCCCCGCCAGTAAGCCCCGGCTACACTGGTCAGCTTAATGGCCTTGATTTTCCCCGTCGAGGGCGCATGGGGCCCGGCACACAGGTCAACAAATTCCCCCTGCCGGTAGAGGCTTACCTGTACATCCTCGGGCAGATCCCGGATCAGTTCCTCCTTGTACTTTTCCCCCTGCTCGGCAAAGAAGGCCAGGGCCTCTTCCCGGCTGACCTCTTCCCGGACAATGGGATAATCGGCAGCAACGATCTTCTTCATTTCTGCCTCGATCTTCTCCAGATCCTGGGGGGTGAAACTTTCCGGCACGTCAAAGTCGTAGTAAAAGCCGTTTTCAATGGCCGGCCCAATGGCAAATTTGGCCTCGGGGTAGAGGCGCTTCACGGCCTGGGCCAGGATGTGGGAGCTGGTGTGGCGAAAGACCCGCTGCCCCTCTTCCGAAGCAAAGGTCAGCACCTCCAGCTCGCTGTCCTCCTCCAGGGGGGTGGCCAGGTCGACCAGCCTGCCATTTACCTTTGCCGCCACCGCATCCTTGTACAGGCGGGGGCTTATATCCCTGGCCACCTGGGCAACTTCCACGCCCCGGGGATACTCCAGCTGGGATCCATCGGGCAAAGAAATTACTATTTTATCCATTTTCTACCGCTCCTCCTCACAAATTAAACTGGGGTAATAATCGATTAACCAACCCTGGCGGGCGACCACAGGTCGCCCCTACACCTTACCTCACCAGATAACCGTTGACTGCAAAATTGTCAATTATCCATGTCAGCTGGAGGCCATTATAATTGTCAACTGTCAATTATAAATTAACCTCTCCTGGCGGGCGACCGCAGGTCGCCCCTACACCTTACTTCAACTGAAATAATTGTCAATTGTCCATTGTCAATTGGCAATTATAAACAAATAAACCCCTTCCCACAAAGGGACGGGGTTGTCCGCGGTTCCACCCTAAATTGACAGGCCATTTTCGACCTGTCCCCTCTCAACCGGTAACGGCGGCAGCCGTCCTGGCTTACTGGACCTTCGGCCAGGCGCTCCTGGGTGGTCTTCGTACTGGCTGCACCGGGAGATGCTCGCAGCCCATTGACATCTCCTCTCTGCCGGCGCCTCCACCAGCCTACTCTTCCCAGTCATCACAGTCCACTAATTCAATTCTAAATCAGCCCCATTATAAACTTCCCGGCCTGCCTTGTCAAG
>LFSN01000096.1:0-2165 GCA_001513125.1 Clostridia bacterium DTU030
TGCTCTTAGGTGGGTCAATTTTATTTGCACATGGTGGATCAATTCTATTGACTATCAACACCGGTGAGCAGGGCTGAATTTGTTGTCTTTCTAAACCGTGCCTTTGGGGTTCGAGGAGCCGGAGAAGGAGCGGTATTTACCGACATTCCCGAGACAGCATGGTTTTATAAAGATATTTCTGCCGCTTGGCAAGCTGGTATAGTGTCAGGCTACCCCGACGGTAGCTTTCGGCCGCAAAATTTAATATCTCGCCAGGAAGCAGCTGCTATCCTGGGCAAATTTATTAAAGTTGTGGCAGTTCAAAGCACTAACTTTGTAGATAATGGAGAAATAGCTCCCTGGGCCCGGGGGGCAGTGCAGGTAGTTTCCGGGGCAGGTGTCATGGGCGGTTATCCCGATGGAACTTTCCGTCCCAATAATTCCATTACCCGGGCAGAAACAGTGGTAGCCCTGGATCGGTGTATAGAAGTACAAAAATCCGAGCTAGAAGAAATTGAAACGCCTGATATTCCCGGAGCACCCCTTGAACTCTATACGTTAACCCTGCAAGCTGTACCTAAATCGGGGGGAAGTGTAACAGATGTTACTGCCAAGGGGCCTTATAGAGAAGGGGAAATAGTAAGGGTGGCGGCAAAACCCAATACAGGGTATGAATTTACAAAGTGGACTGTAAACGGAAAAGAAATAAGCACAAAGGCAGAATTTGACTTCCAAATGCCAGCAGCCGACACAACTTTGCTGGCTTATTTTAATGTCGTTAGTCCCGTCGGAGGTGGTGGAGGCGGGGGCGGTGGTGGTGGCGGCGGAGGAACACCAGGCGAGCCATCAATACCGGAAAAAGTTGCATTAGGTAACGCCATTACTGCAGCCGAAGCCAACATAGAATCTGTAAAAGTAAGTGAAGACGGAACAGACATTGCCCAAGGTGAGCAGTGGGTAACACAGGGGGTTATGGATGCTTACAAGGCAGCTATAGATGCTGCGAAGGATGTGCTAAAAGATGAAGGTGCTACCAAAGAAGAGCTTAATGCTGCTTTGGCTGACTTAGCTGCGGCTACAGAAACCTTCAATGCTGCCAAACAGTATGGTACCTTGAAAGAAGAACCGGCAGACAAGAGCGAATTAGAAGGGTTGCTCAGTACAGCCGAAACGTTAATAACAGAAACAGAAGTGGGTAATGAGCCAGGTCAAGTGCCAGAGGAAGCCCACTTAGCTTTACAGGCAGCTATAGAAGCTGCGAAGGTAATACTCAATAAGGATGGCGCAACACAAGAGGAAGTAGATCAGGCAGTGGCTGCCCTGCAGGCAGAGATAGCGGCATTTGAAGCAGCGATCATAGAAGAAGAACCGGTCAACAAGGATGCATTAGCAACTGCTATTGCTGCCGCCGAAGCCAACAGAGATTCTGTAAAAATCAGTGCAGATGGGCAGGACGTAGCCAAGGACAAACAGTGGGTAACCCAGGCGGTTATGGACGCTTATAATGCAGCCATTGCCGCTGCCCAGGCTGTGTATAACGATGAAGATGCCACCCAGGCAGATGTCGATGCAGCGGTGGCAGCTCTGGCTGCGGCCACTCAAGTATTTGATGCGGCTAAAAAAAGCGGGACCAAACCTGCACCGGAAGGACTGGTTCTCTGGCTGGATGCCCACGATTACAATCCGGGTACAGGCCAATGGCCGGACAGAAGCGAATTTGCCAATACGGTTACACAAACCAATGAGAACTACCGGCCCACTTTGCTGAACCATGAAGGGTTTTTCGGCAGACCGGTTGTGAAATTTGACGGGGAAAACCAGTATTTAGATCTCACATGGAGCAAGGGCACATTAACTACTGATCAGATAACTGTTTTCCTGGTTCTGCAGAGTGAGCAAATGGAAGATTCACAGACGGTGGTGGGTAATTATGCCGAAGAAGGTTCTGTGTGTTTCCATATTAGTACCAGACAAAAGTGTTTAACGGCTGCAGTAACCCATAGTGATGATCAAAATGTCAGGCTTAGTTTCTCCGATAGTCTCGAACCTTTCATCGCAACCTATAAGGTTACCTCCACCAAACATACCGCTTATGTGAATGGTAAACAGACAGCAACTGGAAATCTAAGCGAGAGCATCAACTGGGGCGCCACAACCATCGGCCGCAACGGCGGACCTGTAAGCGG